>JAYVNV010000132.1:0-3698 GCA_043758265.1 Acidimicrobiaceae bacterium
TCGTCACGTCCCACAAGTTGCACGAACGCCCTCTCGCGTTACACCTCCGCGCTAGATTCGTCACTGACGTTGATGCACGAAGTCGAGTCCCGCTACGAAATTCGCGAGCCACTCACTTCAGGGTGTTGAACACAAGATTCCCTCATACCTCGTTTGAATGACCGACCTAGCAAAAATCTAGGATTCCTTAAACCAATGGAGAAACTGAGTGAGCTTGTTGCGCTGACCGCTTGAAACCGCCCCCAATGGGTCGCGATAATTATGTGCGGGTTCAGATCAGGGGGCCGACCTGCAGATTCTCCGACTGGCGAGTGAAATCATGGCGATGAATTTGACGATCTAACCATGTTTCGGTTCGAAATCCATAACCACGGTATTGTGTCGCCGAACAGTCATTAGCAGTAAGTAAGGTTCAACGTGCTCAAGGCATACATTGCACCACACGAAACGGACGACGGGAATCGATACTCCGTCTTTCTGGATGATCTCGCTGGAATCCACGAATATTCACCCGAGTTCGGAACACTGTCTGAAGCCGTGACGTGGGCTCATGATTGGACGGACTTTGTGATTGCTCGAGAGTCAATCGGTCCGTACTACTGGTACGGACGGGGACTCAAACCTTCGGATATTGAGCCACCACCGGCTCATGGTGTTGATCAAACTGATTGATATTTTGCCGCCTGGTGTTGGAGGGGTGACGTCAACAGCGTCCGATTGTCGTCATCGTAGATGGTTCGCCCGAAACTAAGACGAATCAATTTGCGGGGAATTGACTGACTGTCGTTGCCTCGATTTGACGCTGCACTCGAAGATTCGAGCGAACAAGACGTACAGTCATCGGGTGGACGTCATTGTTATCTGCGGCGCAACGGGGATCGGGAAGAGCACTCTCGCCTGGGAAGTTGGTCGCCAATTGGAGGTAGCTGGCATCAGCCACGCCATCGTCGACACGGACGAACTGGATCGCGTATATCCACAGCCCAAAACACTCTCTGAGCTCGTCGAATTGACAAGCCGGAATCTGAAGTCAGTATTGGAGAGTTTTTCGGCGTTAGGTCATACCCGAATCATTCTAAGTGGAGTCATGCTCGACTTCGAGAGTGACCTGGAATGGATGGCGATTCCGGTGAATTGGAACACTCATTCCGGAGTTTTGGTACACCCCTGAATGCAACCCCGTGACGTGACGTCGCGAGAAGTATTCCCTAACTCACCTCCTTCAAAATCATCGTAGAGGACGAGTGATTCATTTCTTGACATCACCCTTCGTGGTGGTGTCGCGGCGCCGCCGCGACACGCCTTGCAGCTCAATGCGATGGGTTCGCTCGAGGATGCGATCGAGAATTGCGTCGGCGATGGTGGCATCGCCCAGTCCCTCGTGCCAGAGACTCACCGGGAGTTGTGACGTTGTGATGGTGGACTTAGTCTTGCGGTCTTCAACGATCTCGAGCAGGTCGCTGGCTTGGTCGCTCGAGAGCGGACGAATCAGCAGGTCATCGAGGATCAGAACCTCGACTTTCGAGAGCGATGCCATCAGTCGTGAGAGCCGACCGTCAACCCGGGCCACGCGTAGATCGTCGAGGAGGCGCGGCACGCGTAGGTAGAGCGCGGCGTAGCCGTCGCGAACTGCTTGGTGGGCCAAGGCGCAGGCCACGAAACTCTTGCCGACGCCAGTCGGCCCGACGATGACGACGTTGTGGTGGTGCGCCACCCAGTCAGAACCGACGATCGTCTTGAACGCCGCCTTGTCGAGTCCCCTCGGACCAGAGAAGTCGAGGTCTTCGATCACCGCCCCGTGCATCAGTTTGGCGTTCTTCAACATGCGCTCTAAACGGTGGCTCTGGCGCGCCAAAATCTCTCGGTCAACGAGCAGACCGAGTCGTTCGTCAAAGGACAAGCCGCCTAAGTCGGGGTGCTCGCGTTGCTCTTGGAGACCTTGGGCCATGGCCGGAAGTCGTAGAGCGCGCAGGCCCTCGATGGTGGGGTTGAGCAGCATTGTTCTCCTTAGTGGTAGTAATCCGGGCCACGGATGTTGTCGTGATCGGGGTGGGCCCGGGTTGGTTCCGTCACGAGGGGTGCGCGCTCGAGTCCGTGCTGCAAGATCGACTCGACCGAGCGCATCGAATGGGTCTGGGCGAAGAGTGCTCTCGCGCAGGCCGCCTCGAGACGGACCGGGCCGTATTTGGATTCGAGGCGAATCACGCCGAGGGCCGAGCGGAAGCCCTGCTCGGGGTGGGGGCGGTCCTCGAGGAGCGACAGAATGAACGCCTGGGTCTTGGGACCAATGCGCGTGGCGTTGTCCACCAAGCGCGCCGGCGTCCATTCGGCGTGGCGACGATGACTGGCCGGCATGTGGGCTAAGTCGGTGCGCGACTCGTTGCGGGTAAAGGCCTTTTCGTGACTGGCCACTCGACGATTCTTGAAGAAGACTTCAACGACCTTCTCACTCACCCGCACGTCGACGACCTTGCCGACGAGGGAGTAAGGGACCGAGTAGTAGTGCCGCAAGACCTCGACGTGGTAGTCACGGGCCACGCGCACTTGTTTCCAGGTGGCGAACTCGTAAGGGTCGAGGGGTAGGGGTGCGAGGGTAGGGCGGTCGAGTTCTTCGTAGAGCGAACGTCGTGAACCCTCGATCTTCTTAAAGGGTCGGTCGTTGATGATTTCGACGAGGGGCGCAATGGCGGCGTTGAGATCCCAGAGGTTGGTGAAGCGCTCGTGGCGCAGGCGCGCGATGATCCATCGCTCGCAGACCTGGACCCCGGACTCGACCTTGGCCTTGTCGCGGGGTTTGTAGGGCCTGGCGGGGATGACCACGCAGCCGTAGTGACGCGCCATCTCGAGGTAGGTGGGGTTGACGAGCGCTTCGTAACGGTGCGCCGAAGAAATCCCCGAGCGTAAGTTGTCGGGCACGAAAATCTTCGGCGCACCACCGTAGTAGCCCAGAGCGCGAGTGTGGGCCATGACCCAGTGCTCGAGTTCTTGGCTCGGCGTTGCTTCGCAGTAGAGGAGAGATCCTGCGCCGAGGACGGTGACAAAGAGTTCGCAGCGACTCACCTCGCGTAATGTCTCTGGGTCGTAGAGAGGAATCGTGAGACCGGGGTAGTCAATGAAGAGCTTCTCGCCCGGTACGTAGTTCTGGCGCATCACCGCGTCCACGCGGCCCTTCCACGTGCGGTAACGCACGCAGAACTGGGTGTATTGGTATCCGCCGGGGTGGACCTCTAAGTACTCGAGCCACAGCAGCATGAGGGTCACTCCCTTCTTGCGCACCTCACGATCAACCATCACAAAGTCGGGCTCCGGCTTTGTGCTCGAGGGAGCGGCGTCGCCAAAAAGCAGACGCTCGAGCGCGTCGTCGTCGAGGTCGTCGCCAAGGGGCCAGCTCACCCCAGCCCTCTGCGCACGACGGACGTGATTGCCAACCGAAGTAAAGGGCATGTCGAGCGACGACGCCACGTCGCGCAGACTCAAATTCTCAGAAAATCGCAGTCGAAGTATCTCGCGGATCTGGCGCATAGTTGAATGGGGACGGGGCACCTGGGCTCCTTTGATCATTGGTGTGACCAAAAGAATGCCCGGTGCCCTCTCTCACGACTACGTCGAGATCACCTCAGGTCGGTGCCGTACCAAAACGCCGTTTTCGCTGTACCAAAACAAACGAAATGGCTGTACCAAAACTGCCGAAATCGCCA
>JAYVNV010000133.1:0-3673 GCA_043758265.1 Acidimicrobiaceae bacterium
CCGCTCAGTGACTTTCGAGTGATTGAGCGCTTCGCGGGCTCGGGTCGGTCCTTCTTCACGGGACCGCGCAGGGTAAAGACGTCGCTCATCGCTGGCCTCCGGCCTTCATCGGGTTCTTCACCGAGGTGCGCAAGACCACGACACCGCCGCGCGGGCCCGGGACGGCACCCTTGACGAGCACGAGGTTACGTTCGACGTCGACGGAGATCACTTCGAGGTTGGTAGTGGTGACTTGGCCGCCGCCCATGCGCCCGGCCATCTTCGTGCCTTTAAAGACGCGCCCGGGCGTGGCGCAGGCGCCGATCGAACCAGGGGCGCGGTGGTGCTTGTGGTTACCGTGCGCGGCGCCCTGTCCGGAGAAGTTGTGGCGTTTCATACCACCGGCGAAGCCCTTGCCCTTGGAGACGGCGGTCGCGTCGATCATCTCGCCCTTTTCGAAGGCGTCACAGAGGATTTCCTGGCCGACCGAGTAGCCCGACACGTCATCGACGCGCAGCTCCACGAGCTTCTTGCCCGGCGTGACGCCGGCCTTGTCGAAGTGGCCGAGCTCCGGCTTGGAGAGGGTCGAGATGCGCCGGGTCCCCCACGTCACCTGGAGGGCCGAGTAGCCCTCCTTCTCCGGTGTCTTCACCTGGACGACGCGAGCGGGGCTGACCCGGACCACGGTCACCGGGATGGCCCGATTCTGGGCGTCCCAGACCTGGGTCATGCCCACCTTCTCGCCGACGATCGCTTTGGTCGCCACGTGTGCCTCTTCTCTCATGATCCGCACGTCGGTAAGTCCGACACACAGACGCCCCGCCGGGTTACTAAACCCGAACGGAGCGCTCGACTGGTTCGGTTCAGGGTTCCCTTACGGGCGACTGAACACTTCTTTTTTCCACCCCGTCGCATTGATCGGGGCTATTAACGGTACACCATCGGGCCCCGGGCGCGCAAGGCGACGCTCGGCGGCGCAACTCAGACTTGACGGATTTTGATCTCGATGTCCACGCCGGCCGGAAGGTCCAGCCGCTGCAGCGAGTCGACGGTCTTGGCGGTGTGGTCGACAATGTCCAAGAGGCGCTTGTGCACGCGCATCTCGAAGTGCTCGCGACTGTCCTTGTGCTTGTGGGGTCCACGAACCACCGTGTAGCGGTGCTTCTCAGTCGGCAGCGGCACGGGGCCCTGCACGCGTGCGTTCGTGCGCTCGACCGTTTGCACGATCTTCGCGGTGGACTGGTCCAAGACGCCGTGGTCGAAGGCCTTCAGCCGGATACGGATCATCTGTCGGTTGTCGGCCATGTCCTACCTACTTCAGGATCTTGACGACGCGACCGGAACCGACCGTGCGGCCACCCTCGCGAATGGAGAAGGTGAGGCCCTCTTCCATGGCGATTGGCTTGCCCAGAGTCACCGTCATCTCGGTGTTGTCGCCGGGCATGACCATCTCGGTGCCCGCGGGCAACTCAATGGTCCCGGTGACGTCGGTCGTGCGGAAGTAGAACTGCGGACGGTAGTTCGCGAAGAACGGCTTGTGGCGGCCGCCCTCTTCCTTGGTGAGCACGTAGACCGAGGCCTCGAAGGTGGTGTGGGGGGTGATAGTGCCGGGCTTGCACAGCACCTGGCCACGCTCGACGTCTTCTTTCTTCGTGCCGCGAAGCAGCGCGCCGAGGTTGTCGCCGGCCTGACCCTGGTCGAGGAGCTTGCGGAACATCTCGATGCCCGTCACGACGGTCTTGGTCGTCGGGCGAAGGCCCACGATCTCGACCTCGTCGCCGACCTTCACGATGCCCTGCTCGACCTTGCCGGTCACTACGGTGCCGCGGCCGGTGATGGACATGACGTCTTCGATCGACATGAGGAAGGGCTTCTCGGTGGCGCGGGCGGGCTCGGGGATGAACGAGTCGACAGCGTCCATGAGCTCCATGACCTTGTCACCGGCCTCCACGTCGCCCTCGAGCGCCTTGAGCGCCGAGACACGCACGATCGGGGTGTCGTCACCGGGGAAGCCGTAGCTCGTCAAGAGCTCGCGGATCTCCATCTCGACGAGCTCGAGGAGCTCCTCGTCGTCGACCATGTCGGCCTTGTTGAGGGCCACGACGATGTAGGGCACGCCAACCTGACGCGCGAGCAGCACGTGCTCGCGGGTCTGTGGCATGGGACCGTCGGTGGCGGCGACCACCAAGATGGCGCCGTCGACCTGGGCGGCACCGGTGATCATGTTCTTCACGTAGTCGGCGTGACCAGGCATGTCGACGTGGGCGTAGTGGCGGAGGGCCGTCTCGTACTCGACGTGCGCAATGGAGATCGTGATGCCGCGCTGCTTCTCCTCGGGCGCCTTGTCGATCTGATCGAAGGGCGTGAAGGCGGTACCGGGTAGGCGGGTCGAAAGGACCTTCGTGATGGCCGCGGTGAGGGTGGTCTTGCCGTGGTCGATGTGGCCCATCGTGCCGATGTTTACGTGCGGCTTAGTGCGCTCGAACTTCTTCTTTGCCATTGTCGGGGACTAACTTTCTGTCTAGAGACGGTTCCATATGGACCCGTCGTGCTTCTTTTGGCCCGCCCCGACTACGGTTTGGACCTTGTTGTCGCTGGTTGCCCAGCCTCTTACGCCCCGGTCGCCTTGGCGACGATCTCTTTGGCGATCGCGTCAGGTACTTCAGCGTAGGACTTGAACTGCATGGTGTACGTCGCGCGTCCTTGGGTACGAGAACGCAGGTCCGTAGCGTAGCCGAACATGTCGGCTAGGGGCACAAGTGCACGGATTGCTTGGCTATTGCCCTGCTGTTCCATACCCTCGACGCGGCCTCGACGACTAGAGAGGTCGCCAATCACGTCACCCATGTAGTCCTCGGGCGTTACGACCTCGACGGCCATGATCGGCTCGAGCAGGACGGGGCTCGCGAGGCGCGCCGCCTTCTTCACGGCGATTGACCCGGCGATCTTGAAGGCCATCTCCGAGGAGTCGACGTCGTGGTACGAGCCGTAGGTCAGTCGCACGCGCACGTCGACGACCGGGTAGCCAGCGAGCACGCCCGAGGTCAGCGCCTCGGTGATGCCCTGGTTTACCGGCTGGATGTACTCCTTGGGAATGGCGCCGCCGGTGATCTCGTCGAGGAACTCGTAGCCACCGCCGGGGCCGGTCGGCTCCAGGGTGATGACGACGTGGCCGTACTGGCCCTTGCCACCGGTCTGGCGGACGTACTTCTCCTCCACCTTCGTGACGGTCTTGCGCACGGTCTCGCGGTAGGCGACCTGGGGCTTGCCGACGTTGGCGTCGACGGCGAACTCGCGCAGCATGCGGTCCACCAACACTTCGAGGTGCAACTCGCCCATGCCCGAGATGACGGTCTGGCCGGTCTCCTCGTCAGTGCGGACGCGAAAGGTCGGGTCCTCTTCGGAGAGCGAGTACAGGGCCTTGCCGAGCTTGTCCTGGTCGGCCTTGGTCTTGGGCTCGACGGCGACGTGGATGACTGGCTCGGGGAAGGTGAGCGTCTCGAGCTGGATCGGCTGGTCGACCGAGCTCAAGGTGTCGCCGGTCGTCACCTGCTTCAGGCCAACCGCCGCGACGATGTCGCCCGTGCGGATGGTGTCCAAGTCTTCGCGGTTGTTGGCGTGCATGAGCAGGAGCCGTCCGAGACGCTCCTTCTTCATGCCCTTGGTGGTGTTGACGACGGTGTCGCCCTTTTCC
>JAYVNV010000134.1:0-3650 GCA_043758265.1 Acidimicrobiaceae bacterium
CACTCTCTCGTTACACTCGGGGCACCACATCTTTCGAAGGAGACACCATGGGTGCACTGGATGGTCGCGTAGCAATCATTACGGGGGCCGGTCGCGGCATCGGACGCCAGCACGCCCTGCTCTTCGCCGCGGAGGGCGCCAAAGTGGTGGTGAATGACCTCGGCGGAGCGCTCGACGGCTCCTCCTCGGCCGCGTCGCCGGCCGAGGAGGTCGTCGCCGAGATCAAAGCAATGGGCGGCGAGGCGATCGCGAACCACGACAACGTCGCCGACTGGGAAGGGGGGCAGCGCCTCGTCCAGAGCGCCCTCGACACCTTTGGCGAACTGCACGTTCTCGTCAACAACGCCGGAATCTTGCGCGATCGGGTCCTCGTAAACCTAAGCGAGGAAGACTGGGACGCGGTAATCAAGGTCCACTTGAAGGGACACTTCGTTCCCACGCGACACGCCGCGAACTACTGGCGCGAAGAGGCGAAGGCCGGCCGGCCCGTGAAGGCCTCGATCATCAACACGTCTTCCACGTCAGGACTACTCGGCAACATCGGCCAGTCGAACTACGGTGCCGCGAAGTCCGGCATCGCCTCCTTCACGGTCATCATCGCCGAGGAGCTAGGCCGATACGGCGTGCGAGCCAACGCCATCGCGCCGGTGGCGCGAACGCGCATGACCGAGTCGACGCCGGGACTCTCTGACCACGTCGTCGCGCCGAGCGACGCATCAGTGTTTGACGTCTGGGACCCGGCGAACATCTCACCACTCGTGGCGACGCTGGCGATGGAGAACTGCGAGGCAACTGGTCAGGTCTTCTTCGTGCAGGGCGGCACGGTTCGACGGTTCCAGAACTGGACGATGAAAGAGACGCTGGAGAAGAAGGACCGTTGGTCAGTCAGTGAACTGGCCGCGCAGCTGCCGACCCTGTTGAAGTGACCGAGGTGCCCACGGGCCCTCATTTGGACCGCGAGGACCCCGACGGTCTGCTCAACGCCCGCTCAGACCCCGGCGCCGTTGCCTTTGGCACGCTGGGCAACGAGGCGGGCAGCGACCTCAACTGGTTCTCTCTACTGCGTCACCGCGTCCAGGCTCGCGCCGAAAGTTCGTCGCGCTACCAGTGGTGGGTCCTATGGTCGCTCCTCGCGGGCCTCTTCGCGCTGAACTTCACTTTCACGGTGTTCATCGTTGCGCTGCCGAGCGTTGCGCAACAGTTCCACACCAGCGTGACGGTGCTCACGTGGACCATGGTCGGTCCGCTGCTCGCCTACGGGCTGGCCGCGCCGATCCTGGGCAAGACCGGTGACATCTTCGGTCACCGTCGCCTCTACCTGTTCGGGTTGGCGGGCGCCATGGTCTCAGCCGTACTGACCGCACTCGCTCACAACGTCGCCATGCTGTTGTTCGCGCGCGCTCTCGACGGTGTGCAGGGTGCCGCGACCGGCACGGCCTCGGGCGCGTTAATCAATTCGGTCTTCGCCCGCGATGAGCGGGTGAAGGCCATGGGGTGGTGGAGTCTCGTCGGGGCCGGAGGACCGGTCATTGGTGTCTCATTGGGCGCGCCGATCATCGCGGCCTACGGGTGGCGTGCCCTCTTCTGGTTCCAGCTGGTATTGATCGTCGTCGCCTTCGCCGTCGTGTCGGTCGTGCTACCGCGCCGACGCGGGTCGCACGAGGATGAGACCGAGAAGAAGGCCAGTGCCCGTCTCGAATTCAAGAGTATGGACTGGGTAGGCAGCTGGTCACTCTCGATCGCGGTGACCGCCCTCATGCTCGGACTCTCCCTCGGACCGAGCGTCGGCTGGACCAGCGCGCTCTGCCTCGGTTCGTTCGTGTTGTCCGTAGTGATGACCATCGGCTTCGTCTATCGGATTCGAACCGCTGCGCATCCCCTCATCCCGGCGCACTACTTCCGGCGAAGAAACTTCGTGATGCCGATGGTGCTACGCGCAACGGCCAACTTCGCTTACTTCGGGGCCTTCTTTCTTTTCCCCCTCTTGATGGAACAGGGTTACGGTTACTCGATTCCCCACGTGGGAGCTCTGGCGATTTCGAGACCAATCACGTTTTCGCTCTGCTCGCCGATTGCCGGCTACGTCGCGGTGCGCATTGGCGAACGGGTGAGCGCCATCGCCGGCGCCTTCTTCCTCACCGGTTCGCTCGCCCTTTTCGCCCTGCTCTCGCCGAGTTCGGGCACGTGGCTGATTGTCGTCGCCCTCGCGCTCTCGGGTCTGGGGATGGGCGTGGCGATGCCGTCATCGAGTTCGGTGATGGCCAATGAGGTGAAGACCAATGAGTTCGGCGTAATGTCAGCGGCCCAGATGCTCACCATGCAGGTGGGCGAGGTGGCGGGCATCCAGGTTCTCGAGACGGTGCAGCAGGCCCTGGTACACCAACGCGGACTCACGGGTGCGCGCCCGGGCCCCGCGCTACTCGACACCTTTCATTTGCCGTTCGCGATCGGCACGGCCGTGGGTGCAGTCGGGCTCTTCTCGGCACTCTTCATCCATTCCACTCCGCGCGCTCGCTCGAAACGTTCGATTCGAAGCGCCGGGTAGGATTTGACCCTATGACGTCTGCTATCCGACCCGGTTGCGAACCATTTTCTTCGAGCGGGGGCACCTCGGGCGTGCTGGTCCTGCATGGCTTCACTGGGAATCCGTTCTCGATGCGACCGCTGGCGATGCGTCTCGCGGACGCGGGCTACACCGTGGAACTCCCGCTGCTCCCGGGCCACGGCACCCAGGTCGAGGACCTCCTCGACGTAACGTTCTCGGACCTCTCGAAGGCCGCGCTCGACTCCTTTGATGAGCTCAGCGCGCGTTGCGGGCGCGTGGCCGTGGTGGGACTCTCGTTGGGGGGTGGACTGACCGCACTCGTGGCCGAGAATCGGCCGTCGGTGGCGGCGTGCGTCTTCATCAATCCAATGATTCAGTCACCGGGCGTGGAAATTGA
This sequence comes from Acidimicrobiaceae bacterium, assembly GCA_043758265.1. Lineage (GTDB taxonomy): Bacteria > Actinomycetota > Acidimicrobiia > Acidimicrobiales > RAAP-2 > RAAP-2. The sequence continues at coordinate 2,943 of JAYVNV010000134.1, forward strand.
ATCGGGCCTCGCGCAACTCCTCGAGGCCGGCGTCGAAACGCTTGACAAAATGGTCGAGGACATTAAGAAGACCGACGAGTCCGAGCTGGCTTACGAGGCGTGGCCACTGCGCAGCCTGCAGACGCTCTTCGAGGGTCTGACACCAGTCAAGGCGGCGTTGGCGACAATCACCGCGCCGAGTCTCCTATTGTCGAGTCGCAAGGACGACACCTTGTCGCCCGACAACGGCACCGCGATCTTCGAGGCGGTCGCTGGACCGATCGAGCGCATCTGGCTCGAAGATTCGTACCACGTCGCGACGCTCGACAACGATCAGCCCCTCGTCGAAGCCTCGACACTCGAGTTTTTGGCTACGGTGCTCGTGTGAGCACACTTCGCCGTGAGGACGTCGCTCACGTCGCCAAACTCGCGCGTCTCAACCTCAGTGACGCCGAACTCGACATGTTCACCGAACAGCTCGGTCAGGTTCTCGAACACGCCAGCGACATGAACGCACTCGACCTCGACGGTGTCGTCGCAACGGCCCACCCCTTCGGTCTCATCAACGTCGTGCGAGAGGATGTGATCGCGCCGTCGCTCGATCACGACACCGTGCTCGCCATGGCGCCTGACGCGCAGGATGGACGCTTCGCGGTGCCGCGCATCATGGGCGAGGCGCCGTGAAGAGCGCCCGTGAGATTGCCCGCGACGTGCAGAGCGGCGCGACGT
>JAYVNV010000135.1:0-29940 GCA_043758265.1 Acidimicrobiaceae bacterium
CGTCGCGCCTACGGTGCCATCGCGGCCGAAGTTGGACTCTCCGAAGCGGGCGTTCGCCGTCGCGTGCAGCGTCTCAAGGATTCGGGCGTCATGCAGATCGTTGCAATTACCGATCCTCTGCAGCTTGGCTACGGCCGTGAGGCGCTGATCGGCATTCGCGTGCACGGCGACGTACGACTGGTTGCTGACAAAATCGCCTCGATTGATGAAGCCAACTACGTGGTTATGACCGCGGGTAGCTTCGACATCATCGCTGAGGTCATCGCCGTCGACGACGACGCGCTGGTTCACCTCTTGAACGACTCAATCCGGAGCATTCCCGGGGTGACCGAAGTCGAGACATTTCTGTATTTGAAACTTTCAAAGCAGACGTACGTATGGGGGACCAAGTGACGCTTCACGAGATCATCAGCGATGGGGTCAATTTCGAGGACGAGCAACACGCGAGTCACAACTACTCCGAGCGGGCTCGGCGAAATCTCTGGCTCCAGATGTCACGAATGGGGGCGTACGACGAGCACAAGGAAGTACCGATTATGGTCCGCGGCGAGGGGACTCGTGTCTACGACGCCAATGGTGTCGAGTACTTCGACGGACTCTCGGGCCTGTTCACCAACATGCTCGGCCACGGTCGCGCCGACATCGCGGCGGCTGCGGCTGAGCAGATGACGAAAATGGCGTTCTTCCCCCTTTGGACTTACGCTCACCCCAAAGCCATTGAGTTGGCCGAGAAGATCGCGAGTCTCACCCCGGGCGACCTCAACCGCGTCTTCTTCACGTCCGGTGGCGCCGAGGCGAACGAGAGCGCGTGGAAATTGGCTCGCCAGTACCACAAGATACGTGGCGACATTGACCGCTACAAGGTAATTAGCCGTGACGTCGCCTATCACGGCACGACGCTCGGGGCATTGACCATCACCTCGCTCAACGGCTTACGTCAACCGTTCGAACCCTTGGTTCCCGGTGCAGTCAAGGTGCCCGCGGTCAACTTTTATCGCGCGGAACAGTTCGGCGACGACTTCGAAGCCTTCGGACTGTGGCAGGCACACCAGATCGAAGAGGCAATCTTGCGCGAGGGACCCGAGACGGTCGCTGCCGTCTTCCTCGAGCCGGTGCAGAACGCTGGTGGGTGCTTCGCCCCGCCGCCGAACTACTGGAAGGAAGTGCGCGAGATTTGCGACCGCTACGGCGTGATTCTCGTTTCGGACGACGTGATCTGCGCCTTCGGGCGTCTCGGCACCTGGTTCGGTGGCCAGAAGTTCGATTACGTCCCCGACATCATCACCTGCGCCAAGGGCATCACCTCAGGCTACGCACCCCTCGGTGCGATGATTGTCTCGGACCGCATCGCCGAGCCATTTCAACACGGCGATACCTCATTCGTCCACGGCTTCACCTGGTCCGGCCACCCGGTGTCGTGTGCCGTCGCGCTCAAAAGCATCGAGATTATGGAGGACGAGAAGGTCCTTGAAAACGTACGCGCGAATCAGGACTACTTCCGAGAGAGTCTCGAGAGCCTCAAGGAGATTCCGATTGTCGGCGACGTTCGAGGCACTGGCTACTTCTGGGGTGTGGAACTGGTGAAGAACCAAGAGACGAAGGAGACGTGGGCCGGTGAGGACGCCGAACGCCTGTTGCGTGGCTATGTCTCACCCGAGATGTTCCGTCGAGGTCTTATCTGTCGCGCCGACGACCGGGGTGACCCCGTCGTGCAGCTTGCGCCACCCTTGATTTCGACTCGGGCCGACATTGACTTCATGGTGGGCACCATGCGCGAGGTCTTCTCCGGAGCCTGCAAGTTCGTTTGACCATGGAACCGCCGCAGTCGCTATGGTGGTCGTCACTCGAGCGACCAGTTACGCGCCGACCAACATTGCAGCATCATCTCGACGTTGACGTCGCGATCGTAGGCGGTGGATTCACGGGTCTCTGGACCGCTCGTGAACTACTGCGACGAGACCCCGATCTGCGTGTCGCTGTGCTCGAACAGTCTGTATGTGGATTTGGCGCCTCGGGACGGAACGGTGGCTGGGCGTCGGGCCTTTTCCCGATCTCCAATGAACGGATTGTTCGTGAGCACGGTCTCGATGCCTTCACCCACCAACGACACGTCCTCCAAGCCGCCGTCGCGGAGTTAGGCGCCTCGTCGGCGGGCGACGGCATCGACGCGCGTTTCGTCCACGGCGGTAACTTGAATTTTGCCAGAAATGAAGCACAAGTGGCGCGCCAGAAGAGCGTCGTCGAGGCGTCGCGCGAGTTCGGCATTGGACCCGACGACCTCGACTGGCTCCAAAACGATGAATTGGCGTCGCGCGGAACGGTTAATGACGCTCTCGGTGCTCTCTATTCACCCCACTGCGCGCGCATCGATCCAGCCCGACTCGTACGCGGACTAAGCGACGTCGTCGAACGACTCGGCGCACGGATCTTTGAAGGAACCACGGTGACCCGGATCATCGCTGGTCGTGGCGTGCGACAGCCGCAGGTAATAACTGTCGGCGCGAACGTCCACGCCGATTTCGTCGTTCGAGCGACGGAGGGCTTCACGCCATCGCTGCCCGGGGAACGACGAACCATAGCGCCGCTCTACTCTCTTATGATCGCGACCGAGCCACTGGCGACGTCCTTCTGGGATTCAGTCGGCTTCTCCAAGTACGAGACCTTCACCGACGAGCGTCACTTAATCATCTACGGACAACGCACGGCCGACGACCGCATCGCCTTCGGCGGCCGTGGTGCGCCGTATCACTTCGGCTCGACCATCGAAGATCGCTACGACTTTAACCACAAGGTCTTCTCGAAACTCGAAGCAACGTTGCACGAACTCTTCCCCACAATGGATGGCGCGATCACCCATCGATGGGGCGGACCGCTCGCCATGACGCGCGACCACTCGCCCTTCGTACGCGTCGACTTCAACAGCGGACTCGCCTCGGCCGGCGGCTACACCGGCGACGGCGTCGTGCTCAGCCACGTGGCCGCCATCGCCCTCGCCGATCTCATCACCGACCCCGATACCGACACGGCCCACACGCAACTGCCATTCGTGCAGCACCGCGGACGCCGTTGGGAGTACGAGCCGCTTCGCTGGCTCGGCATCACCGCGGGATTGGGCCTCGCGACTTGGGCCGACCGGGTCGAACAGCGCAGCGGTCGCGAGAGCCGTGCCGGTCAACTGCTCGATCGGCTCTTCGACTGACCCTTCGAGAGGTCATTTAAGGATGTTGACGGCGCGCGCCGCGACGATGGCGATGGTGACTAACGACACGATCGACTCAGACGCAAAGAGTGCCTTGGCGCGCAGCGACAACGGCATCGTGTCGGCCGGTGCGAAACTCGTTCCGTTCGCCAAAGAGGTGTAGAGGTAGTCAACAAAACAGGGCCGCCAATTGGCCGGGGCCAACGTTGGATTCTCCATCTGAGGAAACTGGAGGTCGGCCTGGAGCTTCTCACCCGACGCTCGACGGTGGGGTCCACCGCGGTCGACCTCCCAGAGCCACAGTCCGTAAACAATGACGTTGGTCAGCCACACGGCAACGGCCGAATAGATGAGATTTTTCCCCTGCGATACGTGGGCGACCAGGAGATGGTGGACGAGCAGGGCCATCGAGATGACATTGGCCAACGTGACGAGAGCGATGAGAACAATGGTGGCGTGACGAATCCACGACGACTCGTCGGGGTGACGATGCCTTCTGGCCGAGAGCGGAATCAACGGGAGCGCTACGAGCGCCGGCAGGACCCAGTGCGGTCCGACGACGAGACGGTTCGGCAAGAGAATGTAGAGGCCGACGCAGGCGAGTAGCGCCAACGACGCTGGCCAGCGCGGTTCGGGGTGAACAATCGCCACGAGACTCAATTGATACGAGCCTGGCCAATTAAGGCCAAGTTCTGTGGGAAGAGGAGCGTGGTGAATGGTGTAGAGGAGAGAAGGTTGCGGATTGCAGTGCCCCGGATCTGCTTTACGTCGGTCGGGGGCGGCGCGACGATATGCGCCGGCTGATTGTACGAGAGAATCTGCGCACTTATCGAGGTGGTCGCGGTGCGTGTCTTCATCGTGAGCGTGCTGGCACTCACCTCGTTTTGGCTGCCGACACTGATGCTCCAGGTGAGCGATCCGAGTGTCGAGAGTGTCGACGTGGGGTCGAGAAGATTGATGAGGGCCACGTCGTTGCGTGAGAAAGTGTGGGTCGTCGTGAACCCAATCTTGCTTACCGTTTCACTGGTGAAGCCGCTAATCAGACTGATATCCGTCGCCTTGGTCAGTTCCAGCGAGTAGCCAAAGAGAGCGGGCACGCGAAGCGGCAGCGACAACCACGTCCCCGACGACGTGTCCGCCGGCGCGGCGTACAGTCGATTGTTGACGTCGCGAACATCCACCGCCGTGGTGGCGAAGACCAGTGGAAAGTGGACAATCGCTCCCACGTCATTGGTACGAAAGTTCACATTCATGTTCGCAACGAGGCTATAGGACTCGCCCGTTGAGACGGTGACCAGAATGTTCGCCGATTTCGGCGGATAACCGTTCAGCACCAACGGGTCCTTCAACACGGAGGAGGGATTGGCGTCGGTGGCCGCCAACACGACGCCGATGGTGGTCAATGCCATCGCCACGACCGCCAGGGCGACACCCGCCGAGCGTTGGAAAACTGCCATGGAGTAACCCTACCGTTGGTTACTGACTTTTCAGGTGGTCGCGCTACGCCAGAGGCTCGCGCAGCAGTTCCACCAAGAGTTCGTGAGAGATGTTGCGACCACTGGCGATAAACCCAATTCGTGATGAGGTGTCACCGACGAGGTCGTTGGTGATGGCGGCGTAGGACGCGGCGGCCGAACCCTCAACAACGAGCCCATTATTCTCCATGGTCTCACGAACGGCTCGTCGAATCTCAATCTCTGGCACCAGAACGAGGGGGATTTCGTGGCTCGAAATAAGGTGATTGGTTACTGCGCCGTCGTCACCGCCTCCAGCGAGACCGTCGGCGATCGTCGGGTGGTGCACTACCTCGTTCATCGTTGCGCCGCGCAACACGTGGTACAGCGCGGCACTCTCCGCGGGCTGGACGCCGGTAACGCGAATATCGGTTCGACCGTGGTCATCGCGCGAGATCAGCACACCCGAAAGTAGTCCCCCGCCACCGACCGAGACGACGAGGTGTTCGAGCTCGGGCGCCTGCAGGAGAATCTCGTCCAAGACTGTCGATTGCCCCGCAATGACGTTCGAGTCATTGAAGGGCGAGATGAATTGGATCGAACGTCGATCAGCCAGCGCAATCGCGTGCGCCTGCGCCTCGTCGAAGGTAGAGCCGAACTGAATCAGTTCGATCATGTAGTTGCCCAATTTCTCAACTTTCGCCGCTGACGCGTTGGTGGGCACGACGACCGTCGCGGAAACACCCAGCACTGACGACGCGTACGCGATGCCGAGGCCGTGGTTCCCCGCCGAGGCGGTGATGACCTCAACGTTGGGATCGGAGCGACGTGCGGCGTCGACGGCGGCCAACGCGCCGCGGACCTTGAACGACCCCGTCGGCTGCAGGCTCTCCATCTTCACGAGCACCGTCCGTCCGCGCACCGAGATTGTGACTGTTGGGGTTGGGACCAGGTGGTGAGCGATGATTTCTCGCGCGGCCTCAACCTGATCGGTGGTGGGCGGAAGGACCTGACGAATCATCCCCGTCAGCCTACCGTGAGTGATTTCAGCGTCATTTCACACCCCGAGAGCCAATAGTAAAGTCAGCGCGTGCACTCGATCCCCAGTGTCATCGTCGTTGCGTCCTTCGCCTTTGTCGGGACGATGTTCGACAACTTTTTTGCGTTCGCGGCGCAACTCGTCGTGACCGACCGCGCACGGTACCGACGCGTTGGCTGGGGCCAGGCGCTCGGCGTCGCCACGTTGATCATTCTTGCAACCACTGTTGGCTCCCTCCTCGCCCCAGTCCCGCTGCCCTGGATCGGCGTACTGTGCGTCGCTCCTTGGGCACTCGGCGTCCACGCCTGGCGCAAGCGCCATGAGCCAGTCGGCGAGCAGTATCGTCGAGGCGCCATCACAACGTTCGCCCTCACCCTGGCGCTCGGTGGTGACAACCTCGCGGTGTGGATTCCACTCCTTCGCGCCAACGGGGCCATCGACAGCGTCGTCACCGTCGCAGTATTCATTACCTGGGATGTCCTCTTCGTCATAAGCGCCCAGTCGCTGACTCGTCAACCCCGCGTTGTCACGTGGGGTCGCGACTACGCACCATCGCTCATCCCAGTGGTCTACTTCGGGCTCGGCGTCCTGATCCTCTTCGAATGCGGCACGCTCTAGACGCTTTTGCCAAGCGTTACAACACCTGGCGCTAGCGTGGCTGGGTGGCGCAGAGCACTCCTCAACAGACTTTGCGACGCCTCACCATCATCGTTGCGATCCAGTGGATGGGCGCGACGCTGGGACTACCGCTCCTACCCCTGTTCCTCGAGCACCGCGGGGGCGTCCCAACAATCATCGGCTTCGTTATGGCGTCGTTTTTCGTGGCGGGTGTCGCCACCCAGTTCGCCCTCGGACGATTGGCCGACCAGATCGGACGTCGCCCGGTCCTCATCGCGAGCCTCGTTGCGTACGCCGTGGCCAGCATGGCCTTTCTTCTCCCGGTCTCGGCACCGTGGTTCGCGCTGATGCGCGGGGTCCAGGGCGCATCGGCCGGCGCGATTGAAATCGCCTCGATGTCAGCCGTTGCCGCGCTCTTCCCGGAGTCCGAGCGAGGTCGCGTAATTTCGCGCATCTTCGCGGCGCAGCTCGTCGGATTCGCCCTGGGACCAATCGCCGGTGTCGTCGTCTCGGTGAACGCCCTTGGTTGGGCGTTCTTCTTCGCTGGCCTCATCAGCCTCTGCGCGGCCGTCGTGACCGTTCGCACCAATCTTGGCGACCTCGCCTTCGATCCTTCACCGCTGCCGAGACTGCAATGGAGTCCCCAGCTCATCGGGGCCCTGTTTGCCGCGAGTGCGGGCGGGATCGCCATTGGCGTATACGAAACCTGTTGGAGTCTGCTCTTGCACTCCCACCACGCATCAACACTGCAGATCCGGCTCAGTTGGACCGTCTTCTCGGTACCGTGGGTCGCACTGAGCGGCGTAGGCGGGTGGCTCGCGGATCACGCAAATCGGTGCTACGTCGCGCTCGGGGGGCTTTTGAGCGGAGCCTTCTTCCTCGCGCTCTACCCGCACATCCACAACAATAACCTGATCCTCGTCTTGGCCTCGTTGGAGTCAATCGGCGCCGCACTCTCCCTACCATCGATCTCATCCTTGATGAGCCAGGGTTCCGTCAACCGCGAGATTAGTCGCCGCCAAGGCCTCTACGCGACGTCGAATACGGCCGCGCTCGCCATTGCGACGGGTACATCAGGCTTCCTCTTCACGATCAATCCAGCGTTGCCGTTCACCATGTTGGCAATCGTGTCAGCTTTACTCGCGCTGTCCACGTTGTGGTGGTGGCGCAATGTCACGGGCAACATCACCCATAACGTATGAGTCCCACTCACCCACGAGAGCGGCGCTTGCGCGCCGCTCTCGTGGGTGAGTGGGAAAGACTAACTCTTCCAGATCTGGTCCCAACGAGCTGAGCCGCCGTCAGGACTTAAGCATCGCGAGGTGCCGTCGCCGGCCGTTCCCGAGACCCAGTTCTGAACGTTCTTCCGAGCAGCGAAGGCCGTCACGGTCGAGTCCAACCAAAGGTACGGGATGTCCTTGGCGAACTGACGGTTAACCGTCTTCCACGCTGCCTTTTGAACCAACGAACCGGGCTTCGCGGCTAGGGCCGTGAGCATGGCCTTCTCAATGACTGGGTTGGCCTGGTGAGCGAAGTTCACCGCACCGGCAATAAACGAACCCGCCGGGAGTGCACCCATGCCGAGTCCACCGGCGGACAGTGGCGCGGTCGCCGAGAAGGAGTTGAACCACACGTAGTTGAGTGACGGGTCAACACCACCGAACTGGTTCCAACCGGCGCAGTCGTACGTGCCGTAGATCACATTTTGGATAACCGCGCTTTGCACCAGTGGACGCGGGACGACAGTTATACCAACCGCGGCGAACTGCTGCTGAAAGAATGCGAACTGCTTCTGCGCCGAGGAACTTCCCGAAACGATGTCAATGACGAAACTGACTGTAGAGACCTTGTTCTTGGTCTTATAGGCCCGGACGAGCGCCTTGGCCTTAGTCGGGTTGTACGCCGGGTATCCGGGGTTCTGGTAGAACGGTGAACTCTTGCGATAGATCCCATCGGCCACCCCACCGACGCCACCGTCAACGACCTTGAAGTAGGTGTTGCGGTTGATAGCCATCGCGCAGGCTCGACGAATTGACACGTCGTTTAACACTGGCATCAGCTTGGTGTTCCACATCAGCGATGAGGGGTCAACGGCACCGAGGGTGCCGAGCCAGTCGGCCTCTTGCACCGGGACTGGGGGCGTCTCACCCTTCAAGAGGTACGGTAACGACCCCGGTACACCGACGATGGAGAAATAATTAGCCCACGCGAAGTATTGATTAAAAGTGCCCGTCGTGTTCAAGATCAGGCAGTTGACCGAGGGGTCGCGCGGATCGTGCAAGTCCGTGCGATACGAGATGCCCCCAATGTGCTTAAGCGCCGCGATGCTGGCATTGTCTTGTTGCACGATCATGTCGACCGAACCCGTCTGCAGCGCCTGGTTGCGGGCCGTGTTGTCGGCGATTGTCTTAAAATTAATCCCGCTCAAATACGGCAACTGTCGGTTGTGAGCGTCGGACTTCCAATAGTTCGGGTTCTTGACGAACTGCGACTCGACCTGTACCTGCCACGACTTGACCTTAAATGGCCCCGTCCCAATGGGGTTGCCAGCGAACGACGGCGAGAACGACGACGGGTGCGCCATGTAGGCCGTCTGCTGTTCGGCGAGGTTGGTCGGGTAGGCCGAGAATGGGATAACCATGTGGTACTGGACGGTGTAGGTGCTCACCTTGGTCACTGACGAGATGATTGGCTTAATGGCGAGGCCCACGGTTTGGTCGGCATTGGCCGCCTGCCAGTTGCTGACGACAACGTCGGCGTTAAATGGGTCACCGTTAGTGAACGAGACACCCTGGCGAAGGGCGATTGTCCACACCGTGTAGTTCGAATTCGGCGTTGCGGACAGCGCCAGCATCGGTAGCGCCGTATGACCATTAGCGGCAATGACGAACAGCGGGTCGTACAGGGCGTTGGCAACACAGAAACCGGAGGCGTCCATCTTGCCCTGGGAGCCATTAAAAATATGGAAGTTTGGAACGTCAGAAATCAATCCGACCGTCAGCGTCCCTCCGTGCCTCGGCTTACCACTGTTGACACCAATGGTTGCGGCGCTCGCCGCGTTGGCGAGAAGGTCGTCCACGACCGAACCGGCCATCGCGACGCCACCGATCGTGGCAGCTGAATGGGTTAGAAACGATCGACGATCGAACGTTGATGACATCAGTGTCCTGCTTTCCCCCTGGAGAGCCGGCCTTGTGCTGGCTCACCTCTGGTGGCAACTTAGCAAGAACCACTCAGAAAAGAAGAGCACCTTCAAAACTCTTGCGCGGAGCGTGCTCATGACCCAGTCGACTCATCTCAGCCGGCGCGAGAAAGGGCAATAGACAACCAGTACAGCGTGGGCGGCGACGTCGGTGATGATGAGCAAAACAACAATCGCTTTCGTGGGGAGAGCATCAAGCGTCACGGCGTCGGTTGTGGAGTTGGATCGCGACACCATCGCACAGCGAGATTGGCCACAAGGACCGTTTCGAGGCCTTGGCTCAAGGTCGTGGTTGAGCCTTTGTGACGACATTCAACGTGCCCCTGATAGTTGTTAATCGTTCCCTGCAGTGATCAAAGTTGCAATCAGAGAGGCGACGCCACTGACGAAATGCCTCCAGCTGTCGTGAAAAGAATCACAGTTGAGGGCCATTTCGGTCCCGAGCGTCAGGGCTCACTAGGAAGGGAGGACCCAGACGGAAGGGGGAACCGTCTGGGTCCTCGGTAAAGAATTGCGGTACTGCTTCAGGGCCCGAGCGGCTGGGAGGAACCACTCGGGCCCTGAGAATTCTGCGACTTGACGAAGTCAGCACTAGTGATTCTTGATTAGGACGAGTGTACGCTCCGCTCGTTAGTTTGAATGCGCGACATTGAACCCGCGGCGCTCAACGGACCGGTAATCGGACTTGGTTGACCAATACCCACCGTGATGGCGTTGATTGTCGAGTGAGTTGATCCAAAGGTGCCCTCGGCGAAGACGAACGTACCCACCGTGACGTCCTTCTGGCTCCCGGTCGTGCCGGACTTAGCGTAGGTCGTGGTTGCACCGACCACAATGGTCCCCGATGTACCAACGGGGCTCGCGACGGTGATTGTGTCGCCGGTGACCGCGGTTACCCTACCGGCAGTAGTGGCCGAGACGATGTCAATCGCCGTCGCCAAGGTCGCGTTGATGGCGCTGAGCGTCAGATGCACGTGCTCACCAATCGTCAAACTTGCGGCCGTCGAAGCGATGCGCTCCTTCGTCACGGTCGTCAACGCGTTCAGATCGTAGGTCGTCAATGTCCCGGTTTGATTGAGGACGGTAATAGAGGAAGTGGCGAGCGCTGTGACGTCACCGCCAAAACCGCCTTTGGGTTCCGCGGTCATTGCCGCGCTACGAGGTGTTCGGCTCATCGCACGCTGGCTCGACGAAGCGCTGGCGCTGTACATCTTCGTCGCGACCGAGGACGAGATGTGAGTCGTGGCGTTCGCGACGCCCACGCCGGTCACCAGCGCGGCGAAAGCGACCACGGCCGAGACGCTGACCTGGCGGACCATTTTTTTCTTCCTAGTGCGGTACACGGGTGTGGACCACCTTTCTAACTCGAATCGACCGATTCGCCGTCAAGGACATTGTTGGCGGTCATCGTGTGGGCCCGATTGGGAGGGCCTAAGAAGGTGATAAATAAGAAATTTCGTCACGTATCCGTCGCGAGGGCTTTGCGTCTCTCGTGATTTCGGGCATACTGGGCGCGTACGACTAGCTCCTCACGGGGTCGTATGAGTTGCACACCATCTAACAGGGAGGCCCACAACAGTGGCAATCAACATTGACACGCATGACGGATCAGCCGGTGACCAGGCATTTCAGGTCGAACGGCGCGGCATTGACTACATTCCCGAAAGCGAACGATGGGCGACGCCGCGCAACATCGGAGCACTGTGGACCGGTTCGGCGATCAACGTCGAGTACTTCATCTACGGCGCCTTGCTCATGGGATTCGGCTTCAGCTTTTACACCGCGCTCAGCATTATCGTCATCGGAAATCTCTCGTTCTTCCTCTTGGGTCTGGCGTCATTGCAAGGTCCCGAGGCGGGCACGACGGCCTTCGCGATCAGTCGTGCGCCATTCGGTACTCGAGGATCACGAATCGTCAGTTTCTTCAACTGGATCACCCAACTGGGGTTCGAAACCGAGGGACTGATCCTCATTGTCGGCGCCGCGATCGTGCTCAGCCAGATGGCGGGCTTCAACGTCTCGAGTCCAATGAAAGTCGTCTTCATTGTCTTGGCCGCCTCAATCCAGGCGATCGTGCCCTACCTCGGGCACGCCACCATGGTGAAGGTGCTGCGCTCTCTTATCATCCCCTTTGGCGCAATCTTCGTCGTCCTCGCGATCTACGACTTCAAGCACGGCTCGTCGAGTTTCAAGGGGTTTGGTTCGGGTTGGGAGCTGTACTCCGCGGGATTAGCCTTCACCATCGCGCTGTCCGGTCTCGGTTGGACTGAGTGCGGCAATGACTACACGCGCTACGTGCCGCGTGACGCCAAGAAGTCGGCAATCGTCGGATGGATGTTCCTCGGTACTGCGATTCCAGAGATCATCATGATGGTGCTCGGAGCCGCGACATTCACCTTCCTCTCGTCAACTGCGCAGGTCGCCGCCTGGAATGGCGCGAACCCCTTTGAGGCGTTGCACGCTCAGCACTTCATCCCCAGCTGGGTCGTCGCCATCTTCCTAATCTTCGCGATCGTGCAGCTGTTCAGCATCAATTCACTCGACCTGTACTCCTCAGGTGTCTCGCTCCAGGCGATGGGACTTCGACTCAAGCGGTACCAGGCGGTCGTGCTCGACAGCATCCTCGCCTGCGGTCTCACGATCTGGGCGGAGTTCCAGTCGACGTTCTCGCTGTACATGAAGGAGTTCGTCGGCGTCATCATCGTGTGGATAGCTCCGTGGTTCGCGATCTTGATCGTCGACTGGCTACTGCGCCGTTATCGCTATAGCGCAGCCGAGCTGCAGCGCACGGACAGGGGTGGCCTCTACTTCACTGGTTCGAGCGGCGTCAACTGGAACGGCATTATCGCCTTCGTTCTCGGGCTCGTGACCGCCACTCTCTGCTACTCGAAGGCACCGCCGCCGATCAACTTCCCCTTCCACTGGATGACGCCAATCTCGAACCACTACGGCGGTGCGTGCGCGGCCAAGCTGGTCCACGGTGTCTGCACTGCGGGTTGGTACGGCGGCGCCGACTTCTCAGTGCCGGTCGGCATCATCGTGGCCGGTCTCGTTTACTTCATTCTGGACAGGGCCACCGGCCGCGTCGCGAATCAAGTAGCGCGTCAACTAGAACTCGAACCACTCAAGTAGCCAAAGACCTTCGCTCGCGAGACAGGAACTCGGGGGCGAAGGTCTTTGCGAAGTCAACCGTTCCAGTCTTCGACGAGTCCGCCCGAACCGTCGGGGCGAAATACCGGAATCGAGCCGAGTGAACGAACCATCAGCGCGTCGTCGCCGAGCGACGTGCGCCAGAGCGACGCCTCGGTGACCAAGGTGGCGATGACGACGATCTGTGCGCCTACGCCGCGCAGGAGCCGCAGGGCGGTGCTGGTGGAGGCGCCAGTCGAGATGACGTCGTCAACGATGGCGACACGCTTGCCGGCAACGTCCTTGATCCGGGCGCGGTCGAATAGGAGTCGTTGCTCCACGTCGGTCGTAATCGAACGCACGGTCTCACTCACGGCGTCGGCCAAGTGGATCTTTGGCGTCTTGTGCAATATGACGTACTGGTCGAGCCCGAGGTGGCGGGTCACCTCAACGGCGAGCGGGATGCCCATCGTGGCGACGGTCGCGACAATGTCAACGTCGTAGGGACGAAGGATGTCGGCCAGCTCGGCACCGGCCGTGGTCATGAATTCGACGCCCATATCCACGGTAATGAGAAGCGCCAGTGCCAGTTGGGCGTTCAATGACACGAGGGGGAGGTCAACGCGTTGCGTACCTATGTCGACGGAATACGTTCGTTCACCCACCGTGCTGGAGCATACTTAATCCATGGGATCCGACCGACCACCGCTCAATCACGACCTCGCGCGATCAATGCTCGCTACCGCGTACGACGAAGCCGTCACCGGGCTCAGCGAGGGTGGCATTCCAATCGGTGCGGCGTTGTACCTACGTGACGGCACACTGATTAGCGCCGGCCACAATCGACGAGTCCAGGAGAGGGACGCCTCCGTCCACGCCGAGACGGACGCTTTTCGTAAGGGCGGTCGCCGTCGCGACTACGCCGACTGCGTGATGGTCACCACGCTTTCGCCGTGCTGGTACTGCTCCGGCCTGGTTCGACAGTTCAACATCGGCGCCGTCGTCATTGGCGAGGCCACTAATTTCCACGGGGGCCACGACTGGCTCGGTGAGCTCGGCGTCGAGATCCTCGTGCTCGACGACCCGTCATGCGTTGCACTACTCGGCACCTTCATTGCCGAGCACGCCGACCTCTGGGACGAGGACATTGGCCTGTAGCGCTAGCGCGCGGGCGGTCCGAAGAGTCGGTCACCGGCGTCGCCGAGACCGGGCGTGATGTAACCGACGTCGTTTAACTCCGCGTCGAGAGCGGCAGAAACGATCGCGACGTCGGGGTGATGCGCCAAGACAAAGTCGACGCCCGGTTGCGCGGCAATCAGGCAGAGAACGGTGACGGCGTCCGCACCTCGCGTGCGCAGCATGTCGAGCACGCACACGAGTGATCCACCAGTCGCCAGCATCGGGTCGCACAGCACGACGTGCACACCCACCAGTGATTCAGGCAATCCATCGAGGTAAACGTCGGGTTTCAAGGTCTCCTCGTTTCGTCGAAGACCGACGAGACAGACCCGGTGGTGCGGTAGCACCTCCTGGACCGCGGGACTCATGCCGAGGCCGGCGCGGAGAATCGGCACAATGAGATACTCGGTGTCGATGCGCACCGCGGGTGCACCCTTCACGACTGGCGTATCAACCGTGGTTGAGGTCACCGGCGTATCGCGAAAGGCCTCGTACACGACGAATCGAGAAATCTCGCCGGCGAGGCGTAAGAAGTCGGCGTTCGAGGTCGATTCATTTCGCAGCCGACGTATCTTGTCGGCCACGATCGGATGGTTGATGACGTGCAGTGATGCCACGAGTTCACATTACGTCGCCACCGTGCACCGCGCCGACGACAACGCAGACCGCCCCGCACTTTTGGACGACCAGTATTGTGAGACGATGACAATTTCCCTCTCGCCGCGTTCCAAACACGCCCCGGAGGACGAATCGGTCAATCCACTCGGCGGAGTCATCTCTACGTACCCCGGCCCCCGGACGAGAATTTTAAGCGACCGCACTCTCTCGTGGTGGCGACGGATATTGCCGGTAATCGCGTCACATCGCGCGACCTTCCTCACCGCGATCGGCCTGTCCTTCGTCAGCCTCGTCTTCCAAACACTGGTGCCCAACATGTTGAAAGGCGCCATCGATCACGCGTTGGTAAAGCACTCGGCGGCGCTGCACACCGACGTCGTGCACATCATCATCGTCGGACTCTTGGCGGGTATCACGGGCGTCATCTCGCGTCGCTTCGTCTTTGACACGGCCTACAACGTCGAAGCGGACCTGCGCACACTCATCTACGAGCACCTCACCTGGCTCCCGTTTAGCTTTTACGATCGCGTCCAGTCTGGTCAGTTAATTAGTCGGGCCAACAGCGACATCCGCAGCGTGCAGATGTACTCGACGTTCGCTCCTCTCATTCTCGTGCAGAGTTGCATCGGCGTCTTGGCGTTTGGTTTTATGCTCGCGATCGATCCCCTGCTCGCGTGCGTCGCGATGACCGTGATGCCAATTCTCTACTTCGTTGGCATCAAGATGCGCCGAGTTATGTTTCCCATTTCATGGATCACCCAGGCGCGCCTCGCCGACGTCGCGACGATTGTCGACGAGAACGTGAACGGTGTGCGCGTCGTGAAGTCCTTCGCCCAGGAGGAGGCCGAGGTCAATCGCTTGGCCGACGCAGCCGAGCGAGTTGCGTGGGCCTACATCAAAGACGCCCAGATTCGCGGCCAATGGTCACCGTGGGTGCAGAACCTGCCCCAGCTCGGACTGGCCCTGGTCCTGTTCTTCGGCGGTTGGATGGTCGTCAACGGCCACCTCAGCCTCGGCGCAATCCTCGCCTTCAACGCCTACCTCCTCATGCTTCAAGCGCCATTCATGATGCTCGGGCAGCTGGTCATGATGAGCCAGCGGGCGAAGGCCAGCGCCGAGCGCATTTTCGAAATCCTCGACGAGAGTTCCGACGTCGTCGAACGCCCCGGCGCCTTCGACCTCCTTGAAGTGCGCGGAGCAATCGACTTCGATCACGTGACCTTCTCGTACGCCAACGGAGCCGAGATCCTTAAGGACTTCAGCGCGCACGTTCGCGCCGGCGAAACGGTCGCGATCGTCGGACGTACCGGCTCGGGCAAGTCAACCGTCGCGCGCCTCGTCGCGCGCTTCTACGACGTAAGCGGCGGATTGTTGAAAATTGACGGCAGTGATATTCGCGACGTGACGCTCGCGTCACTGCGCGACAGCGTCGGCGTCGTCCTCGACGAACCCTTTCTCTTCTCAGTCTCGATCCGCGACAATATTGCTTACGGGAGGCCCGACGCTCCCTTCGAAGAGATCGAGTTGGCCGCGCACGCGGCCAACGCCCACGAGTTCATCGAGCAACTGCCCAACGGCTACGACACCATTATCGGCGAGCGCGGGTACACCTTGTCGGGCGGCCAGCGCCAGCGCATCGCCATCGCGCGCACCCTCATCGTAAATCCCCCTATCCTCATCCTCGACGACGCGACGAGCGCCATTGACGTGCACGTTGAGGCTGAAATCTTCGAGGCGCTTTCACGCCTGCGCGCGCGGCGAACGACCATCGTCATCGCGCACCGCATCTCGACGATCGCGCTCGCGAGCCGGGTTATTCTCCTGGACGAAGGCCGCGTCGTTGCGACCGGCACGCACGACGAACTCCTAGCGACGACACCCCTCTACGCACAAGTGCTCGCTCAAACGACCGAGAAGGACGACTAGTGGCCTGGGGCGGCGGTTGGGGCGGCGGCGGTGCGATGTTCGGCTCGACTTCGACCCCCGGACTTCCCTTCGGGGGCATACCCACTGAGTTAATGACCGAGGTGACCAAACTGCTCGACCAAGAACCGCTCCATCGGCCGTCGGAGCTCACGTTCAGTCAGCGCCCGAGCGAAAAGGAGCGTCAACGCCTTACGCTCCCACGTCTAATCAGTGCCTATCCCGGCTGGGTCGTCAGCGGCTCGGGGCTCGTCATTGTCATCAGTCTCATCTTGCAGGCGGGACCACTCCTTACCGAATACGCCATCAACAATGGCATGGTGCGCCACCATCGATCGTTGACGGTGATTGCGGTCTGCGCGTTGCTCTACCTGGTCCTCGCGTTAGCCAGTGCACTCCTGCAGCGCCTCCAGGTGGGCGTAACTGGCCAACTCGCCGCCCGCGTGATGCACGATCTACGCATCCGGGTCTTCACCCACTTCCAGCGTCTCAGTCTCGACTTCTTCACCGACGAGAAGGCCGGCGTCTTAATGAGCCGCATGACGAGCGACATCGAGAACCTCCAGCAGCTCATCCAAGACGGCATCAGCCAGTTCGCGCTGCAGGGTCTCACAATGATTGTCATCACGGTTGTCCTCTTCGCGATTAACGCGACGCTCGCTCTCTGGACGATTCTGCTCGTCGTGCCCCTGCTCTTCGGGCTGACCATCTGGTTCCACGGCGCCTCGGAGAAGGGCTATCTGCTCAGTCGCGATCGAGTCGCCAACGTCCTCTCCGATCTCTCTGAGTCGCTCTACGGCCTTCGCGTCGTGACCGCCCACAATCGCCAGCGTCGCAATATCCGCAATCACCAGCACGTCATCGGTGCTTACCGCGACGCCAATCTTTACACCGGACGTGTTAACGCCATCTACGGCCCGGCCACCATCACCATCGGCATCGTTGGACAGGGTCTGCTACTCGGGATTGGTGGTCACATGGTGCTCTCACACCAACTCAATCTCGGTGAGCTGATTGCCTTCTTCTTGTATCTAAACCGCTTCTTCGGACCGATCCAACTGCTCGTCCAGCAGTACAACGCGCTCCAGCAGGGCCGCTCATCGATCATCCGACTCCGCGAGCTCCTCGAGGTCCCCCCGAGCGTCGACGAGCTCACCGACGCCACGACCTTGGCAACCACCGAAGGACGCATTACGTTCGAGCACGTGAGCTTCGGCTACAACGCGCAGCACCTCGTGCTCCACGACGTCAGCCTCGAGATTGCCCCGGGTGAATCGGTCGCCTTCGTCGGTCCCACCGGCGCCGGTAAGTCAACGATGGCGAAGTTGGCCAACCGCTTCTACGACCCGACCGAGGGCCGCGTGCTGCTCGATGGCGTCGACATCAAGACAGTCACCCTGCGCTCGCTGCGCTCCCAACTTGGCGTCGTTCCCCAGGAGGCGTTCCTCTTCGCCGGCTCGATTCGCACAAATCTGAGTTTCGGGCGCGTCGGCGTCACCGACGTCGAACTTGAAGAGGCCATCGACGTGGTCGGTCTACGCAAACTAATCGAACGGCTACCCGACGGCGTCGACACGATTGTCCACGAGCGTGGCCAGACCTTGTCGGCGGGCGAACGCCAACTCCTCGCCCTCGCCCGGGCCCTCCTGGCGCGCCCCCGGGTCCTGATCCTCGATGAGGCGACGTCGTCGCTCGACCTGCGAAGCGAGACAATCGTCGAGAGCGCCTTGGATCGACTACTCGAAGGACGCACGGCGATACTCATCGCGCACCGATTGACGACTGCTCAGCGCGCCGACCGGATCGTCGTCATCGATCGCGGCGGCATCGTCGAAGTTGGCACACCGCACGATCTGCTGCTCGCTGGCGGCGCCTACGCCGCGATGCACGAGGCGTGGCTCGCCGCGGGTGGACGCGATTCGACCCGCGCCAAAGAGGTCCACGGCGCCGAGAGTGGCCCCGAGACGTAACCGGCCCGAGGGTTAGGACATCGCCTTGACGGTCTCGATCAGCGAGGCGGCGCTCTGGCCCTCTCGCGCGATTGGGTGGACCTGAAGGTGGGTCACGCCGGCCGCCTTGAAAGCCGCAACGCGTTCGGCGACGTAGGACTCGGGACCACAGAGCGTCGTCAGTTCGAGGAACTCGTCGGGCACGGCCGCCTCGGCCTCTTTTTTCTTGCCGTCGAGGTAGAGCGCTTGGATGAGCGCGGCCTCCCGCTCGAAGCCGTAGCGCACGGCCAAGTCGTTATAGAAATTCTTGCCCTTGGCACCCATGCCACCGACGTAGAGGGCGGTCATCGGACGTTGAAACTCGCGCAGCGCCGTGACGTCATCGCCCTCGCCAATCGCGAGCAGGCCACCGGCCGAGATC
Source organism: Acidimicrobiaceae bacterium (assembly GCA_043758265.1). GTDB lineage: Bacteria > Actinomycetota > Acidimicrobiia > Acidimicrobiales > RAAP-2 > RAAP-2. The sequence continues at coordinate 18,732 of JAYVNV010000135.1, forward strand.
ATGAGGTCGCCCAAGGCGCCGTCGCGCTTCGCTGTGCCCGCCGCGATTGACGAACCCCATACTTCTTTCGCCCGTTCTGGAATGAAGAAGATCGGCAGCCAACCGTTGGCGATCTCGGCGGTCATCTCGACGTTCTTCTCACCGAGCGAAGCTATCCACACGGGAATCTGACTTCGCACCGGATGAGTAATGATCTTGAGCGCCTTGGCGAGTCCGGTGCCTTGATTACTCGCCAGAGGCACCGTGTAGTTCTTGCCCTGGTGCACGAGGGGCGCCTCGCGCTTCCAGACGTCACGACAGATCTCCACGATCTCGCGCGTTCGTCCGAGTGGGTTGGTGTAGGGCACGCCGTGGAAGCCCTCGATGACCTGGGGGCCCGAGGCGCCGAGTCCGAGGTGAAATCGTCCGTCGGAGAGGGCGTCGATACCGGCCGCCGTCATGGCGAGGAGCGAGGGAGTGCGGGTGTAGATCGGCAGAATTGCCGATCCGATCTCGACCCGTTCGGTGAGGGCGGCAAGGTACCCCATCATGGAGGGGCTGTCAAAACCGTAGACCTCGGCGACCCACACGAGATCGAGGCCGGCTTTCTCCATCTCGGCGACGTCGCACGCTGCCTGCTTAAAGCCCCCGGCGTAGCCGAGCATGGTCGAAATCTTCATAAGTGGTCTTTCGCCTCTGGTGTGAAATTCACAGTACCGGAACTCTCGGCACTGTCGCCTAGGCCGCGATACTCTGACCTACGCTGGAGAACGAAAGCAATCGCGCTCTCAACATTTTCGAAAGCAGGTGACAACGTGGTCACGCGTTCGCTGGAGGCCTCACCCCCCGAGTTCAATCCGTGGCTCCACGTCACGGAGCTCATCGAGACCGCGGGTAAATTACTCGGTCTGAACGAGGGAATGATTAAGCGAATTGTCACCCCCGAGCGGATCCTCGAGGTGGCGGTGCCGGTGCGATTGGATTCGGGCGAAGTCGAGATGTATCACGGGTGGCGGATTCAGCACGACACGTCGCGCGGGCCGGGCAAGGGCGGCATCCGCTTCCACCAAAGTGTCAACGTCGACGAGATTGCGGCCCTCAGTGCCGACATGTCGATCAAGTGCGCGGTCGTCAACATCCCCTACGGTGGTGCGAAGGGTGGTATCAAGGTTGATCCGACGGCCCTGTCACGCGGTGAGCTCGAACGGCTCACCCGACGCTACGCCTTCTCCATCGCGCCGATGATCGGACCGGATCGCGACATTCCAGCTCCCGATATCAACACCGACACTCAAGTAATGAGTTGGATAATGGACACCGTCTCGATGTTGCGCGGTCATAACACCCCCGGCGTCGTCACTGGTAAGCCACTCGCGATCGGTGGGACCCTCGGTCACGCGGGTGCGACGTCACTCGGCGTCACCATCTGTACGAGCGCAATCCTTCAGCGCATGGGTCGTCTCGCCAGCGAGCAGCGCGTCGTCATTCAGGGCTACGGCAAGGTCGGTGCACCACTCGTGAAACTGTTAAGCGAACGAGGCATGAAGGTCGTGGGCGTCGCCGATATTCGTGGCGCGATCCACGTCCCCGATGGTATTGATCCGACTGTTATGACGAATCACTTCAAGGAGTCCGGCACCGTCGTTGGCTACCCCGGCAGTGAACCGGTCTCGGCCGACCTGCTCTTCACGCTCCCGAGCGACATCGCTATTCCCGCCGCCCTCGGTGGCGTGATTGACGAGGACGTTGCCAAGACCATGTCGGCGTCAATCATGGTCGAGGCGGCCAACGGTCCAACGACCGGCGAGGGCGCCGCGGTGCTCGCCAGTCGTGGCATCCCGGTCGTTCCCGACGTGCTCGCCAACGCCGGCGGCGTCGTCGCCTCCTACTTCGAGTGGGCCCAGGACCTTCAGGGGTATCTCTGGGAGCCCGAGCTCTTCCACGACCGCTTGGAGAAGACACTCCGCGAAGCCTTCAATTACATTTGGATGCGCCACCTGCAACTTGAAGTGACCCTTCGAGAGACGGCCATCGCGGTTGGTGTCGAGCGCATCGCCGAAGCCACCGAACTACGCGGACTGTTCCCGTGATCGACTGACTGTGGTGGCCAAGGTGAAGGAGCGTTGCCCGTCAGGGCATCAGGTCTTGAGTTACGCCGCGAGGATGAGGGGACGCTGATCGTTCCGACCCCGGGAATCGATAGCCGGTTCAAGAAGCCCTCCCAGGCCAGGTCCATTGCGACCGTCGCGAACATCCTCGACGCCGCCCACGACATCGTCGCCGAAGCTGGGATTCAGGGCTTCAACACCAACGCGGTGGCCCTGCGCGCCGGCATCAACATTGGCACCGTGTACCACTACTTCCCGGACAAGCTCGCAATCCTCGTCCAACTACTGCTCGGCGACCAGCGAAGTCGCACCGCCGCGCTACGCGAGAAACTCAACGAACTCCCGACGGCCTCGAACCTACCCCTATGGTCGCACCAGCTCATGGCGTTGGTGCGCCTCTACCGTTTCGACCACCCAACCAGCGTGTTGATGCGTCGAGCCTTTCATTCAGTGCCTGAACTCGTCGTCCTGGACAACATCAACACCGCTCGCGCCACGTCGCTCATCGCCGATCTTTTGCGTCAGCGATTTCCCCACATCGACGAGGAACGAACGATTAGCGCGTCCCGACTCATCATCGACACGATGACGGCAATCATGGAGAGTTCGTTCGCCGGAGGCCCGAACGCGACCGCCTTCTTCGCCGAGGCCCAAACCCTCCTCGACGCGTACCTCGAAACCCTGCACTGATTCAACGAACGGGCTCCGACGTCCCCGACGGAGCTCCGTTCGTCGCGTTTAGCGCACCTCTCGTGGCGCGGCCTTCTTGTCGGGCCTCGCAATCATTTCGTAGAGTCCACCGCTAATCACGATGACGGCCATCACCAGCAACGTGATCCACCCGTAGTTGAACAACACACCTCGCCCGCTGGCGAGCGAACTCGGCCACACGATGTCGAGCAGCATCAACAACAGATACGTCAGGCTAGCCAACGTGACCGGTACGGCCCACTTGCCGAGGGTGAAGGGCCCACTGGGCTTCCAGCCCCTTCGACGCGCGATGAAGGCACCCAGCACCGTTAAGAAGAACGAGAGGTAGATGCCCGAGGTCGCGAAGGAGATCAGTGCGAAGAGCGCATTCACCTTCGCCGGGTAAAAGAACCAGAGGATGTGCACTGGTTTGGACGGGTTGACCAGAACGAGGAGCAAGAAGAGGAACGGCACGATTGTCCCCACGATGATTGCGTTGACGGGCGTCTTGTGCCGTGCATTGACTTTCGCCAGCTTGGCGCTAAAGGGTATGGCACCGTCCCTCGCCAACGCGAAGGCGACGCGAGCGCCCGCACCCTGCACCGCGGTACCGCAGCTGAAGAAGGCGATGATTACCATCACCAAGAAGAAGTCCTGCAGCCAACTCGGCAGAACGGCCAGGATCGACGGGATGTTGCCAGCGATGACGCCAGCGATGCCCGCCTTGGGCGTGGCGAGAATGAGTCCCAATACCAGCACGAAAGACGCAATGCCACCGTAGAGGATGGCGTTGCGCATGGCCTTTGGTACTTGGCGCGCCGCGTCCTTCGTCTCCTCGGCAATGTCGCCGGCTGACTCGAAGCCGTAGAAGATGTAGACATTCGCGAGCACCGCGACCAACGCGGCACCGGTGAGCCAGTGGCCGCCGAAGTTGACGCCGAAGGGGTTCGTCGCGACGTTCTGTACGCCCTGCGTCGTAAAGAGAAAACCGAGTCCGTGATGAAAGCCGTGGATCGCCAGCGCGATGAAGACCCCGAAGGTGCCGACCGTCTCGACGTAGACGCCGTAGCGCGCGACTCGGCTCATGACCTTGGCGCCCACCGAGTTGAGAATCGCCGATAGGAGAATCACGATACCGACGATGATGAAAATCGTCAGATGATTAGAGGCGTCGAGGTGGGTCTTGAACCAGATGTTTGAGAGCGCCGAGACGTAGGTCGGGATGCCCGAGTCCACCGAGGAGACCGTTGCGAGCAGCGCGAAGCCGTAGATCCAGCCGACAAACCATCCGTAGCGTGGACCCACGTTGAACTTGCCGTACTGGTAGAGCGCGCCTGACAACGGGTACTCACTGGCCAGTTCACCAAAGACTAGGGACACGAGGGTCATGAAACCGACCACGAGTGGAATTGTCCAGATGTAGCGCGGACCTCCGGCACCGAGCCCAATCACGTAGATGGAGAAGATACCCACCACCGGACTGAGATAGGCGAAAGCCACCGAGAAGTTGTCGAACAGCGAGAGCACCCGCGCCAGCTCCTGCCTATACCCGAGGGCCGCGAGACGGTCGCCGTCTTGCGTGCCCGTTTCAGTTGTTGTCATTTCTCCCCCTTGCGCAAGCGCCGTTCTGGCCGCACTGCTTTACGATAACCAAATCCGGGGGTGCAGCACCGGATATGAATCATTGCAATCCATTGAATTTCTTCTAATTCGAGGCGGCGCCGATCAGTGGGGTTCGCCAGTACGGCCCTGTTCGGCGTATGGGAACCTAGTGCCATGACCTCTCCCGACGTGACCCGCGAAGAGTTAATCGAATCCATCGCCACTTTGCGCAACGAGGTTGCTCGCCTGAAGGAGGAGATCCGCCTGGTACGGCGTGAAAACAGCGAAACGCCGCCCCACTACTTGTGAGTCACGTGGTGGTGGTTACGGGCGTACACGTCAGGGTGTTTCTGGCCGCGAGCACTTGTGCAGCGGCGCCAACGAGGGTCGACCTCGCTAGGGTGCCCGCCGCCACGGCGGCGACAATCGCTTTGGAGATCTTGGCTGCTAACGCCAATGAAGCGGTGACCGACTTCGCCGATCCAAAGAGGATGAGGTCGGCACCGGCCGCCAGTGCCTCAACCGACGCGGCGGGCTCGGCCAGATGGAGGGCGCCAATGGCGCCGGCCGACAGCGAATCAGTCACAATCAGCCCTTGAAAGCCTAGGTTTTTTCTCAGGACCGTCACCGTGGCCGGTGAGATACTGGCCGGAAGGGGACTCAGTCCGGGCGTGTGGGCGTTCGACAGCATCACGGCCATTGCACCATTGGCAATCGCTACTTTAAAAGGCACGAGACCGGTCGTTTGCAACGCCGCCCACGGCAGGGTCGCCGCGGGTCCGTAATCGGTATTGCGCGTTGACTGACCGAGTCCCGGGAAGTGCTTCACGACGGCCAGCACCTTGCCCTGGCTCAGACCCTTCATGAAGGCCGTGCCGTCGGCCGCCGCCACGGCCGGCAGTCCACTAAAACTGCGCAGTCCGTCGGGGTTGGACGGGCCCGGTTCAACTGCCCGACCATCGACGTCGAGTACCGGTGCGAGGTCGGTATTCACGCCCACTGCGTTGAGGGCCCTGGCAACGCGCAGGCCAATCGCCATGATCTGTGAGGCACTCAGCAACTTGCCCATGGTCTGTGGCCACGGGAACGTACCGACAATGTTGGTCAAACGCTCGACCCCGCCGCCCTCTTCGTCCGTCATCACGATCATTGCGTAGTGGCCTGGTCGTTCACGTTGCAGCGTCGCGAGGACCGCGCCCATCGACGGCGGTGCGAACGCTCCGAAGAGCAGTATTCCTCCGTAACCGGCGCGCGCGGCCGGACCCATGCTTGCGATGTTCGTCGCGGCCACGGGCACCGCAATCGTCTCGTTGGCGAGCTGGGTGGTCGTCCACGACCCGACAACTCTCGTTGCGCAGTTGAGATTCGTGGTGTTGGTTCGAGTCTGGCTCGCTCCGGCGGAGGCGACGAAGCTCGCCAGAACGAGTAGCACGACACCGAAGAGTCGCCAGGTGCGCATAGTGAAAGGCTAGAGCCATATCGCTCGACGCAGTGAACGATACGCTGAGCGCAGTCGAAATGAGGTATCCATGTCAACCTTGATGCCCGCTGCCTTCATAGGACACGGCAACCCGATGAACGCCCTCGACCACAATCGTTACACCGAGTCGTGGGCGGCCTTCGGGGCATCAATGCCGAGTCCCAAAGCAATTCTGGTCGTCTCGGCCCACTGGTTCGTCAACATCACCGCCGTGACCGCCATGCGCACGCCTCGAACTATCCACGATTTCTACGGCTTTCCCCAAGCGCTCTTCGACGTTGAGTACCCGGCGCCCGGTGACCCGTCGATTGCGAATCACGTTGTCGAGGTCGTCGAGCCGACGTACGTCGGGTTGGACGAGGACAGCTGGGGCATCGATCACGGCACCTGGTCAGTGCTACTCCACATGTTCCCCAGGGCCGACGTTCCGGTGATTCAACTTTCCATCAACGCTGAGCGACCGTTCGATTATCACTTCACCCTCGGCGCGAAACTGCACGCGCTGCGAAGTGAGGGCGTGCTGATCCTGGGGAGCGGTAACGTCGTGCACAATCTACGTTTGATGGACTGGAGTTCACCGGGACAGGGATCGGACTGGGCGCAGCGATTCGACGATGACGTGCGCACCGTAATGACGAGCGACGCGACCGACCTCGGTCGAGCGGCGAGTCACGGTGACTTCACGTTGGCGGTTCCGACGCCCGATCACTTCTTGCCACTGGCGTACATCGCCGGGCTCTCTGCCGCCGCCGGCACCCCAACACGCACCCTCGTCGATGGCTACGAGATGGGCTCTCTTTCGATGACGGCCTACGAACTCCCAGCTGCCTGAATCACTTGCGCCGCGACGACTGTCGCGCGCGTTTTAGAGAGAGTCCGAGTGCGCTCACGACCAGCAGCGGCAGCACGGCAATCGCTACACCGTTGCGATGTCCGGCCTCACTCACCAGGGCGACGACGCCAATGATCACCAATGCGGCGATGAAGAGTTCGGGAGTGTCGCCCACCAAAAAGTCCCACCAGAACTGGCCAAATCCCCTGAGAAGTCGAATGGGCAGCGACCGTGGGGCGCTCATGCGCCAACCTCACTCACCAACTGTGGCGCGTCACGGCGCAGCAGCGCAATAAAGAACGAAGTGACTACGGCGTAGAGCACGACGAGGACAATCAGCGAAGTGTCGCCGCCCGGCCAGCGCACTCTCAAACCCTCGCCGGTCCAGAAAGTCCCGTAGCTGACGAGAAGTATGCCGACCCCCATCTTCATCGCGTTCTCAGGCACCTTCGAGAGCTGCGCCGCAACGACAACGCCGACGACACCGACGGACACAACCGCGATTCCCGCGACGAACGCAGCGAGGCCCAGTCGATGAGCGGACGTCCCTAAAGTCAGCACCGTGATGACGACTTCGAGGCCCTCGAGAAAGACGCCTTTAAAGGCCATGACGAAGGCGATACGGTCCCGGTCGGCGCTGGCGCCGATGGCCTCGAGTTCTGCAACCTTTTCTCGATAGATGGCATCTTCATCGTGTTTCGCCTTCAGTCCGCTGGCGCGCAGGATAGCCTTTCGAAGCCACTGCATCCCGAAGATCAACAAGACGCCGCCCACGACGAGGCGCAGCGTGGACAGTGGTACGTGCACCAGGGCCGGTCCGAACGAGGCGACGAGAGCGCTGAGTACCAAGAGTGCGACGGCGGTGCCCTCGAACGCCGAACGCCAGCCGCGCGTCTGACCGACGGCGAGCACAATGGTGAGCGCTTCAACCATCTCGACCGCGCAGGCCAGGAAGACCGCACCGACGAGGACGAAGACGCCCGACGAGACCGCGGTGGCTGCAATCACGAACTAATCCCACTTTCCTACGACGACCAACGCTACCTCGCGCGCGCCGAGGTGCGAACCAACCCTGTCGTACTGCGCCCTAGTGCTCACGACGTCGGAGTTCGTCCTCGACTGCTGCCGGGTCGAGACCGCGACTCGCTAACAGCACCAGCGTGTGAAACCAAAGATCCGCCGCTTCACTCACCACGCGCGCGTCGTCCTCGCTCAACGCCGCCACCACTAGTTCGACGGCCTCCTCGCCGACCTTCTGCGCCGTCCTGGCCGGACCTTCGTTAAGCAGGGACACGACGTATGAATCACTGGAACGGCTTTGCTGGCGTTGGAGGATCTTTCGCCACAGCCACGGAGTAAAGCATGACATCGACCCATCGTGGCAGGTAGGTCCGTCGGCGTTTACCCGAACGAGAACGGCGTCCTCGTCACAGTCGAGCGCGACCTCGACGACGCGCAGGGAGTTGCCGGACGTCTCCCCCTTACGCCAGAGCTTCTGGCGAGAGCGAGAGAAGAAGTGGACGAGACCGGTCGAAGAAGTCAACGCCAAGGCCTCGTCGTCCATCCATCCCAACATTAAGACGCGCCCGCTGGCGTCGTCTTGCACAATTGCGGCGCGAAGCTCTTCACTCACGTTGACTCCTTCATCGGTCGAAGCTTGATGCCCAGGCGTTCAATCTCTCGTCGAAGTCCGGGGAGGCCGCTCGGGTTCTCGTGGACAATCGAAGCGACGAGCGCCGCGTCGGTGATGCGAAGCGCCGCGACCACGTCCTGTGCTGATCCGGCGCCACCAGAGGCGATGACCGGCACGTCAACGGCTGAACGCACCAACGAGATCAGTTCGAGGTCGTAGCCCCGCCTGCTCCCGTCACGGGCAATTGACGTCAAGAGAATCTCACCGGCACCACGCTGCGCCGCCTCGCGCGCCCAGGGGACCGTCGCTCGGTACGTGGCTACGCGCGCGCCGTTGGAGTAAGCGAAGCCGTCGTCTGCGTCGATTGCCACGACCACGGCCTGGCTACCGAAGCGTTCGGCGATGCTGGTAATGAGCGTCGGATCGGCGAGGGCCGCCGAGTTGAGCGAGACGCGGTCGGCGCCGGCTTCGATGAGGCGAATTGCGTCGGCGACGCATCGAACTCCTCCCCCAACGGTGAAGGGGATCTCGAGGACGTCGGCGACGTCGGTGACGACCGACGTCATCGTCGCGACGTCGTCGGGCGTCGCAGTGATATCGAGAAGGACGAGTTCGTCGGCTCCACCGTCACTGTAGAACTTCGCCAGCTCGACGGGGTCGCCGACGTCACGAAGGCCAACGAAGCGAATACCCTTCACGACTCGACCGTTCGAGACGTCGAGACAGGGGATCAGGCGAGCGAAAGGCATTGCTTTAAAAAGGTGAGACCAGCGTTCGCGCTCTTCTCTGGATGGAACTGCACGCCGAAGAACGAACCGTCCTCGACCGCGACAATCACTCCCTCGGACGTCGCCACCGACGCCGGTGACTCAACCGCGTACGAGTGCGCGAAGTAGTACGACTCACCCCAGGGTTCGACGTTCGCCCAGCCGAGACGAGGGACGCGCGCAGCGTGCATCAACACGACGCGGCCCGCCAAGAGGCCGAGGCCGTCAACGCCGCCGTCCTCCTCACTGGTCTCGAGCGCCAACTGCATTCCGAGGCAGATACCGAGTATCGGGCGACCGTTGGCGAAGCGGTTACGCAGGGCCTGGGCCGCCCCCGTGGCGTTGAGGTGAGTCATGGCGCTTCGTGCCGAGCCAACTCCCGGCAGGACGACGAACTTTCCGTCACTGATCAACGCCGGATCGCTGCTGACAATGCTCGACGCACCCAGGTGGTGGAGGGCGGCGCGCACCGAACGGGTGTTACCGGCGCCGTAGTCGACGACGACCACTTCGCTCATAGTAAGCCCTTGGTCGAGGGCACGAGCGATCCGCCACGCGCCATCGCTAACGCCAGGGCCCGGCCCACCGCTTTAAACGATGCCTCTGCGACGTGGTGCGCATTCTCACCGGTCGCGGTCACGTGCAAGGTGATGCGAGCGGTCTGGGCGAGCGATTCGAACGCGTGCGCGGCCATGCCGGGATCAGGCGAGATGGAGATGTTCGCGGTGGCGCGCCCTGAGAGGTCGACGACCGCGTGCGCGAGGGCCTCATCCATGGGCACGCGGGCCTCGCCGTACCTGGCCAAGCCGCGACGATCGCCCAGGGCCTGATCAAGCGCTTCGCCGAAAGTTCTCATCATGTCTTCGACCATGTGGTGCTCGCCGGTCTCCAGGTCACCAACCCCTTCGAGGCGCAGGTCCATTCCCCCGTGGAAAGCGAGCTGTTGGAGCATGTGGTCGTAAAAGCCCAGACCAGTACTGACGTAGACCCGTCCCTCGCCGGGCCACCGCAGCCGCACACTCAGCAGTGTTTCGGCGGTCGCTCGACGGTGGCGCAGCACCTGTTCGGACCTCGGCGTACCGGTGATCTCGGAGCGAAGGGCGTCCAACAACTCATTATCGTCGAGTTCGTCCTTCACGCTGATGCGAAGTCCCCCACGGTAGGCACGAACCACAATCCCGTAGACCATCAGCCTCTCGACAAGGTCTTGAGGGTCCGGCATGGGAATAAAGAGGAAGTTCGTGTACGACTCAAGCGGCGTGAGACCGAGTTCGCTCAACGCCTTAGCGAGCCGCTCGCGTTCCGCCACTTGAGCGGACACGTCGATCGGAGTCGAGAGTGCCTCGAGAGCGAGCGACGCCGAGAGCGACGACACGCTGAGCGGTGCTTGGTGCGACGTGATGATGTTCGTCAGCTCCGAACTGGCAATGGCGTAGCCCACTCGCGCGCCGGCGAGTCCGTAGGCCTTGGAAAACGTCCTCAGCACAATTGCGCCGTCCTTCACATAATCGAGCGCGTCGACACCGGCGTAGTCGGCGTAGGCCTCGTCGATGATGAGTTGTCCCGGCACAGTGGGGATGTCGGGCAACTCTCCAGTCGGATTGTTGGGTCGACAGACGAAGACGAGATTGGCGACGTGAGGGTCGTCAATCATCGTGGCGCCCGCCATGGCGGCCGCGAATGGGTACATCGAATAAGAGAACGCCGGTACCGTGGCGACCGTGCCGTTCTCTGCGAAGAGACGTGCGAGCAGGATGATGAACTCGTCACTTCCGGCGCCCAGAGCCACCTGATCGAGTCCGACACCGTGTCGGGCCGCGATGGCCCCACGGAGTGCGACGTAACGGCCACGGTCGTACTCGTTCACGTCGGCGAGGGCGCGCGCCAACGCTGCTGGTCGCGCGCTCGCCGGTGGCGTCGCCGCGACGTTCCCGTCGAATCGAAGAATCGATCGAGGATCTAGTCCCACTTTTTGCGCAATGACCTCGTTGGAGGGCGGCCACTGGTAGGCGTCGAGGGCGACGGGCCAGGTCATCTTCGCGCCGTTGCCTTGTGCGCGATCATTCCCTCGAGCTCGGCCAGTGCCTCGATTGTCGGAGCCAAGCGTTCGAGGCCCTC
>JAYVNV010000136.1:0-11094 GCA_043758265.1 Acidimicrobiaceae bacterium
CGGCCACGGGTGGCGTACGCACCGCCGCGGCCGGCCCACTCCTCGGCGGATACATCGTCAAGGTCGACCGTGGGCTCAGCGGCAACACCGGCCGCAGTCGCCTCACGCACTTCAACCACTTGATTGACGGCGTAGCGCGTGAGTGCACGTGCACGTGCGCGACGTGCGTGGCTGACTTCTCCACGTCGGGAACGTGCACGTGCGAGTGCCGGAAGTGTGCCAAGACCGTCGCTTTCCCTGGACATCGAGAACTCCCCATTTCGCAACGCTCCACCGCCGAAATCGACGTCGCCGTCCTGGTCCAACTCGTACAGCAGATGGCCATCAAGCGCGCGATGCACGACAATGTCGTGCGAGCTCGCAAGAGCCTCGCACCGAAACCCACGCACGGCCAGGGAGCCCGTGAGATTTGCAGTACTGCCTTGCGACACCTCTTCGACCGCATGGAAGCCGACAAGCTCATCACCTATTAACCCAGCGCAGAGGTTGACCAAGGGAAAGCGCAGCAAACCGAAGCGGCGCGCGCTGACCGACGCCGAGTTGGCCGAAGTCTGTAACGTTGTCGCGACCGGCGGGGACGGCCCGCTGCTCGACTTTGCGTTGACGTGGGCCGAGTTCGAGCTCGGCGCCCGCCGTGGTGGCATCCTCACGCTCGCGGTCGGCCAACTGGACCACCGGGCCCCGTCCATTGGCTTCTGGGAGAAGGGGAACCTTCTTGACGCGCAACCATGCTCACTGGAGCTCATCGACTTCCTCGCCGCCTTCGCCGAGTCACGAGGCGGTGGACGGTGCACCCCGGGCCATCCAACTTTCGACCCCAACGCCCCTGTCTTCCACTTCAAGGACAGCACGGAAGCGAAGCCGCATGCCGTCACCGGGCGACGCTTCGACACGCTCCACGGCCGCGTCCAGCGCGCGTTGCCATGGGCGAACTCCATGAGCTATACCGGCCACGCTCTCCGTCACACCATCGGCTCAATGGTGGAGCGACACGCCGGCTTCGAGACGGCCCGGCTCATGCTCCGACACGCGGCGACCGAGACGACTAACACCCTCACCAAGGCATCGACAACTGACGTTGCTCGCGCCATTGCCGAAATAACGGGCCGTTCTCGCCCACTGGTGACGCCTAAAGAGTAGGTCCATTTCGTTTTTGCCGGGAACCTCCTCAAGGCCGTGGCTTCGCCATAGATCGCGACGAGCACCGCAATCGCCGTGACACCTTCGCCCCTCTGAACCCGCAGATTCCCGGTCGCCACCGGAATCGTCGAACCACTGAGGAATTAGGTGCCTACTCAAGTTCTCCCATGCGACGCCAACGCGCTATCTCCCTGTCAAGGTCAGTACGCAACTCGTTCTCACGCCGAAACCACGCTTGAACGTCGGCATCTGCCTTGTCCAGCGCCTCCAGCATGGTGAGACGGCATTCGAAGTGGGCGCGTGCCGCTTGCGCAACTTTTCGCATTCGCAATTCTTCGGCAAGGGGCTCTTCTTTACCGACCATAGAGAAAGTTCTATGTGTGACCTGTGACAGTTCACGGAAGGCAAGGCAAAGAGATCGACCAGGACAGTAGGGTGAACGGAGGTTTGGACGGAGTGCCCGTCGCGTGCGAGGCTCGAGCACTCCACCCTCGCAGTCGCCATCACAACCCCCAAATCACCTCACGCCGACTGAGTACTTCAACTGGGTACTATCCCGAACCCTCTTCAGGCTCGTCGTCATCGAGGGGCGACTATTGACCGTGTTCGTTCTTCGAATCTCTTAGAGCGTGTGTTCTATTTGGCGAGTGCGCCCGGCAACACAAACGACACCATCAAGTCGTGGCCTATTCAAGCGATCTGACGGATATTCAGTGGAACCTTCTCGAACCCCTGCTGGTCGTTCCCTCCAAACGAGGACCGAAGCACGGGGCCGACCTTCGCCACGTCGTGGACGCGATGCTCTACATCTCGCACACAGGATGCCAATGGCGCTTTCTGCCTGATGAGTTCGGTCCCTGGGCCAGAATCTGGTCCCAGTTTCGTCGGTGGTCGAGGAACGGGACGTGGCCCCGGGTCCTCACCGCCCTGCACGCATCGTCGCGCACCGCTCTTGGCCGCAAGGAACCCCGGCCCTCGATGGTCGTTATTGACACCCACCTCGCACGCGGAGCCTCAAATGGTGGCGTCACCTTCCACAACCAGGGTGGCCCCTACGGTCGCACCAACGGCGCCAAGCGCGTCGTCTGCGTGGACGTGACGGGGCTGCCGCTCTGCGTGCGAGTCGTCCCCGCCTCGACCTCCGAAGCGAGCGCCGTCGAACTGATACTCGACGACCTTGCTCGCTCAGGAGCAGACGAACAACTGGAACTCGTTCTCGTGGACCGCGGCACCGCGGTGACGGCCGCCACACGAATGTCGGCAAAGTTCAACTACGAAGTGCGCCGGGTCGGATGGGACGACCCACCGCGCAACGCGCACGGCGCCAAGGTCTTTCGTCCTATCCGTCACGCCTGGCGAGTCGAAGTGGCCCATGGCCACCTCGTGCGACGGCGACGTCTAGCGCGCTGTTTTGAGAACACTGTGACATCGGCCACCGGATGGTTGCACGTCGCTGCCATCAGTGAAGTTCTTCGGGCGCTGTGCTGAGTCAGAGACGTAGAGTCGCATCAGACGACCACCCGGGAACCGAGTGGCGCCCTTCAGTCCGTGAGGTTGTCGTATTTGTGGTCAGTTGAAATGGCGAATAGTCGCCAATCCGACCACTCACCTTGAATTTGGCGGTGGTTTCGCATTATGCCTTCTGCGTGCATCCCCACCTTCTCCAGGACCCGGGCCGACGCGTGGTTGTCGAGATGACAGGTCGCCGTGATTCGGCGAAGTCCCAACTCGCCGAATCCGAAGTTGATGAGTCTTTGGGCGACTTCAGTGGCGTAGCCGTGTCCCCAAGATTCCCGCGACAGAACGTAGCCGAGTTCACCCGTCGACGCAGCGTCGACAACTATGAGATTGACAACGCCCACCAGTTCTCCATCGAGCGTCGTGACGGCGAGGGTGAACGAGGTTCGAGGCTCGCGACTCTTCTCGAGAGCGACCCGCTGGAGGTAGGCCGTGGTGTCGGCCTGCGAGTTGGGTCCCCACGTGAGGTAGCGGGTGACCTCTTCGTCTGATCCGTAGTGGTGAACTGCTGCTTCGTCATCGAGGCGAAACTCCCGTAGGACGAGCCGTTCGGTCCGAAGTTCCATACCTTTCATTGTGCCTTCAATCGGTGGTCACGCCCGAACCCGAGAGCCGTCCAACTGGCCCGCGAGTTGTCTAACTTGACCATCCCTCTTTTCATCACTGGACCGGGCAATCTCCTCATTGGCCGCGCAACTCTTCGTGTCACACCTGGCCTCAATACTTGGCGTCGTGGCCCGTCAACGCAACGAAGTTCCACTGTCCCACTCCGGACAAGTGCTCTCACGAGCCGTCACCTTCCAGTTCGCTCTTGACCCGAACGTCGAGCAGAAGATCCTGTTCGCCAAATGCGCGGGCGCGCGCCGCTTCACGGTGAACCATCACTTGGCGCGCGTGAAAACCAACCTGGACGCCCGATCGGCCGAGCGAGAAGTGCCTTCGGAGAGTGGTGATCCGTGCGAACAATCGACCCCTTCGCTGTCCTGGTCCGCCTTCTCCTTCATCAACGAGTTCAACGCCTGGAAGAACGGGGAGTCCGAAGACTCACCAGCTAACGACGATGGCAGTCGCGGCCTCGCCTGGCGCCACGAGGTGTCGGGGGACGTTTTTGAGTGCGCGAGCGTGGACGCGGCCCGGGCCCTCGAGAACTTCTCGGCCTCACGTCAAGGCAAACGCAGTGGGTCGCCCGTCGGATTTCCCCGTTTTCAGGCCAAGGGGAAGGTGACGCCGAGTTTCCGATTGCGCAACCGTGCGACGTCGGTGACGGCACCTTCGAGCCAGCCCATCCGCTTTGCCGCCCCTTCGCATTTGCGACTACCCAAGTTCGGACCGGTGAAGCTCTTTGGCTCGACCCGCAAGGTTCGCCGGATGATCGACGTGGGTCGCTTTCACATCTACTCGGCGACGCTGACCCAGCGCGCGGGGCGCTGGACGGTGTCACTCACGGGCGTGGCCGCCCAGCTACACCAGGCCGAGCGCAGCGCCACCAACCGTCACGCCGTTCCCGTCGGAGTCGACCGGGGGATTATCTCCCTCTGCGTCTGCGCCGACGCCAACGGCGTTCCCTTCGAGAGCTTCTAGGGGGTGACAACACTGAAGCAAGCGCTACGTCCGCTCAAGGCGGCCAACCAGGCCCTGGCCAGAACCACCCCGGGGTCCAAGGGTCGCCAACGAGCGAGGGCCCGACTCGCCACGACTCATCGCAAGGTCGCTAACACCCGACGACACCTCGTCCATCAAGCCTCCAAGACTCTCGTCGACGGATGTCAGGTCCTGGTGCTCGAGGACCTCAACGTCGCGGGGATGGTGAGAAATCGACACCTGGCGAGGTCCATCTCGGACGCCGCCATGGGCGAGCTCTCCCGCCAGATCCTCTACAAAGCTCGCTGGCACGGGGTTGAGGTCCGAGTCGCCGACCGGTACTTCCCGAGTTCCAAAACGTGCTCGGGCTGTGGCGAGATCAGAAGCTACCTCGACCTGTCGACCCGGACCTACTCGTGTGACTCCTGCGGTCTGGTCATGGAACGTGACCTCAATGCGGCCATCAACCTGGCCCGTTGGCAACCCAAAGAGCCCTCAAAAGTGACACCGCTGGTTCCAAGGCGTACTTCGCTTCTGTCCACCGCTTGATCCCACTGGGATTTGCACCGCGAAGCACGCGGGAAGAGCCGATCGTCACCCGCACAACCGTCACGGCAACGTGATGAGGGCCCTGGGTCGGAACCGAGTACTCAGTCGAAACTTCGTCTGCGCTCGGACGGTGAGCAAGCACCGCTGCGCCACGTGGCTCAGTTAGTCAAGGTGAACCGGTGGGTCCGAATAGGACACACGCTGTTAGATGCTGACTAAGGTTTTGAAATGTCGGCCGGGACGTGGTTCGGAGCACTGCGCGAAAGAAACTTTCGACTTTTCTTCATCGGACAGACGGCCTCTCAGGTCGGAAGTGGTATGGCGCCCGTGGCAATCGTCTTTGCGGTGCTCGCCCACGGCTCGGCGAGCGACGTGGGGTACGTGCTCGCGGCGGAGACCGTGCCGCTCGTGGTTTTGCTGCTGGCAGGCGGAGTCGTGGGAGATCGGGTCAATCGTCGAACCCTTATGCTCCAGTCCGACGTTCTTCGCACCGTCGCTGAACTGGCACTTGGTCTCTGGGTTCTCATCGGAGCGCCGCCGGTATGGGGATTCATGGCACTGGGCGCTCTGATGGGGGTCGGCCAGGCATTCTTTAGCCCCGCACTCACGGGCATCGTGCCACAGATGTTAAGAGGCGATCAATTGCAGCAGGGCAACGCCCTGAACGGTATTTCTGCTTCCCTAGGCAATGTTGTGGGACCTGCGATTGCCGGTGTCGTAGTGGCCGTCTACAGCCCTGGGTGGGCGATCGTGATCGACGGAGTGACATATTTCATCAGCGTGATCTCCCTTGCGATGGTACGCATCGACTGGAACGCCTCGGAAAGCAACGAATCATTCGCCACCTTGTTGCACGAGGGCTGGCGGGAGTTTTGGTCGAGAACGTGGTTGTGGGTCGTGGTCATCGAATTCTCATTGTTCAACGCCTTATTCGCGTCGTTCTTCGTGCTGGGACCCGTCGTGGCGAAACAGTCGCTCGGCGGCGCAAAAGCTTGGGGACTCATATTGGCCGCAGAAGGACTTGGCGCCGTGCTCGGAGGCGTCGTCATGTTGCGAGTTCATCCTCGTCGCCCTCTGCTAATTGCGACTCTCAGCACGTTCCTTTCGGTCGTACCCCTCTATTTCGTCGCGTTCCGCTCGGCGGCGCTGATCATCTCGGCGGCGGCGCTACTCGGAGGATTCGCACTCAGTGTCTTCGGTGTCCTGTGGGGCACGACGTTGCAACACGAGATTCCGACTCAGCTGCTTTCGCGACTCAGTGCGTACGACTGGTTCGGCTCTCTCGTCATGTTGCCGATCGGCATGGCGGTAGTGGGACCCGTGTCGGCCATCATCGGTGTAAAGACCACCCTCGTCGTCTGCGCATCTACGATGGCGGTGCTCATCGCGGTCACCTTATGCGTGCCCGCGGTCACTCAGCTGCGCGCACCGGCCCGGGCAATAACAATGCCAGAGCCGACATAAGTCCAAGTCCGGGATGATTCTTGCGGTGACGCTGCTGGCTTGCCAAGGCTACAAACCTTAGAACTGATTCCTCAGTCCGCCTCGCAGGAACTCACTCAGCTTTTGCCTGCCGGATGCAACTGCTGATGAGTTCTTGTGGCGATTCCGGTGAGTTGGAACACTCATTCCGGAGTTTTGGAACACCCCTGAATGCAACCTCGCGACGTGATGTCGCGAGACGGATTCCCTAACTCACCTCCTTCGAGTTCATCGTAGGTGACGAGCGATTCATTTCTTGGCATCATCCTTCGAAGTGGTGTCGCGACGTGCAGTTCAATGCGGTGAGTTCGCTCGAGCATTCGATCGAGGATGGCGTCGGCCATGGTTCCATCGCCCAGTCCCTCGTGCCAGAGGTTCACGGGGAGTTGTGACGTCGCGATGGTGGACTTGGTCTTTCGATCTTCAACGACCTCGAGCAGGTCGCTGGCTTGGTCCGTCGTGAGAGGACGAATGAGCAGGTCATCGAGAATCAGGACCTCGACTTTTGAGAGCGACGCCATCAGTCGTGAGAGCCGACCATCAACTCGCGCCACGCGCAGGTCATCGAGTAGTCGCGGCACGCGAAGGTAGAGCGCGGAGTGGTCGTCGCGAACTGCTTGGTGGGCCAGGGCGCAGGCCACGTAGCTCTTGCCCACGCCGGTCGCCCCGACGATGACGACGTTGTGGTGATGCGCCACCCAGTCAGAGCTGACGATCGACTTGCACGTCGCCTTGTCGAGTCCCCGCGGGCCCGAGAAGTCGAGGTCTTCGATCACGGCCCCGTGCAGGAGCTTGGCGTTCTTCAACATTCGCTCTAAACGGTGGCTCTGGCGGCCAGGATCTCTCGGTCGACGAGCAGACCCAGCCGTTCTTCAAAGGACAAGCCGTTGAGGTCGGGGTGCTCTCGTTGCTCTCGTTGCTCTTGGAGCCCTTGGGCCATGGCCGGAAGTCGTAGAGCGCGCAGTCTCTCGACGGTGGGGTTGAGCAGCATTGTTCTCCATAGTGGTAGTGGTCCGGGCCACGGATGTTGTCGTGATCGGGGTGGGCCCGAGTTGGTTCCGTCACGAGGGGTGCACGCTCAAGTCCGTGTTGCAGGATCGACTGGACTGAGCGCATCGAATGGGTCTGGGCCCAGAGTGCTCTCGCGCAGGCTGCCTCGAGGCGGACTACGCCGTATTTGGATTCGAGGCGTATGACGCCGAGGACCGAGCGAAATCCCTGCTCGGGGTGGGGCCGTTCTTCGAGCAGGGACTGAATGAACGCCCGGGTCTCGGGTCCGATTCGCGTGGCGTTCTCGACATCGCGTTGCGGTGTCTACTCGGCGTGGCGACGATGACTGGCCGGCATACGGGCGAGGTCGGTGCGCGACTCGTGGCGGGTGAGGGCCACTGCGTGACTGGCTACTCGGCGATTCTTGAAGAAGACCTCAACGACCTTTTCGCTCACCCGCACGTCGACGACCTTGCCGATGAGGGTGTGGGGGACGGAGAAGTGGTGCCCGAGGACCACGACGTGGTAGTACCGAGCCACGCGCACCAGTCTCCAGGTGGCGAACTCGTAAGGGTCGAGGGGTAGGGATCCGAGGGCCGATCGGTCGAGCTCGTTAAAGATCGAACGTCGTGAACCTGGCATCTTCTTAAACGGTCGGTCGTTGATGATCTCGACGAGGGGCGCAATGGCGGCGATGAGGGCCGCGAGGTTCGTGAAGCGCTCGTGGCGCAGCCGCGCGATGATCCAACGCTCACAGACCTGGACCCCGGACTCGACCTTGGCCTAGTCGCGGGGTTTGGAGGGTCGCGCGGGAATGACCACGCAGCCGTAGTGGCTCGCCATCTCGAGGTAGGTGGCGTTGACGAGTGCTTCGTAACGGTGCGCCTGTGCCGGCACCAATCATCCAGAATGTCCCACAGACGCCGCGAACTGTGACGCTGTCGTGGGTCGCGTCACGGCTCCGCTGGCACGGGACATCCCTCAGGCAACCGGCACTCCACCAACCAACTCGGGCCAAACCTCATCTACCGTCTCCCTGGCCAACACGACCATGTCATCGATGCTCATTCTCTTGCCTCGACTCCAGGCGTCCTCGAACATCGTGTTATCGACATGATCTCCCACACGAGCGCGAAGCATTTGGCGACGTGCCTCTTGCCAGGTGCCATCGGAGCCCGGACCGGGCATCAGCGCAGCTACTCCCGCGGCGAGCACGACAGCGACGTCGCTCGCCGTGTGTTCCAGTGCCTCGCTCAACTTGTTAAGCGACATGAGCACATTCTGTCGAGCGCCGCTGTCGAGCATTAGCGTCAGCGCTTCGGCGTATGCGCGACAACTGTTGGCCTCGTCACCAAGAATCCACTGTGCCAACCCCAGCCCAACCAAGGCGCCACCGTGGTAGTACTTCGAGCCAATGCGAATTCCTTCATCGATGGCCTCCAGACTTGCCTCGGCTGCTCGAACCGGTTGAATTTCGAATGTCGCAAGTGACAGGTTGGTCAATGCCGACGCGAGCCACAGGTCCGTCGAGCGGGCCCGCGTGATCGCCTGTTCACAGATGGCGGCACCCTCTTCAGCTTCGCCTGAGAAGGCGAGCACCGCTCCGAGTGTCCGCTCCACGACCATGACGCTCTCAACGTCATTGGAGTGTTCGAGGGCGATCGACCTCGCCAACTGGCACAATCGTCGTCCCTCTGCAGAATCGCCGGCCAGGCTTCGAATACTGCCAAGGCGCACCAATGCCTTCGGCGGCGGCGGCACTCCCAGGCGATCGGCAACCGCTATCGCGGCCTCGAGGTAGCGCTGTGCGTCAGCTGATTTACCCATAAGCCAGGCGAGCGTGCCGGCATCGTCGAGACCGGCCATGAGTTCGGGTGAAGGGGGAGCGTTGCTAATTCCACCGATGGCCTCGAACGCCTCTTCGAGCCAATCGAGGCCATCGGCGAAAAGATCACGGATTAACCACAGGGCGTAAAGGTCGGTGACCATCACAATCGCTGAGAGTGGATCCATCTCGAGAGAGAACTTGAAGGCGCGACTCAAGTTGGATAGCTCGAGTCGACATCGATCTAGCGCGCTGAGCGCGTCCTCGCTCCACATCGCTCGGCGAAGATCAGTCGCGATGCCGGAGAAAAAGTCATGATGGAGACGGCGTACTTCGGCTACGTTGCCGTACTCCACGAGGCGCAGCCAGCCGTAATCGCGCAAGGTCTCTGTAAGGCGATATCGAGGCTCGCCGCTGACAAACTCCGTCGCGACGATGGAATTGCGGGCCAGCTCACCGAGTTGATCAATCACGTTAAACTCATCAGTACCCGACAAAGCAGTGGCGACTTCGATGTCGAAACTCGACGCAAGGGTGCTCAGTCGTTCAAAGAGCCGCTTGGCCTCATCACTCAGGTTCTCGTAGCTCCAGTCGAGCACGGCCAAGAGCGTGCGGTGGCGAGACTCGTGAGCTACACCCGCTTGCAATAGTCGGAATCGGTCATCGAGCTTGACGCGGATCTGACCTAGCGACATCAATTCGGACCTCGACGCGGCCAACTCAATGGCGAGCGGTAATCCGTCGAGGCGGTCACAGATAGCGGTGACGTCAGCAAGGTTGTCCATGGATAATGCGAAGGTGGGACGCGCACTGCAGGCGCGCTGAACGAACAAGGCAATAGCGGGACACTCAAGGGCACTCTCTACAGAGGTGACGTGGCTCTCTTTAGGAGTCTGGAGTGAACCTACGCGAATCATGGACTCAGTCGCACCTCCGAGTGGCATGCGACTCGTCACTAACAATCGCGAGGGAGAACCGTGCACGAGAACGCGCGCGAGCAGGTCATGAACGGCTTTGGTGAGGTGCTCCGCGTTGTCCAAGATAAGCAGCATCTGGCGACTTGAGAGGACGTCGCGCAGAGTCGCGTCCAGAGTCTGATCCGTTCTTTGCGCTACGCCAATATCGCGGGCCAATGCGACCTCGAGACCTCGAGGACTACTCACGGACGCGAGATCGACGAGCCAGACTCCGTCGGGGAAACGTGCCGTGGCATCGTGCCCGGCACGTATTGCGAGGATCGTCTTGCCAACGCCTCCTGGGCCGACCAGTGTGACGACGCCGGGTGTTTCGAGTGAGGTACGTATCTGGTCGAGGAGCTCCGCTCGGCCCAGCACAGTGGTGGTCGCGACTGGCAGGTTGCCAACCGATGCGTTGAGTGAGCGCAAGGGAGGAAAGTGTTCGCGAAGTTGGGGGTGAAGCATTTGATACAGGTGTTGAGGATGAGCCAACCCCTTCAGGCGGTGAAGTCCGAGGTCGGCAAAACCGACGTCAACGCGATCCCCATCAAGGCGAAGAACCACGCCGGTCTGCAGGACGCCCCGAACGCTCTCGCTGACGAGGACTTGACCGCCGTGCGCGGCGTCCATCGCCCTCGCGCAGCGATTGAGCGCTAGCCCGTAGAGGTCGCCGTTACGGTCCTCGACCAGACCATCGTCGACGGCAGCTCGGATGCTCAGCCCTCCGACGGCTGAGAAATCTAGAGCAGCGAGTCGTACCTGCGCGCCGAAGGCGGCACTCGTTGCCATCGCACAGGTCTCGAACCGGGCGAGGAAGCCGTCCCCCGTGTGCTTGACAACGGCGCCACCACATTCGATGATCGTCTCGGTTAGCACCTTGTCATGACGTGCCAACTCCATGCGCATCGCGCCCGGGTCCGCTTCCCACTTTGCGGTCGAGCCTTCGATGTCGGTGAAGAGAAGTGAGACCTCGACTTCCTTGGTCGAAGCAACTCTTTTATCGCTGCCCGACATACTCCTCCTCCGGTCCTCGGTGTCAAAAATTCTACTGGT
>JAYVNV010000137.1:0-11079 GCA_043758265.1 Acidimicrobiaceae bacterium
TTCCGAGCGCGTCGATGAAAATCTGGCCCGGAGCCACCAGGGCACCGGCTTCGGACGTGTACTTGCCGGGCTGGATGGCGAAACTGACACCAATGAGCAAGATCCATCCGGCAACTAGGGAGACAACGATCGACATCACGATGCCCTTTGGACCGGCGACCGCGGCGTCGTGCGTCTCTTCGGTCATGTGGGCCGAGGCGTCGTACCCAGTCAGTGTGTACTGCGCGTTTAACAGGCCGATGAGGAATACGTAAATCGGAATCCCGAATCCCGTGTTGTTTACGAAGTGCCCGAATACGAACGACGCGCTCTGGTGGTGCGACGGGACGGCGAAGAGGACGACCACGATGATGAGGACACCAAAGAGGTGCCACCACACACTGATGTTGGCGAATTTCGCCACCAAGTTCACGCCGAGCGTATTCAAGAGTCCGTGCACCAGCAGCAGAATCAGGGTTACCAGTACCACCTCGTGTCGAATCGTCGCCGGACCGGCGTTGATTGACAGGACGTTCGCGTAGAGCAAGAATCCCTCGATGAAGAGTGCGCAGCCGAAGTCGATGCCGGCCGTGACCGCAATCTGGCCAAGCAGATTGAACCAGCCGCAGAACCACGCCCACATTGGCGCGTTCTTCTTAGCCAGTTTCGCGGCCCAGTAGTAGAGGCCTCCGGCGGTTGGATAGCTCGAACAGACTTCCGCCATGCCCAACCCGACCAGAATGACGAAGAAACCAACTAACAGCCAGCCCCAGATCATGGTCATCGGGCCACCGGTGTTCATGCCGAAGGTGAAGAGCGTCAAACAGCCCGAAAGAATTGAGATGATCGTGAACGACACGGCAAAATTTGAAAATCCCGACATGCCCCGTTTCAACTCTTGGGCGTAGCCGAGTTGATGCAATCGCTCGGTATCACGATGCAATCGCTCGGTATCGTTCATTGCGCGCGGTGTGGCTCCTCTACCTTCGTCAGACACTCAGTCCCCCTCATTCGTCTTGGCCCAAATCCGTTGAGCGGAATACTAGAACGTCACGCCGAGCCGAGCACCGCGAAACGCCAACCCTTTAGGGCGCGAATAAGTGAACGCACAGGATTGGCGAAGTTGTTACGGTGGGCGAATACCCGTAGTCGGCTTCGACGTCAGCGCTTGATCCTCGACGCAGCGAAGTCACCTTGCGGTTGACACGGCGGCGAGCCCATTGTCGCCTCGCAGATTGAGCGACAATTTCGCTCAGCGCATCACGCTGGAGCGCAACCAGGGCCGACTGGAAGTGCGAGTTGCGTGATTGTGTAGCCTCAACACCGAGGTTGATAACCGCTGGACCACGAGCCCGGCGGGTGAGAATCGAGGAGACGAAGCAATGACCCAGACACCCGGTCGACTTTCGCGCGAGGAACTGGTCGGACTGGTCGAATCGGGCGAGGTCGACACCGTGATTGTCGCGATCACCGACATGCAGGGCCGTCTCCAGGGCAAGCGTCTCGACGCCTCGTACTTCTTCGATGAGCTCGTCGACGGCGTGGTGGAGGGCTGCAGCTACCTTCTCGCCTCCGACGTCGACATGCGCACTGTCAACG
This sequence comes from Acidimicrobiaceae bacterium, assembly GCA_043758265.1. Lineage (GTDB taxonomy): Bacteria > Actinomycetota > Acidimicrobiia > Acidimicrobiales > RAAP-2 > RAAP-2. The sequence goes on from JAYVNV010000137.1 coordinate 1,579, forward strand.
GCTTCGCCTTGACGTCCTGGGAGCGCGGCTACGGTGACCTCGCCTTCCGACCAGATTTCTCGACGGTCAGACTCATGCCATGGCACGAAAAGACGGTCATTGTCTTCGCCGACGTGCAGAGCGTTGACGGCCAACCGATTGCGCCCTCGCCACGCCAGATCCTCCTTCACCAGGTCAATCGCCTCGCCGAGCGCGGCTGGACAGGAATCTCGGGCACCGAGTTGGAGTTCATTGTCTTTGAGGACACCTACGAGCAGGCCTGGGACGCCGGTTACCGCGACCTGACACCGGTCAACCAGTACAACGTCGACTACTCCATTCAGGGCACGTCTCGCATCGAGCCGCTGCTGGGCACCATCCGTCGCTCAATGCGCCAAGCCGGCATGGTCGTAGAGTCGGCCAAAGGCGAGTGCAACTTCGGTCAGCACGAGATCGCCTTTAAGTACGACACCCTGGTTGACAAGTGCGACGAGCACAGTCTCTTCAAACTGGGCGCCAAGGAGATTGCAGCGCAGCTGGGCTACAGCCTCACCTTCATGGCCAAGTACGACCAGCGAGAGGGCAACTCCTGTCACATTCATCTCTCATTGCGCGACGCTGAAAACAGACCAGTCTTCGCCGGCGACGGCGAGAACCATTTCTCTCCCGTCTTCGAGCACTTCCTCGCCGGGCTTCTCGCCCACTCGCGCGAACTCTCGATGCTGCTCGCACCCAACGTGAACAGCTACAAGCGCTTCGTCGCCGACTCGTTCGCGCCCACGGCCCTGCTCTGGGGTCACGACAACCGAACCTGCTCGTATCGCGTCGTCGGACACGCGGCGTCGCTGCGCTTCGAGTGCCGCATCCCCGGCGGCGACGTGAATCCCTACCTCGCGATCGCGGCGCTGGTGGCAGCGGGACTGGCCGGCGTCGACGCCGGCCTGGCACTTGCGCCAGCCTTCGTTGGCAATGCCTACGAGGCAGACGCCGCGCGAGTGCCCGCCACTCTGCACGAGGCAATTGATCTCTTTGCCGCCAGTGCGGTCGCACGCGCGGCCTTCGGTGACGAGGTGGTTGACCACTACGTGCACGCGGGTCGCGTCGAGGTCGCCGCCTTCGACTCGACCGTCACCGACTGGGAGCGCTACCGGGGGTTCGAGCGACTATGAGTTTCCTCACGATTCTCAACCCCGCCACTGAGCGCCCGGTCACCTCAATCGAGCTCTACGACCTCGAAGAGACCGACCGCGCAATCGCGCGCGCCAGCCACGCGTTGTCCCAATGGCGCAACGTCACGCCAAGCGATCGTGCGCGACTGCTGCGTCGATTCGCCGAAACGATTGATAGTCACGTCGAGGAGCTGGCCCAACTCGAAGTCGCCAACTCCGGCCACACGATCGCCAACGCTCGGTGGGAAGCCGGCAACGTTCGCGACGTCCTCAACTACTACTCGGGTGCGCCCGAACGACACAACGGCAAGCAGATACCCGTCGCCGGTGGCGTCGACCTCACCTTCTACGAGCCAGTAGGCGTCATCGGGATAATCGTGCCGTGGAACTTTCCCATGCCCATCGCCGGGTGGGGCTTCGCCCCGGCCCTCGCCGCCGGCAACACGGTCGTACTTAAGCCGGCGACACTCACCCCACTGACGGCGATACGGATTGGTGAGCTGGCCCTCGACGCCGGCATCCCCGAGGGCGTCTTCCAAGTCCTTCCCGGTGACGGCGCGGTCGTTGGATGGCGCTTCGTGACGCACCCCAGCGTGCGCAAGGTCTGCTTCACCGGTTCGAGCGACATGGGTAAACGGGTGATGGCTGGCTGCGCCGAACAGGTAAAGCGCGTCACCCTCGAATTAGGTGGCAAGAGCGCCAACATCGTCTTCGCCGACGCTGACGTGGAGAAGGCGGCGAGCAGCGCGCCCTCGGCCGTCTTCGACAACGCCGGTCAGGACTGCTGCGCGCGCTCGCGGATCCTCGTCCAGGCGTCGGCCTACGAGCGCTTCATGGAGCATTTCGAGCGAGCCGTTAAGGCCTTTCGGGTGCTCGATCCACGCAGCGAGGAGGCCGAGATGGGTCCACTCATTTCGTCGGGCCATCGAACGAGCGTCCACTCCTTCGTCGAGGGTTCCTCCGTTGCGTTCACCGGAACGACCCCGAGCGGGCCGGGCTTCTGGTACCCGGCGACCGTACTCGAATCACAAAACGGCTCCGACCGGGCCTTCCGCGAGGAGATCTTCGGACCAGTGGTCTCAGTGCTGCGCTTTGAGGACGAGTTGGAGGCAGTCGCCATAGCCAACGACAGCCCCTACGGACTGTCGGGATCGATCTGGACCCGCGACGTCGGGCGCGCCCTTCGCGTCGCTCGCGCAGTCGAGACCGGTGCGCTGTCGGTCAACTCGAACTCGTCGGTTCGCTACGCGACGCCCTTTGGCGGCTACAAGCAGTCGGGAATCGGCCGCGAACTCGGACCGGACGCGCTTCGCAGTTTCAGTGAAGAGAAAAACGTGTTTCTAGCAACGGAGGAATGATGGGACGTCTCGACAACAAGGTCTGCGTAATCACCGGCGCGGCGAGCGGCATTGGACGCGCGACCGCACGGCGCTTCGCCGCCGAAGGGGCGAGCGTCGTTGTCGCCGACTTCGACGACGAACACGGTCCCGACGTCGCCCAGGAGATCGGCGGTCTCTTCGTGAGAGTGAACGTCGCCAACGAAAGCAGCGTCGTCGCTATGTACGACAAGACCGTCGAGGTCTTTGGCGGTATCGACGTCCTCTTCAATAACGCCGGCATCTCTCCGGCCGACGACGACTCGATCCTCACGACCGGTCTGGACGCCTGGAAGCGCGTCCAGGACGTCAATCTCACGTCGGTCTATCTCTGTTGCAAATATGGCATCCCCCACCTGCAACGCCGTGGTGGCGGTTCGATCATCAATACCGCGTCGTTCGTGGCCGTGCTCGGTTCGGCGACCTCGCAGATTTCCTACACCGCCTCTAAGGGGGGCGTGCTCGCAATGAGCCGCGAGCTGGCAGTCCAGTTCGCTAGGGAGAAGATCCGCGTAAACGCGCTCTGCCCCGGACCGGTTAACACTCCACTCCTACTCGAGCTCTTCGCGAAGGACCCCGAGCGCGCCGCGCGACGTCTGGTGCACGTGCCGATGGGCCGCTTCGGCGAGCCCGAGGAGATCGCCAACGCGGTTCTCTTCCTCGCCAGCGACGACGCTTCGTTCGTCACCGCTACGACGTTCATGGTTGACGGCGGCATCCACGGCGCCTACGTCACGCCGCTCTAGGGATTCTCTCATCGCATTGGTCGGGGGCGATTGGCACGGCTAGCAGCACCGCAACGAAGCCACGAAGCAGACCGGCCACCCAGGAGCCGATCCCGGCATCGACCAAGACCGCGACGAAGACGAGCAGCGAATTGATTTTCACCGTGCGCCTCATGACATTGGGATTGAAGACGTGGTCCTCCGCCGGCGTGTACACCAACGAGACAATCGCTGTCGCGAGGCCGACGGAAAGGGTGCGTGAAATCGTCGACAATTGTCGGCACGACCGTCAGCGCGCCGCCGCTGAGGAACCGTGGTCGAGGCGACGACGCTCGCGGAGATTGAGATGAACAGTTCGTCAAGTATGTAGCTCGGGACTGACCGGCTACGAATCGCCCCAATCTTCGCGAAGCGCCGGGCGCTGAGGTGACAGCAACGTCATGAGAGCGGCGGAGCTTGGACACCTCGATAAGAAGTAGCGCGACGCTGACGATCGCCATCGCCGCGCCGCGGCGCTTCACCCCCAGGGCTACGCGATGCGTTGAGCGAGTAGGAGGGTGGCCATCGCACTTCGCTTTGGCTCAGGGGCGCCCAGTCGAGCCCCGGTCAACGAGAACGCGGGACTCCCATTAATGACTCACCTCAAACTGACGCGTCACGCTGGCCCACGTCAGCGACAAACTCAGTAGAACGGAGAACGGCCGATGGAATGTAACTTTCGAGATGTCAGACATTCATTACAACCGATTGGATTCCTCTTTAACGGCGAGCCGCGCATCGAGTCGTCAACCCCGCATCTCGTCGCGTCAATTGATGACAGTGATTACTACTTCGAAGAGGCGGCTCGGAGGGAGGCACGCCGGGTAGCACGTCGGATTGTGCACGGCGCTCACCATCACTCGTCCGGTGCTGGTGGCGACAAACAACGCGTGAGCGGTGCTGCCCGACGTGCCCGCTAACCGGCGCAGAGTCGCAGCATTGGACGACGTTGGCTCGGTCCACGTGTAGATGGTTGTGCCGGCCAACGCGACGCGCAAGAGCCCGCCAAGGTGCAGCGTGATGTGCTGGGCGCTGTTCGCTGCATTGACGCTGACCCTCGGCGCATCGCGGTGCGTCGAGACAACGACGTCAAGGCTCCAGAGAATCAGGTACATGGGACAGGCAATGCCCTTGGCACAGATCGGGCGGCCCATTGACGTGAGGGTCCCAGTACCCGACGAGAGGGCCCGCACTGTCATCGTGGTCGGACCATTGGTCGACGTGGCAATCTTCACAACCAGGAGTAACGGCGCACTGAGTCGAGGAACTGACCAATGTTGGCCCGCGTTAAAGCGAATCGAGAAACTCGCTCCTACGTGCGTCAAGACAACGCAGGGATTGGAGCGCGAAAGTACCTCGACGCTAGCGCTCGCCACGACGTTGCAAGGGAATCGGGGAGTTGGCGACGTCGTCGCACTCGTCGTCGAAGTTGTCGGCGATGTAGTGGTGGTGACCGCTGCCGAGGACTGGCTCACCGCCGTGATTGTGGGCACGAACAGCAAGGTCGCCAAGAGAACGGCGACGAACAAAAGTGAGCGCTTCATAAAGACCCCGTGAATTGCTTTCATTCCTCCACTCTCCCACTGAGACGGTCGGCCGTGTCCTCGGACCTTTCAGAATCACCTGTGTAATTTCCACGAGAAAATCCGTCGGTTCGAGACAAGACAATTGTTACGCGAGACCGTGTGCCCCCATGCGCGAGGCCGCTAGAGCTGGCGTGACGACCAGAGCACGGCCGCGAGCACAACGGAAACGAGGCCAATGACGAGTCCGTCAATCCAGCCCTTAACGTGATTGGCCACCAGGATTGCACCAAGCGCAACGTCGAGACCAATGATGCCACCAGTCGCCAGAATCCGCATCGAGACCCGTTCGAAGGCGCTTCGGCGATGGAGCCGTCCGCGAATCATCCCTTGCGTGCCCGGCGTTACCTCGCCCTCTTCAATCTCGGACGCGTTCTCGTCTTCGACCTCGAACGTGTTGTCGCTGTTCGACGTCGCGCCAGAGGCACTGGTTGTCGCTGACTCTTCTTCGGGGAAAGACGACTCGGTCACGCCTCGACCCTACCGCCAAGCGCCGGGTCGTGTCGTGTATGAATCACCAGTACCTGTGCGCTGAATGAACTATTTGCCCCACTCACACGTAGATCCTGCAGGAAAAGAGACTCCGTGAGAGCCTTGGAGAAAGGAGTCGACGAATGATGCTTCCTACACCAGCTCGATCGCCAGGCGAGGGCCGCGCCGTCGAGTTAGTGGCCAACCATCCGCGGAACGCTGCGACGACGTGAACCCGTCATCTGGGCACTCGCCATCGGACGAAGCGCTGCTCGCCGGCATGGCCATGGGAGACGAAGTCGCGACGGTCGCCTTCGTGCGTCGCTACCAGCGCCGCGTTTTTGGTCTCGCGGTTGGTATCTTGGCCGATCGCCACGCCGCCGAAGACGTTGCCCAGGAAGCCCTCTTTCGTGCGTGGCGCCACGCGCCGGTCTTCGACACCCGACGCGGGTCGGTCGAGAACTGGGTCCTCACAATCACGCGCAACCTCTCCATCGACGCATTGCGCAAGCAGCGATCGATTCCGACCGATCCCGATGATCTGATCAACCTCGCGCGCGCCTCGCACGCCACGGTGGTGGAAGACAGCGTCGCAATGAAGTCCATCGGTGCGACGATTATGCGCGCGCTCAACGAGATCCCCAGCGAACAGCGTCGAGCGGTGATGCTCGCGTCGCTCTACGGTCGCACCGCCCAGGAAATCAGCGAGAGTGAACTAATCCCGCTCGGCACCGCCAAGACCCGTATCCGTGCGGGACTGATGAAGTTGCGCGTGATCCTCGAGAACGAAGTGCGAGATTCACTATGAACAACGAGGCATCCAACCGGCATGAGCCGTTCCAGGCCAATCTCGCCGAGCTAGCGTTGGGCATCCTTGACGGCCGAGCTCGAGTTGACCTGCTCGAGCACGTCGAGAACTGTCCCGAGTGCGCCCAGACCGTTCAAGATCTGACGGCTGCTTCGGACGCGTTGATGCAGATTCCCCTCGGTGTCGAACCACCGCTCGGCTTCGAGTCAGGCACCATCGAGCGAATCCATTCGACGCAGACAACTCCAGCGCGCCGGCGCCGCTTCGGACTTGCACCACTGCTGGGAGCCGCCGCTGTCGTACTGGTCTCATTCGCCCTGGGCGGCCTGGTGGACCACGCCGTGGCGAAGACGCCGACATCAGTGTCGGCCCTCGGAAAAATAGAGCAGCGCTCACTGACGTTGAACGGTAGAGACGTGGGAGTCGTCTACGCCGACACCGGCTCGCCCTCGTGGATGTTCGTCACCCTCAACGAACGGGGTGCGCCGCCCACGGTGCGCTGCACCGTTGTAACCATGAACGGCGCACGACACTTCGTCGGGACCTTCGCGCTGGCCTCGGGTCGCGGCGAATGGGCTACGTCGATACCCGTGGGATTCTCCTCAATTCGCAACGTGCAACTGACGAGCGCCAGTGGCGCCGTGGTCGCGAACCTCGCCAGTTCAACCTGGAACTACTCCCGCACGCACTAATCAGACATCCGGTGGTACTCGTGTCCACGCGCCAAAGGTCGCCTCGCTGGTCCTTGTCGGTGCAACCGTCACGACTACTCGTTCACCAGTCCCGTGCGCTCGATGAAGGGCCGACACGACGCGGACAATTGACGTGACGCGCTCGTAGCGACCCCGGCCGAGCGCGAGTGACCTCGTGACCTCTTCAACGATTATGAGAACGGGCTCAATGGTGCCCTTTCTAGATGTCCGGTGCCAGGGTCAGCTGGCGCCCGTCTCGATCGCAACTTGACTGGTGCAATGTCCCAATGACCACGACTTCCTCTTAGCCATTCGCGGTCTTCGTCGCGAGCACTTTCGAGATCGTTGGCGAGAAGTGGTCTTTGCTTACGGTCCGCGAGGTCTTTTTGAGCAACTGCGGATTCGATAAGGTGATGCGCCGGGCCGGCGCACTCCACGACAAAGGCCGTAATTGAATTCATTTGCGGTGCGGCAACTTTAGAGAAGTAATTGGCGACACTTGGCCCGCAACGCTTCGAGTAGCGAGCGACCAAAGTCGGTATCCATTATTTCTTCATCATCGTGTCACTACCGCAGTGGGGCAAGGCCCACCACTTGCACGGTCAGTCAACAAGGTTTCCCACCCACCACTGCGCTCACGAACTCGGTGCAGTCTCAGGGGTGCCTATGGCGTGGCGAAAAAGTGCACGGGCCCACCGTCTGACTCTCTAACAATTCGTTAATTAGCAATCTCGACGTCCTCGTGGCCACTGAAGCGTAGGGCCACTAGACCTAGCAGGAGAAAGACGACCACGCCGACACCCACGCCGAGGGACATAAGGGTGTTGGTGAAGTCGCGCTGGGTCAGCGGCCCGCTTAAGGTAAGTCGCGCTGAGGCGCTCAAGATATCTCGGACGCCCGCGAGGATACCGATGACGAGGAAGGGGCGAACTGGGAAGGCCGACGAACGAAGGTGCCCGAATACCGTGTGGGCGATGTCGAGCACGATGATGACGACCAAGATGCCGTCAATCGCACCGACCACGGCGACCGCGAAGGTCGCATGGCCGTAGACGAAAAAGTTCTTAATCGTACGAACGAGTATGACCGCAGCGAGGAGCAACAAACTGGCCACGATGGCGTATTCGATCACCACGATTGCCCACCTGACCACTACGTCGGGCATCAACGTGCCACTCGCACGGTGTTCGCGCTTTTCATTCATGCAACGACGCTACTGCCCTCGACCAGCCACGGCGAGCAACCGTCGTAGCGCAATCCTCGCACTCGAGAGGAGTCGCCTCAGACCTTCGAGTGTGCAATGGCTCCCATGCCCTCCTTCACGCCGTAGCCGACAATCACGAGACCGGCCAGCGGATCTGCCCACCACCACCCAAGCCCGGCGTTGAGGGCCAAACCACACAGGACTGAAGTCGCCAGCACGCCGTCGACGAAAGTCACCCGTCCCTCGGTCGCGAGTACCTCGTTGCCGAGCGCGAGGCCGACGCGCATCTTGCCCGCCGCGAGCGCAAACATCACGAGTGCGCTCGCCGCGCTCCACGCAATACCGACCCCACTGTGACGCGGATGGAAACCAATCGCGAGTACGAGCACGCTCTGCACCGCGAGATAGAGCGCCAAGGCCACGAACGCCACACCAATCAGGCGCAGGGCACGACGACGACGAGCGCCCTCTCGGCCGCGTAGTTCCCAAAGAACGATCACGCTGGCCCCGATCTCGATAAATGAATCGAGGCCGAAACCGGCCAGAGCGACCGATCGAGCCGCGATGGCGGCGAAACTCATAAGAATCACACCCGCGACATTCCACGACATTGTGAGCGCCTCTAGAATGACACCAGTGCGAATCGATGCAGTCATTTTTGATTCGTTACTCGACATATCTACACCTTAAAATGATGCAGCTGGTCTAACCAACTCCCAGATGGGCGTTGCGCCACTACGTACGGAGGAATTTCAATGAGACGATTCACGACAGGGATTGCCCTGGGCACGATTGTGCTCACCGCATTCGTAATGTACGGAGGCGCTGCGGCCAATGCGGCCAGCTCACTGTCCGTTACACCCTCGACAAATTTGACCAACGGCCAAATTATTGCCGTTGCCGGTACAGGATTCACACCCAATGACTCGGTATACGTCATCGAGTGCCTCGCGACAACGACTGCCACTTCACAGAAGTGTGACCTGGCAACCGCGACCGCAACGACCGTCAGCCCCACCGGAGGCGTGATGGCAAAATTTGCTGTCGCCACTGGAGTAATCTTCGGCTCCACCACCTGTGGAACTAATGCCAGCGACGCCACTAACTGCATCGTCGCCGTTGGCAATATCAATGGCGGGGATACGGGAGCCACACCGATCACCTTCGCCGTGTCGAGCGCCACCACGACGACGACCACGCCAACGACTACGACCACGACCACGAAGTTCAACCCCGGACCACGTCATTTCTACGTCAGCCCAGTGGCGGGACTGAAGAACAACTCAAGGGTGAAGGTGTGGGGCACCGGTTTTAAGCCCGGCGACCACGTCAATGTCATTGAGTGCCTCGCCAGCGTGAAGAGCTCGGCGCAGTGCGACCTGAAGACGCACAAGGCCCTGACCGTCAACGGTCGCGGTGTACTTCCAACAACGATGTTTAAGGTTGTCACTGGCA
>JAYVNV010000138.1:0-3578 GCA_043758265.1 Acidimicrobiaceae bacterium
CAGCGAGGCAGCCCGTGGTCATGGAGGCGTTCGTGCAGAACACGACGGTGTAGAGCTGGCCCCCGGGCGCGTTGGAGGAGCCAGTGAAGGTGACGGTGAGCGATCCACTGACCGTGCCGAAGCCGAGTGTGACGCCGGTCGGCGCGAGCAACTGGATAGCCGAAGAAGAAGTCGCGGGGCCAACAGCCGACGACGTCGCGGCGAGGTAGCCAACCGAGGAATTCGCAGTCACTGTGACGTAATAGCCACTGCTTGGGGTAAGTCCCGAAATCTGCCCGCCACTCGCGATAGCTCCGTTGGTCATGCAGCCCGTGGTCATCGCCGAGTTCGTGCACGCCGTCGCACTGTAGGTCCGTCCGGCGGCGGCGTTGGTGGGGGCCGTGAAGGTGACGATGAGGGTTCCACCGGCCGGACCGGCAACCGCGGAGACAGCAGTTGGGACAAAAAGCTGCTCTGTTGCGGTGCTCGGACCGGCGACTAAGGACGTGGCGGCGACGTAACCAGTCGAGGCGTTCGCGGTGACCGTGGCGTAGTAAGAGGTTCCCACGACGAGTCCCGTCACTTGGGTGCCGCTGGTGATCGAGCCCACCGCGACGCAGCCCAAGGTCATGGCCGTGTTGGTGCAAAGTTGGGCCGAGTAGGTCTGGCCAACGGGAGCACCAGCGGAAGCCGTGAAGGTCACCGCGAGCGAGCCCGAAGTCGAGGAGTTACCAGCGGCGAGGCTGACGCCCGTCGGTGCGGCGAGTTGCTTTGAGGTGACACCCGAGGCGACGCTCGAGGTCGCGCTGAGGTATCCCCCCGAAGCGGCGGCATTAACTGTGACGTACCACGTCGTGCCCGGAGTCATTCCTACCAGCGAGGAACCCGAGGTGACACCCGCGGTGACAATGCACCCGGTCGTCATACCGGCATCAGTGCACGCAGTCGCCGAGTAGGTCTGGCCATTGGCGGCGTTAGAAGAAACAGTGAAGGTGAGGGTGAGCGATCCCCCCACGGAACCCGCGGCGACGTTGACGTTAGTGGGGGCGAGAAGTTGGATTGTTGCTTTAACACCGGCCGAAACGCTTGAAGTCGAGGCGAGGTACCCCGGGGAGGCGTTCGCGGTGACGGTGGCGAAGTAGTTCGTGCCCGCGATGAGACCAGTGATCTGGGCCCCACTGGTGATAGAGCTCGCCGAGACGCAGCCCGTGGACATGGCCGCATTCGTGCACAATTGGGTCGAGTAGGTCTGGCCGCCCGGGGTACCCCCGGGGGCCGTGAAGGAAACGGTGAGCGACCCGACGACTGTTCCAAAGCCGAGCGTGACGTTGGTTGGTGGTCCCAATTGGGTGTTGGTCATTGCGTTCGCGACGGTCGAAACACTGGTGAGGTAGCTCGAAGACGCGTCAGCAGAAACAGTGACGTAGTAAGTGATTCCACCCATGAGTCCGTTGATCTGGGACCCGGAGGTGAAGTTAGCGACCGTGGCGCAACTAACTGTCATTGCCCCGTCAGTACAGGCCTTGACCGAGTAGGTCTGGCCGCCCGGGGAGCCGGCTGCTGGCGTAAAAGTGACGGTGAGCGTCGTGGCGCCGCCAGTGACGCCGGTGATTGACGGCGCGTTGAGTTGGGTGGTGGCAAGTGCGGGGCCAACGACCGATGAGGTGGCGGCGAGCCAACCGCTCGAGGAGTCGGCTGTGATAGTGGCGTAGTACGCCTGGCCAGCGGTCAACCCAGTTATTGAGTTACCGGACATGAAGAGCGAACGAGTCACGCAATTCGCAGTCATCGCGAGGTCAGTACAGGCAATTGCGGTGTAGGTCTGTCCATTGGGCGCGTTGGAGGAGCCCGTAAAAGTGGCCGTCAGCGCACCCGAGGTCGTGGTCGATGAAGCAAGTGATACCGCCGTGGGGACGGCCAGTTGGGTACCGCCCGTTGAAATTGCTGCGCGGTCGTCGATGGTGACACTGATTACGTCGGAGTACTTGCCGTTCGTTACGATCAGGGTAAGTAACTGAGGCGACGTCGAGCCCGATACACACGTCGCAACGAAGTTTTTTCCATTCCAGTACGCCACCGATGTTATGGACGCCGTGTAGCCCGCCGTGAGCGACCAAATGACAACGCCGTTGTAATCGGCGGGCTGCGCGCACGAAACGAACAGCGAGGAGGGCCGCTGTTGAAGTTGGCTCGTGATCGACTCGGCAGCGCTACGCGTCACGGTGTCGATGGTGGCGAGGGCCCGGTGCTCGCTCGACGCCGAAATCGAGGTCGAAAAAGCAGTGAGCATCGTCACGCCCACGAGGCTGAGCACCACGAGCGTCATCAAAATCTCGATCAGCGTGTCACCGCGCTCATCACCGCGATGGTCGCCCTCGGCCTGGTAGCCCCGACGAACACGAGCCTTTACGGCGTCCCAGCGACGTGAGGGGGGGTGGGGGCTCACGGTGCCGTCACCTGTACAACGGTGTTATTGGTGAAAGTAGCGGAGGCGGCCATGATGAACTGGGTGGCGAAGGTGCCATTGTTCGAGACGTTGACGGCGCCCAGAGGTGAGTAAATACCGCCGTAGGAGTTTGTGGTCGAGGAATTGTTGGCGAGGTTTATCGTGCCGGTCCCCGCGTTCCAGACGACCACACCGTTGAAAGCCGCGAGGCTGGTCAGCGATACAACGGTATTGTTACCAAAACTAAGTCCATTCGTCGAAGTTGGAGGTACGTAGAGCAGGACGTTGTTGCCAGTGATATTGACGTTATTGCCGGTCGACATTACCGAACCTGATCCAAAGGTGTACTGCCCGGTCGCGAGCGTGACCGTTGCGTTGTTAGGAAAGTTGACGCCTGCGTTAAAGAGATAGTTGCCGGCTGTGAAATTGACGACCGCACCATTACTAAACGAGAGCGCCGCGGAATAGACACCGGGACTGCAAGTCGTAGTTGAACCTGACGTCGTGCACGAGCTTGCGGTGATTGGCGCGACGGGAGGTGTGAGGCTCGCGAAAGGGTCCGCCGTCGTACCGTAGATCTCGTTAGAGGGATAGGAGCCTCCGCCGGTAAGGGAATTGAGGCCCGGATTATTAGTAACTAACGCGCTGGCGCCGATGGAGCCGCCGTTGGCGACGACGACTGAGTTCGCACAAGGTGTGTAGACGGCGATAACGCCATTACCAGTCCCACTGCCGACGTTGATTGTGAGGGAGCCGTTGTTATTTACTCTCAGCACATTGGTTGGACAAGCGCCCAGCCCGAAAAGCGTTACCGGCGCGTAGGGCGCACTGCCGGTTGCAACGCCAGGCCCCGCGACCCAAGCGCGAGGTGCGCCGGTCAAGGTGTAGGTGTACTTGCTCGTCGGCTCGAAGATGGTGAACGTCACGCTCGCGATCTTGCTCGCGGCGACCCAGCCACTCGCGGCGTCGCATGAGGTGGCGCAGGCGCTGTAGGCAATCGTGGGTGCGGCCTGGGCACTTTGCACGTCGTACGAGAGAGTCATGGTCGACGTCGGAGTCGTGAGGTTCCCGAGGTCACACTGGCGACGAACGAGGTACGTCACTGTGCCAGAGGACGTCGTAGTCGACACTGTTACGTAGGAGATGACCGTCT
>JAYVNV010000139.1:0-3572 GCA_043758265.1 Acidimicrobiaceae bacterium
CTCATCACCGCCAGAGCCGCCTTCATGCGCACACCGGCAATCTCGACGACCGCTTCGCCGAAGTCTTACTGGGCCTCGCCCGGTGGCGGGGCGAGCGGCACGGAGACCTCCGCGTGACGCTCTCGACGCTGCGCGACCACGGCGCGAACCTGACTCTCGGAACCGGTGTAGCCGTGCTCGTCACGCAGCCGCTCGAAGATGGGCTTGGCGGTGTGACGTTGCTTCTTGGGCGCTGTCTTATCGTCCTCGAGGATCTGGTCGATCACTCCGAGGAATGCTCCGAGCTTGGGCCGGGGCCGCTCACCCGGACGCTGCTGGTAGCCCGTGGGCTCGACGTTCTGGAGCATCTTCTCCAGCGTGTGATGACTGATCTGGTACTCCCGGCAGATCTGGCGCTTGGGCACCTTCTCGACCAGTACTCTTCGGCGGATTTCCGTCCAAACTTGCATAATGCCGTGCACCCTTCTCCCGTTTCGCTGGTTGGTTCCTTAAGGAACCAACTTGTCAGCCGGGGCTGTTGGGTGTGGCTGTTTTCGGCCAGCGTTTTGGGACTCAGTGTGGCTGTTTTCGATCAGCGTTTACAGGGCGCGACGTCTGCTCGAACCGGTACACCCGCATCGACGCCGCCGACCTACCGCTCCATCAGCGCGACCTCTTCGGTTCGACGGAGTGGCACCACTCCTACGCTCGACGCGGTCGCGTCGAGGGGTTCTTCGGCAACCTGAAGAACGACGCGACCGAGGCGGTCCAGCGCGGCGTCATCCGAGTGGTCGGTCTCTACAAGACCGGACTGATGCTGGCGGCGGCGGTGGCCGCGACCAACTTGCGACTGACCGACACCTTCCGCGCCCAGAGGCACGCTCCGGTCCGATTGAAGAGGGGCCGACCGCGTCGGCGACCGATGGACGTCTACACCCGAGTGGCCTCGGCGACTCACCGCTCGGGCGCGCCACCGCCGACGGGCTGAACCCACCGCACTAAACGTGGTCGGGCTCTACCGGCACGTCCGCGCTGTCTCTTGACCGCCCCGATCGGGGCAGTCATTCTCTTTACGCGCCGCGATCGGCGGTGACGAAGTCGGCGAACGGGCCAGCACAGCACGAACCCCCGATTCCATCTTCGGAATCGGGGGTTCGGTGCGGATTGTCACCGAGTTCGGTGCAACCCTTCTAGTGGGGTATGTACCGAACTCCAGAGGCCGTGGCACGTACGGCGATCGCCTCAGTCACGAGGGGTATTTCTAAGCGAAATTCGGGCTTCTCCTAAGCGGTTATCCGCCAAGCCAGTTGACCGCTCCTCGCCGCGGCAGCGATTCCGCGACGCGAGTAGCGATCACCGTAATTGTGGTGGTCTACAAAACTACTGGGTCGTGTCTACGGAGCCGCGCAGGTAGCAGCCTGCGCTCCGAACTTGATCAGGCACAGTACTCACTTATGAGCTACCAGAACCTCCCCGCATGGTTCCTACCAGTTGAACACACCTCATACGCGGGGCCAGTACACCTGTGGCTGCTACTTGCACTCTCGGCGAGTTCGCGGACTCATACGATAGAGATCGCCAATGTCCTCGATCAGATAGAGCCCGCCATCCACGGCGCTTGGTCGGCGCCAGACGATGACTTGGAGTCACGGGCGCGCATCGCCTTGGCCCACTCGGTTGCTAAAGCCGTTGGCTCCCCGGTCCTTGACGTGATTCGCGACATTCTCGAGTCAGCCGGGGTGGTCGACTGGCCGGAGTTCTTCACAGACGTCGTACGCGGCTCGGCTAGGTTCCACTGGCGTATGGCCACCTTCCAATCCCGAGATCGGTACCGGTGGGTAGCCACTCGTGACATTCCAGTCGTTGAGAAACCTCACCGCCTGCCTCAGCAACTAGCGACGGATTGGGATGACCTAGCGACGAGGCGACGAGGGTGGTTGCGGCGACGACCTGACGCTACCAACGTGAAGGACCAATGGGTTTCCCTCCAGCGCGAGCGGGTGGACGTGCTTGGGGAATGGCGAATGGCGCAAACTGACTGGGCGGTTGCTGTTGAGAAGGTCCGGGAGTTTTGGGACAAGCACGATGCGGCAATGTGGGACGAAAGGAACGCCCGCGTGTTGCTTGGTGATACGCAAGATCCATCCACGATCGGGGCGCTGTCGTTGCTCGTCGACCCCATCGTCTGGACTCCCGGCTGGCTTTACCTAGGAAACGGCCGGCACCGAGCCCTAGCACTAGCGGTACAAGACGTTCCCAAAGTGCTGGTCTGTGATAGGTAGCACTAAGCGGTCCGATTTGTGGAGTCAGGTTGCGACCCGACAGTGCGGCTTACTCAATAATTCGGTGGCCGCGACCAACCTGCGACTGACCGACACCTTCCGAGCCCTGAGGCACGCTCCGGTTCGAGTCAAGAGGGGTCGACCGCGACGGCGACCGATGGACATCTACACCCGCGTGGCTACGCGTGAGATGAGCACGTGGTGTGTGCCCTCGAGACGTACTGCAGTGTTGGTGAATCGAACGGACCCCTTACTGCCTCGATGCTTGCGCTTCGGGAACTGGCCGCGACCCTGGTGAAAGTTGGTGAAGGCCTTCGCTAGGCGTTGCGCTGCGTCGTTGTACGTACTCGACCCGTTCTCTCTCACCGGGGCGCGCTGTGCTTCCTCACTGGGGAGATGTCAATGAAGGAATCCATCGCTTCATGAACTCGTCGAACAGCGGGACGGTGAATTGAATTTCACCCCATCGAGGTGAGTAGCACAGTGCTCTTCGCAGTAGATCATCTCGAACGGGACCGAGCGAAGTGGCAGAACGTCCGAGCAATCGGGCGACATCTCCAGACTTCACCGGACCGGGTCCCAGTTCAGCGACCGCACGTAAGTAGGATCGTTCGGCGTCGCTGGTCCGACCAGTGCGAACCCGAAAGAACCCGTCATCAAGCTCGGCTATAGCCACGGGGATGCTGCGAACGACATCTTCGAGGGTGATGATGCCGTCGCCCTCCGCAAGATCCCAAGCTTGCTTTCCAAATTCTTGAAGAAAATAGGGGTACCCCCTCGTTACCTCGATAGCTCGTTCCAATGCGGCGGCGGCCCAAGTGACGTCTTCATCTCGAGCGGGAATAGAGAGGGCGTCACACGCCACCTCATCCGGCAGTGACCCAATCACGGGGAATGTAAACATGCGCTCCGCATACGACTTCGCTTCTCCCGTCAGTGTCGCCAGCGAGGGTAACCCGGCGCCGGCAATAGTGATCGGCAACGCCATTTGCGACGCCCGGTGCAGGCCCATAATGAGTGCTTCGAGGGTATCTCTCGCGACGTAGTGGAGTTCGTCGATAGTAATGAGCACTCCGGTTTGGTGGTCGCGCGCCAACGCGCCCAACTCGACGAATAAACCAGCGAGGTCTGTAGCGAGATCGCCTGAGTCGGCTGGCCCGAATACGGCGTCAACGTCGATTGTCAATTCGGCGTCTCCTGGGAGTTTCATGGTGAATGCTTTCAGTATTCCCAGCGAGCGCAGAACGCGGTCTCCGATGCGACGCCGAGCGTCCATGGAGAGAAGAACACGACGAATGGCCGCGGCCAATC
>JAYVNV010000140.1:0-3566 GCA_043758265.1 Acidimicrobiaceae bacterium
GCGATGACCCACTTGCTGGCCGGCAACGGCGCGAAGTCCAGGGCGCCAATGTGCAGGCCCAGTCGAACAATCGAGAAGCCCATCACCTTGTCGCGACCGACCCAACTGACGGGAAAGTTGACGTGACCCGGCGTCGAACCGGTGATAAGGGCGTTGGCGGCGATCTGCGTGGTCGTGACCGCGAGGTCGTGGGGCAGAACCATGGCGGCCACCACATCGGTATGACCGGGCGTCGAGATGGTGAGATCGACCGTGTGCTTTGCGGCGACGCGACTGTTAGACGGCAATTGACTGACGGTGCGCGCGAAGTGGGGTTGTGCCCCGCCAGCCGGTGGGCTGCTGCTCGCCAGGAAGAGCCCAAACGAACCAACGACCAGCGAGAGAGCCATCATTGTCGCCACCACGCGGGTGGCCCGCGACTGAATCGGCCAGTGGATGTGGGTCTCGAGCTTTTCGAAACTAGGTAGTTCGCTCGGGTGGACCCACTCGCGCACCCCCGTCGCGGGAGGAGCCGCGCGCGCGCGTCGAAGGCGCCACCAATTCACGAGCCCCCGCCTATCCACGCAGTGAAGGCTAGTAACCAACGGTGCCCCAGGAGGGGTCGCCCTAGTGTGGCTAGTCATGGCTTTAGACGTGGCGCTCGACATCGGAACCGCAAACACTCGGCTCGCCACGTCTCAGCGAGGCGTTATTTTCAATGAGCCCACCATGGTCGCGATCGACACCACTACCGGAAGTGTCGTCGAGATTGGTCACGGCGCCTTGGACATGGTGTCTCGCACACCACGTCACGTCGTGGTCTTTCGACCGCTCTCCCAGGGCACCACCGTCGACTTCGATGTGACGGCGCGCCTCATCGCGGGTCTCTTCGAGCGGGCCGGCATCTCAAAACTCAGTCGGGCGAGGGTCGTCATGAGCGTGCCATCGCTCGCGACGCCAATCGAGCGTCGAGCCCTGCGCCAGGCGGCTATTCAGGCGGGTGCGCGCGAAGCCAGCCTGATCGAGGCACCGATCGCCGCGGCCATTGGTATGGGGCTGCCCGTCCAAGACCCGATTGGTTCGGCGGTCACCGTGCTCGGCGCGGGCGCCTCCGAGGCCGCCGTGATCTCGCTCGGTGGCATCGTTACCGGCAGCGCCCGTCGTCAGGGGGGCAATGACCTCGACGCGGCGATTGCGTCATTACTGCGGATCAAGCTCGGAGTCGTTGTGGCCCCGGCCGTGCTGGAGGGCTTAAAGTTCTCGCTCGCGTCCGCGCTGGAACGTACGAGCGGCATGTCCGAGGTGGTGTTGGCACGAACCATTGACAGTGGCGAGCTCGTCGAGGTGGACGTTGACGCTGACCTCGTCAACGCGGCCGTGGGCCCCCTCGTCACGTCGAGCGTGCGAATGATTCAAGAATGTCTCGGTGCCGCACCGCCCGACCTCTCCCAGGACGTCAGCGCGCGAGGTCTGACCTTGAGCGGTGGTCACGCTGAACTCGCCGACTTCGCTGAATTAATCGCGAGCAACACCGGCGTCCGGGTGAGCGTGGCCCACGAGCCCGACACCGTGGTCATTCAGGGACTGCAGTTGTGTCTCGAGGAGATGTCCTCGCTCTACGCACTTTTTCGCGACGCCGACCGTTAGTCGTCGCGACCGAGTTGAGTGACGGCCGCGCGCACTTGCCAGTCGCGATCGTCGCCGGCGCGCGCCAGTGCGGCGTCGATGTCGGGCCCCTCGAAGTTCGATAGAGCAACGATGGCGCGTCGACGGACCGGCGCTTTGTCGTCGAGTGCCGCGAGGATCGCCGCGCGGCCGCGGTCGTCGCCGATGGCGCCGAGGGCCGCGACGGCCGACTCGCGACAACGTGGGTCGTCGTGGTGCATCGCCACGTCGCACAGACGTTCGACCGCGCCGTCGTAGAGGTGCTCGCCGAGGGCGAAGATCGCTGCGTCCACCACGAGTGGGTCGACGTCGTCGAGAAGACTGGTCACGAGCGTTAGGAGCCCATCCTCGATTCCCTCGACGTGGGCGATCTGATTGAGCGCCTCGCGCCGGACGTCAACGTCATCATCGTTAAGAACGTCGCGCCAGATCGGGGCCGTCGCCAGACTCTGGCGGACAGTGCCGCGCAAAGCCAGGACTCGATGCCGGGCAACGCCGGCGCGCAGACCCGTCATGAGAACAGCTACGTAATCTTCACCCTTGGCGAAGCCAGCGCGCAAGAGCGCCTCGTCGGAAACCTCCGCTAGCGTTGGTTCATCACGTTGCACGTTCCCATCTCACCACCTTCGAACGCCCCGCGCCGGCTTCGGTTCGTCTTTTGGTTTCTCGCGCTGGCTCTCGTCGCGAGTGTCGCTTTGTCGCAGTGGCATCTCTCGGAGTACGCCCTCACGCCCGGTGACGCGACACCGGTCGCCCCGCTCGTGAAGATTGCTGGTGTAAAAAGTGAGGTTCATCGCGGCACCATAATGCTCACCGACGTCTATCTGCAGTCACTGACGGCCTTACAGTGGCTTCGCCTGCAGTTCTCATCGCACGTCGAATTCGTCAATGCCGGCCAACTGATGCAGCCGGGAGTCCCGGCCGACGAGCTAAGCGCGCAGGGCTACCTCGAGATGAGTGACTCTAAGCGAGGGGCCGAGGTCTCGGCGTTTCGCGCGCTGGGTTGGACGGTTCCCTCGACGCCCACTGGTGCGATCATCAACGCTGTCGTCGACCCCTCCCCAGCGCGCTCGGCCCACCTGCGCGTGGCCGACGAGATCGTCGCGATTAATGGCCGGGCCGTCTCTTCGACCTGTTCGTTGATCGCGGCCGTCCACGACCTAGCGCCCAAGACAATCATTCGACTATCGGTCAATCGCGCGGTGATCTCATCCGAGGGCGTGATCACGTGGCGTGGCACCTCGACGGTCCCCGTCGTCACCGCGGCGCCGCCTAAGAACCTCGGGACCTCGGGTTGCGCCGGGGTCGTCGGCGTCGGCCAGTCGTGGCTCGGTGTCTCGCTTGAAGATGGCCTGCGCTACGCGCTGCCCGCCAGAGTCAGCATCAACACCGCCAATATCGGTGGACCGTCAGCCGGACTAGCAATGACGCTCGCGATCATCGATAAGTTGAGTCGCTCCTCGATCACCGGCGCACAGCCCATTGCGGCGACCGGCACTATTGACGTGAACGGCAATGTAGGTGACGTGGGCGGGGTGGCGGAGAAGACAGTGGCCGTCGAGCGTGGGGGAGCCAAGTACTTCTTCGTCCCCCAAGTTGAGGTTTCAACCGCCACGCGTGCGGCCTCACCGGGACTAAGAATCATCGGCGTGACAACCCTCACGCAGGCACTGGGCGACCTGCGAGCGATTGGTGGTGCTCGCCCGGTGCCTTTGACGGCGCCGCGTTAAGCCATTTTCACCGTTCTCGACGCCGTAGTCTGGTTGGAATGGACGAACGCCGAATCCTCTCGACCCCACGGCAATCGTCGGCCGAGATTGCCCGAATGAACTTCATGACCGTGCGCAAGGGCGGCCTCGACCCGAGCGAGGTTCGGGTCCACCTCGAAGCCGTGGCTCGCGAGATGGGCCATCTGGAAGCCC
>JAYVNV010000141.1:0-3566 GCA_043758265.1 Acidimicrobiaceae bacterium
CACATCGAACGATCGCTGGCCGGTACGGTACCTAGCTTGGCCGAGGCGTCGGCGATGAAACTATACGCTGCCCAGGCCGCCTGCCAGGTCGCTGACGACGCCATCCAGATTTTCGGCGGCAACGGCTACATCACCGAGTACCGCGTCGAGCAACTCAGCCGAGACGCGCGAGTCCTGCGCATCTACGCCGGCACCGATGAGATGCAGGTCATCGCCATTGCGAAGGACCTCCTGCGCGACTAGCCCGGCACGTACTTCTGGTAGCCGGCAATCCAGTTCGATGAAAGAACGTGCTGCGCGGCCCTCAGTGACAGCGCGCCCGCGCAGACCAGTTCGTGCATCTGGTTTTCCAGCCGATCCTTCTTGCCCGCGTCCCAGGTCGTGAGCCACGGTTCAGGCCAGAGGTTTTTTACCGACGTCGGGCTGCCGCCGACCTCGAGGGGAATCAAATGATCTAGCTCATAGTCCGACGCTCGAGTGTCGCCGCGCAGGTTATAGCCGCTGTCGAGTTCGCGGTACTTAATCCGCTGGGTGTAGGACTCGGGCGGCCGTATCGAGGCCGAGTAGCCCGACACGCAGATTGTCGAGTGGATGTTGGCCTGCGTCACGTGTGAGTTGGTCGCGCCGGGTGTGCGCACGGGGTTGGGCAGGCCGGGGTTACGTCCCGCGGCTCCCGCGACGCTACCGAGCGCTAGGCAGACGGTACCGACGACCACACCCAGTGACCTCAAGGCTCTACTCACTCTTCCATCATGGCCGCTCGCCGTGACATCCGGCGGATGTGTGCACGGCCGCTCCGCCACGTCACAACACGCCAGCCTTCATACGACTGCCCTTTTCGTGGCGTTCTGTCCAACGAGTGCAGCAGCATCGGAGCGAAGACCCGATGGTCCACGCCCTGTCTCGTCGCCCGGTCCCTTCACTGAGTCGACGTAGTCGTAGATGGTGAAGAGGACCGCGTCACTCTCGGCAAGTTAACGCGGCGTCGAGCGGTCGACGGGGGAACAAGTCGATCCGCCCGCCGTGCGAGATGCGACGTGCGGCGGTCAGCGGATGCAGCGCCTGACTGGCAATCTGTGCTCAGTTGAGACGCCGGAGGGGCCGTGCGCGCGTAAGACGGTCGAAAAGACGTTCGTGAGTTGACTGAGATGATTGTCGTTGAGGAGCTTTGGTCGATTGACGTCGTCGATCGTTGCGCCGAGCCTGGAGGCGCAATGTAGGAGGAACTTTTAACGTCCTCGACCACTCGATTTCGATCGCACCGCTAACAGCCAATAGAGAAAGCCGAGTACCAGCGGGACCGCGACGACGATGAAGCGCGCGACTGGCAGCACCGCGCCTCGGTGGGCGTTCAGCACAGTCGTGATCGTCGTCACATCACTCCCTCGTGGTGCCAGCCCCTACGACTTGGGTTCCAGCTTCGCCACCAGCGTCTCGAGTCGTTTCAGGATGTTAGAGATTGCCTCGTCTTGGGCGAGGAGGTGCTTTTGTATCTCCTCGGACTCCTTTAACACTGCTTCGCCATCCTTGTAAGTGTCTTCTGATCGCTTGTCGGCGGCCTTCGCTTGGATGTTCTGTCCCACGATGATGATCGGCAGCAGCACCAACTGGAGGAATGAGCTCGAGAGCCACACGATAACAAAATAAGTTCCCTGCTTGATTGCGTCTGGCAGCGCAAAAAACGCGATGATGGTGAACACGTACGCCATCCACATGGTGCCGACCACCAGCGTGATGCGCAGACCAAATTTCGCGTTTAATCGAACGAAGATGTTGGGATGGTTCACGAGACGCATGTCGCGCGTCTTCACCGGCCCCGAAGCGCGACGTTCTTCTATTCTCGGGTGCCGCGCGTAATCGTAGATTTTTGTCACGCTCTTATTCTCACACGTCCGCACCGTTGCTGCGACCCACTCCTGACGACGAACCCGTTGGGCGCGAACAGCACCTTCTCGCGCCAACGCGAAGCCCGGTCGTCCAGATCAACGTCAATGCACGACTCTTCACGTCGGGTGCACGCTGTGAGCGTGCCCGTCATTTGATGAGGTCGGGTGACGTCTCCATGCCCCGACGCCACACCGAGCGCGCGATGATCTTTGTTGAGTCGGCTCGATCCTTGTAGTGCAGCGCGATGTCGCGGATTTCCTCGAGCAGCCCCTCGGAGAGATACGTCGGATCGAGGCCGAGCGCTAGGAAACGTTCACGACTGACGTTGAGGTCGTTCTCGACCGCCTCCTTGCGCGGATTCGGCAAGTACGCAATCTCGACACCAGTCTCCTTCGAGATCAGTTCAGCCAGTTCGCGAACGCGGTAAGTCTCGGTGACCTGGTTAAAGACTGAGACCTGGTCACCGCTCTCGGGTGGGTTCTCGAGGGCGAGCTGTATGCAGCGAACCGTGTCGCGGATGTGGATGAAGGCGCGGGTCTGTCCGCCAGTGCCGTGCACGGTCAGCGGGTGGCCGATGGCCGCCTGCATCAAGAATCGATTCAGGACGGTGCCGTAGTCGCCGTCGTAGTCAAAGCGATTGATCAGGCGTTCGTCGCGCGCGGTCTGAGGCGTTTGGGTCCCCCACACAATTCCCTGGTGAAGGTCGGTGATACGCAGTTGATCGTTCTTCGCGTAGAAGGTGAACAGCAGCTGGTCGAGCGTCTTGGTCATGTGGTACACCGAACCGGGGTTGGCGGGGTGCAGGATTTCGCGTTCCAGTTCCCCATCGGGCGTCGGAACCTTCACCATGAGATAACCCTCAGGGATTGGGGCAGTACCGGACCAGCCGTAGCCGTAGACGCCCATCGTGCCTAGGTGAACCAGGGCGATGTCGAGGCCGGACGACACGATGGCGGTCAATACGTTGTGCGTTCCACGCACGTTGTTGTCAACGGTGTAGCGCTTGGCCTTGGAGCTTCGCATCGAGTACGGTGCGGCCCGTTGCTCACCAAAGTGGACCACGGCGTCGGGCCGCGTCTCGCGCAGGAGGTTTTCGAAGAGATCGTACTCCTCGGCGAGATCGAGGTTCACGAATCCGATCTCCTTGCCGGTCAGTTCCTTCCACACGCGCACGCGCTCGCCCATCGGACGAATCGGCGTCAGTGACTCGACCTCGAGCTCGACGTCGATGTTGCGCCGGCTGAGATTGTCGACAATCGTGACGTCGTGGCCAATGTCCGACAAATGGAGCGAGGTCGGCCAGCCGCAGAATCCGTCACCGCCGAGTACCAATACCTTCATGAATGCTCCTCAATCGAAGTCGACCAGTCGGCTTCTCGCCAGCGACGCCGCGATTTTAAGAGATCGCAACCCGGCAACCTTACCAGCGCAGCGCCACAGCGCCCTGGTGCCGCAAGGTTGTACCGAGTCGTAACTGGATCACTCTTCACTTCGACGTCTCTTCGCTAAAACCCGGCGCCTCAATGAAACTTTTAGTCCTCAGTCGAGAATCAACTAGCTCATCGTCACCACTGCAAAGACGCCCATTGACAACCCGCTAAGAGTGAAAGCCAAGGAGGAGGGCGCACGATGCGAGACCAGTGACAACTTCGACTTCACGTAAGTGCCTATGGCGCTTC
>JAYVNV010000142.1:0-3545 GCA_043758265.1 Acidimicrobiaceae bacterium
ACCATCAGTCCGCCACCACCAATCCCCTGGACCGCGCGAAAGATAATCAACGTCAACATGCTGTGCGCGGCTCCACAAAGCATGCTGCCGATGAGAAAGATAATGATGGCGGCCTGAAAGTAGATTTTCCGCCCGTGCAGGTCGCCCAGTTTTCCCCACAATGGCGTACTCACCGTCGATGCGAGGAGGTAGGCAACGACAACCCAACTGAGATGGTTCGCCCCGTGCAGATCGCCGACAATCGTGGGCAGAGCCGTCGCGACAATCGTGCTGTCGAGCGCGGCGAGGAGCATGCCGAGCATCAGCGCGCCAAAAACCCAGTACAACTCTCGTTTGGGCATCGGCCCGATTAGTTCAGGAACCACAAATCATCTTCTCTCGTCGAATCAACGACGCGAAACGTTTCGCTGATGCTCATCACCTTAACTTGCGGGCGAATTATTCGAGAATTGGCGGTCGCCTCGATAGTTTGTATTTGAAGGAGTCCCATGAAGACGAAATTAACCGACCTGCTTAAAATTGAACACCCGGTCATGCTGGCTGGAATGGGTGGTGTCAGCTATCACCAACTTACCGCGGCGGTCTCCGAGGCCGGCGGCTACGGCTGCCTCGGAGCGTCGACGATGTCGAGCGAACGCCTCGCGGTGGAGATCGCCGCAACACGGGCGCTTACCGCACGACCCTTCGGCGTCGACCTGCTCACTGCCTTCCCTGAAACACTGACCCAAAACGTCGAGTTGCTTATTGAAGGTGGCGCCAGCACATTCGTCGCCGGCCTTGGTGTGCCTCGCCACGTCATCGATCTTTGTCACAAGCACCACGTACTCGTGATTTCAATGTGCGGCAAGGTAGAGCACGCCAGACGGGCGCTCGACGCAGGCTGTGACCTAGTCGTCGCTCAGGGTACCGAGGCGGGCGGTCACACCGGCACAGTGGCCACGATGCCTCTGGTTCCCCTCATCGTGGACGCCGTAGGAGATTCAATCCCAGTGGTCGCGGCCGGCGGCATTTTCGACGGTCGCGGACTCGCCGCGGCGCTCTCGCTCGGCGCTGTTGGGGTATGGATCGGCACGCGCTTCATTGCGACGCCCGAGGCGCGCGCCGTTATTGGATACAAGGAGTCACTGCTGGATACCGCTGAAGATGGCACGGTAATCTCTCGTGCTTTTAGCGGTAAGACAATGCGAGTGCTGCGCAATGACACTACCGACCGCTACGAGGCGGACCCAGCGTTGCTTAAGAAGTTCCCCGACCAGTTGGCCGTCGCGTTCGCTGAGGGAACATTTCACCTCGGAGGCGATGAACTGACGGCCAATGTCGATCCACGTCGCGAGGGCTACCCGGCTGGTCAAGGAGTCGGCGCAATCGACACCATCATTGCGGCGGGCGACATCGTGCGCACAATCGTCCAAGAGGCCGAGGCCATCATCGCTCGACTCCACGCGCTCTAGCAACACCGGTCGAGACGACTCAATCGGTTAGGCATGGATTGCTCTATGGCAACATAGTGTCTAACCATGTCAGCGCCCGTTTCCGATGTCGACGAGATCGTCTCGGCTATTCGCGGCGCCGCCGGGAGGGTGACCGTAGCTAAGCGCACAGTCGCCGAGGTGTTGGTCGCCGCCCCGGGCCATTTGACGGCTGACGAGATCACGCACGCCGTCCAAGAACGCCAACCGGAAGTAAGTCCGTCGACCGTCTATCGGATTCTCGACGAGTTCGAGGAGTTGCAGATTGTCGTCCACTCGCACCTCGATCAACACGCCGCGGTTTACCATCTTGCCGGCGCCGTGCACGGACACCTCACGTGCGAGGAGTGTGGCAAAACCTTCGAGATTCCCGCCTTCCACTTCGACGCACTGAGCAAGGACCTGCAGAAGACCTTCGGCTTCCTTCTCGATCGCCATCACGTGGCCGTGAACGGCGTCTGTGAACCGTGTCAACGGGCCCGCCGCGCTCGTTCCTGAGACCCTCGCCGACGTTTTCTCGATCGAGCCACTGGAATGGTGCGAGCGACCCTTCAGTAGAATCTTGAGAGGAACAATGATAAAAGTCGACCATCTCTCCAAGCGCTACGGAGGCACGCTCGCGGTCGATAATCTTTGCTTCGATGTGCAGCCCGGCGTCGTCACAGGATTCCTTGGACCGAACGGTTCGGGAAAGTCAACGACCATGCGCGTCATCCTCGGCCTCGACAACCCGACCAAGGGTCGAGCGACAATTAACGAGAAAAGCTACTCGGAGCTAAAAGAGCCGCTCCGCGAGGTCGGTGCATTGCTCGACGCGAAAGCGGTCCACCCCGGTCGAACTGCTCGAAATCACCTGCGGGCACTGGCCGCCTCAAATCGAATCACGAA
The DNA here is from genome assembly GCA_043758265.1 of Acidimicrobiaceae bacterium. Lineage (GTDB taxonomy): Bacteria > Actinomycetota > Acidimicrobiia > Acidimicrobiales > RAAP-2 > RAAP-2. The sequence continues at coordinate 2,358 of JAYVNV010000142.1, forward strand.
GGCGCGCGTTGATGAGGTCCTTGAGTTCGTGGGCATCAGTTCGGTAGCCAACAAGAAAGTGGGCGGTTTCTCTCTCGGTATGAGTCAACGGCTCGGAATCGCTGGTGCACTGTTGGGGGACCCCGGTGTACTCCTCTTTGACGAACCGGTAAACGGTCTCGACCCCGAAGGCATCAGGTGGATTCGTGACTTTTTTCGAACGCTGGCCAACGAAGGCCGAACTGTCTTTGTGAGTTCGCACCTGATGAGTGAGATGGCAGTCAGCGCTGACCAGATCATCGTCATTGGAAGGGGGAAGTTCATCACGCAAGGCTCAGTGGACGATCTGACAAAGACGGTCGCGGGTACGGTGCTCGTACGAGCGTCCGACCACGAAGCGCTGACGGCGGCGCTGACCACGAACAACGGCGTTGTGCATGAGATGAATGACAACGGCTTGAACGTGAGCGGACTGACGTCCGATGAGGTCGGTGAAATAGCCTTCGGCATCGGGGTGACCATTTTTGAGCTCACGCCGCAGCGAGCTTCACTCGAGGAGGTCTTCATGGACTTGACCGCCGACGCCGTTGAGTTCGGCGCCAAGAAGACGGAATCTGTCAATGGCTAACGAATCGACGTTGCTGGCCTCGACGAAGTCCGAGTGGATCAAGTTCCGGACCGTTCGCTCATCAATTCTTGGCGTAGTGTCAACGGTCGTCCTGACGTTAGGACTCAGTGTCCTAGTGGCGATTGTCACGCGCAAAAACTGGCATCAACTCAGCGCGATTCGAGTCGTAACCTTCGACCCGACCTCGGTAAGTCTCGTTGGAACGATCCTCGCTCAGTTCGCCGTGGGTGTCATTGGTGCGATGTTTATCACGACCGAATACTCGTCGGGGTCTATTCAAACGACACTAACGGCCGTACCCAAACGATTGCGACTGATTGCCAGCAAAATAATCGTTGTCACCTTGTCTATCGTGGTCGTCGGCGAACTGGTCTGTTTCGCGGCCTTTCTCATCGCCCAAAAGATCTTTCAAGGTGTCGTAACAACGGCGTCATTAAGCAACCCTGCGGTCCTGCGCTCTGTCGTGTTGGCCGGTCTCTACCTCACCTTGTTGTCGCTCCTCGGATTCGCACTGGGACTGCTACTTCGTCAAAGCGCGGCGAGCATCAGCGTGTTCGCTTCGGTATTGCTGATCGTGCCCC
>JAYVNV010000143.1:0-3542 GCA_043758265.1 Acidimicrobiaceae bacterium
CCGGGCGCAATCGCGGCGCGGGTCGCCTCGTGCATCTCGGCCACGACCTTGCCGGCTTTACGCATCTTGTTCAGTTCGTCGCTCGAGCGTCTCACGCGAGACCCCGTTCGCTCACTAGGGCCACGATTTCGTTGGTTACATCGTCGGGTGACTGGTCGCCCTTTACGGTGACCAACAATCCGCGCGACGCGTAAAAGGAGAGCAGTGGCTCCGTGTCGCGTTCGTAGGTCTCGAGACGCCGGCGGATCGCGTCGGGGTAGTCGTCGGTGCGCTGGATGACGTCACCACCGCAGTTAGAGCAGGTGCCCGAGATGGCTTCAACGTCAGTGTCGCGGTAGGTCGTTGCGCACTCCTGGCAGACTCGACGCGTCGAGAGTCGCTCGGTCACCAGCTCAATCGCAACGTCGAGGTTGATGCAGAGCTTGATGCCGTCGTCGCCCAGCATTGCGTCAAGCGCCTCGGCCTGACCAATCGTGCGCGGAAAGCCGTCGAGCAGTCCCCCACCCCGGGCGTCGGGTTCTCGGAAGCGCGCCTCGACGAGCTGGTTCACGAGGTCATCAGAGACGAGCGCGCCGGCGTCGAGCGTCGAGGCGACCTCGTTGCCGAGTGCCGTGCCGGCCTTCACCGCCGCGCGCAGGATGTCCCCGGTCGAGATGTGGGGAATCGCGTAGACGACCGCGAGCCTCGCGCATTGGGTTCCCTTGCCCGCGCCCTGCTTGCCCAGGACAATCAGATTTAGACGTGGCGACATGGTTATCGCTTCAGGAAACCTTCGTAGTTGCGCATCATGAGCTGGCTGTCGATCTGACGCATTGTCTCGAGTGCGACGCCCACCGCGATGAGCAACGTGGTGCCGTAGTACGGGAAGCGGTTGATGTTCCAGAGCGCCATCAAGATGCTCGGCACGACCGCGACCGAGGCGAGAAACGTCGCACCCACGACCGTGATTCGACTGAGCATCTTGGCGAAGTACTTCTCGGTCGGCATGCCCGGACGTATTCCCGGCACGAAGCCACCTTGCTGGCGCAGCATCTCAGCCTGCTGGTGGGGCTCGAAGGCAATGTACACGTAGAAGAACGTGAAGGCCATGATGAGGATGAAGTCCGAGAAGATGTAGAAGAAACTCGTCGGGTGCAGAGAAGTGTTGACGAAGTTCGTGAAGCTGGCCCAGGGCACGATGTTCGACATCAGAATCGGGATGTAGAGGACCGACGAGGCGAAGATGATCGGAATTACACCCGACTGGTTGACCTTCAGCGGGATGTACGTCGAGTTGCCACCCATCTCTTTTCGACCAACGACCCGTCGAGCGAAGGTGACCGGGATACGGCGCTGACCATTGTCCATGAAGACAATGAGGACCAGCAGGGCGATCGAGATAATGAAGATAATGAGAAATTTGAACGGCCCGCCCTCGCTAAAGACGGCCTTGCCACCCGAGGGCAGCCCCGCCACGACGTTGGCGAAGATGAGCAGACTCATACCCTGGCCAATGCCGCGCTGGGTGATGAGTTCGGCGAGCCACATGACGAAGGCCGTGCCGGCGGTCATGATCGCAACCATGAAGAGTCCGAGCGCGAGGTTGAACTTGGGGATGAGGTCAATGTTGAAGCCGAGCAGCGCCTGGTCGTGGCCGTGGAAGGCGTAGATGAGACCGGTCGACTGCAACAGCGCGAGGCCGATCGTGAGATAGCGCGTCGTCTGGGTGATCTTCTTTTGACCGACGGCGCCCTGGTCACGCCATTGGGTCAACTTGGGAATGACCGTCGTGAGCAGCTGGATGACGATGGAGCTCGTGATGTAGGGCATGACCCCAAGGCCAAAGACCGCGAGGCGCGTCAACGCCCCACCCGAGAACAGGTTGAGAAATCCGAGCACGCCACTGGCGCCGGCCTTGGACTGCAGGAGGGAGACCTGGCTCCAGCTCACACCGGGGATCGGCAGGTTAGCGCCGAGCTGGTAGAGGCAGATTATTCCGATCGTGAACAGGACCTTGTTGCGAAGGTCCGGTACGCGAAAGATGTTGCCGAGTCGCCGTAGCACGGTCGAACCCTATCGGTTCTGGTGTTGATTGCCCGCCGCGGGTGGGCGAACAGCGAAGGGCAGTGGCACCAGCGTCGTCGTGCCGCCGGCTGCTTCGATGGCGGCCTTGGCCGACGCCGAGAACCGGTGGGCCGAGACGTTGAGCGCACCGGAGATTTCACCACGACCGAGGACCTTTACGAAGTCCTTTTTGCGCGCTAGGCCCCGCGACACAAGTACGTCCAGCGTGACGTCCTTCTCACCGAGCGCCACCAGGGCGTCCAGGTTGACGGGCGTGTACTCGACGCGAAACGGGTTAGTGAACCCCTTCAACTTCGGGATGCGCTGGAGCAGCGGCAACTGTCCGCCCTCGAAGCCGGCCGGAATCTGGCGGCGGGCCTTCTGGCCCTTGGTGCCACGTCCGGCGGTCTTGCCACCCTTGCCCGCGATGCCGCGACCGACGATTTTCTTGCGCTTCGTCGAGCCCGCGGGCGATTTGAGATCGTGCAACTTCATTCGTTGACCTCTTCTACTTTCACGAGGTGCGGTACGCGAGCAATCATCCCGTGGATCTCGGGACGGTCGGGCAGCACGTTGGACTGGCCAATGCCGCGCAGCCCGAGCGCGCGCAGGGTCCCGCGGTGCTTGGGCTTGGTCGCGATGCCCGAGCGAATCTGGGTCACTTTTAGCTTGGTCATCTCTAGGCCTCCGTGACCTTGAACAGGTCACCCTCGCGCTGGAGCTCGCGGTAGGCGCGCAGCGTTCCACTCGGGATGACGTGCTCGGCCGGCTTGTCTCGCGACGCGGCGATCTCCTCAGGACGGCGCAACTGCTTCAATCCCTCGATCGTGGCGTGCGCGACGTTGATGCCGTTGGACGAGCCGAGCGACTTGGCGATGATGTCCTTCACGCCGGCCATCTCGAGGATGGCGCGCGCGGCGCCACCGGCGATGACGCCCGTACCGGGGGCGGCCGGCTTCATCAGGACCCGTCCGGCACCCGAGGCACCGAGCACCGGGTAGACGATGGTCGTGCCGGCGAGGGGGACGTCAAACATGTTCTTGCGCGCCTCTTCGATGCCTTTTTGAACAGCGAGACCGGCCTCCTTGGCCTTTCCGTAACCGAGGCCGACGCGGCCCTTGCCGTCGCCGATGACCATGAGGGCGGTGAACGAGAAACGACGTCCACCCTTCACGACCTTCGAGACGCGGTTTACCTTGATGGTGCGCTCTTCGAATACTTCTTCACTCATTAGAACTCCAGTCCGGCGGCGCGCAGGGTGTCGGCGAATGCCGCGACGCGCCCGTGGTAGTCGAAGCCACCGCGGTCGAAGACCACGGTGGTGATGTTGGCTTGCTTAGCGCGCGTCGCGAGTACGTCCGCGACGGCCTTGGCTCCATCGATGTTGCCACCGGAACTCTTCTTGAGGGCCGCCTCGACGGACGAGGCCGCACAGAGCGTGCGTCCGGCGACGTCGTCGATGATCTGAGCCGAGATGTGCTTGTTCGTGCGCGAGACGG
>JAYVNV010000144.1:0-10871 GCA_043758265.1 Acidimicrobiaceae bacterium
TGGCCCAGTTCGCCGGTCTGCTCGCCTCGCCGATGCGCACGTTCGCGTCGCTGCTGAAGGCTGTCCCACAGAGCTTGGCCTACGGACTGGCGGCCTTGATCGACGCCAAGGGTGGCGTCGTGACCCCAGCTGCGGAGGCGGTCGAGGCAATCGCCGAGACAACCACCGGAGTCGAGGAAGTTAGCGCGCCAGTGAGCAGCGATGGCGCTGACGTAGTCGCCGAGTCCGTCGTTGAGGAACCCGCGGTCGTCGAGCCCGCAGTCGAAGAGGCGACGCCCACCGAACCCGAGGCAATCCCCGAGGCCCCCGCAGTCGAAGAGGCGGCGCCCACCGAACCCGAGGCAAGCCCCGTGGCTCCCGCAGTCGAAGAGGCGGCGCTCACCGAACCCGAGGCCGACACCACCGAGGCACCTTCCGACAAGCCAGCGAGCGAACCGGCCCCCTGACTAACGAACGGCAGTAACCGAGTAAACGCAGTACCTGAGTTAACGCAGTACCCAAATCAAGGCAGTACGAAACGAAGAGAAGAAAGGAATCACCATGGCTGCAACCCTCACCAAGGAGCAGATTCTCGATGGCATCGCGGAGTTGTCCGTCATCGAGCTAAGCGAACTCTTAAAGGAGTTTGAAGAGAAGTTCGGCGTGAGCGCCGCGGCACCGGCCGCGGCTGCCGCACCGACCAGCGCGGGCGGCGGAGCCGCTGACGCGGGTGCCGCCGAGGAGAAGAGTGACTACGACGTCATCCTCATCGCGGGTGGCGAGAAGAAGATTCAGGTCATTAAGGAAGTGCGTGCGCTGACCAGCCTGGGACTGAAGGAAGCGAAGGACCTCGTCGACGGTGCGCCCAAGCCGGTATTGGAGAAGGTCTCGAAGGCCGACGCCGACAAGGCCAAGGCTTCGCTCGAGGCCGCGGGTGCCACAGTGGAAGTGAAGTAGTTCTCAGCGTTTGAGGGATGTCCCGGCCGCCGTGCCGGCCGGGACATTTTTTCACTCGGTAGTGTCCTTGACGGGGGCTCGTATCCTGTCTAGGGTGAGCGCAACCGTCCCGACGGCCGCGTGTCCTCGAAGTGGGGAGCGCCACTTGCGCGTTCTCCGATTTAACCGCTAGAGTTGTAAGACCGTGGCCGTGCACTCAACTTTGTCATCCCCTGACGCCGTTTTGTACGTGGTCAGGGCAATCGCCTGCAGTAGCCACCCACTTACACGGAGGATAGACCGTTGACGTCTCGGTCCACTAGCCCCGAACGCTTTAATTTTTCGGCCCTGGGCGAAGCCCACCCGCTACCAAATCTCTTGGAGATACAGCGAGACAGCTTCGACCTTTTCATGAAGCAAGGACTGCGTGAGGCCTTCGATGCCATCTCGCCGATCAGCGACTTCACCGGTCGTCTCTCGCTCGAACTCGAGTTCGATCCCGACGACGCCGACCTGAAGAGTCCTCCTAAATTTACCGTCGAAGAGTGCCGTCAACGCGCCACGACGTACTCCCAACCCATCTTCGTGCGCGCACGTTTTTTGAACTCCGAGACCGGTGAGATCAAGGAACAGACCGTCTTCATGGGTGACTTCCCGATCATGACCGAGCAGGGCACCTTCATCATCAACGGCACCGAGCGGGTCGTTGTCTCGCAGTTGGTGCGCTCGCCGGGCGTCTTGTTCCAGCCGGGCAAGGACGAGAAGGTCGCCTTTGAAGGGACTATTCACCCGAGCCGCGGGGAGTGGCTCCAGGTCGACCTCGAGGAGAAGAAGAACAAGGCGGCCAACGCCGGCGCGCGTATCGCGCGCAAGCGTCGCATCTCGATCTTCACGCTGCTTCGGGCCCTCGACACCGCCATGGACGAGGGTTTCTTTGAGCGCTTCGTCGCCCACTTCGACTTTTTAGAGGACCAGTTCCACGTGGACTGGAAGAAGGCTCACCTCGAGATCGCCAAGCACATGGACAAGTACAACCTCGAAGACACCCCCGAGAACTTCCTGCGCGCCAGCCAAGAGACCGCGTGGCTCGAGATCTACCGTCGGGCCCGCCCCGGCGAGGTGCAGACCATCGAAGCGGCCCGTCAGTACTTTGAGGGTGCCTTCTTCTCCGAGAAGCGCTACGACCTCAGCCGCGTCGGCCGCTACAAGCTTGACCGCAAGCTCGGCGACGAAGTGGCGAAGAACGTCGAACTGTTCGGCGACCTCCTCGAGCGACCGAACCTCCAGATGCACGTGCTGTCGAAGGCCGAAGTCCTCGCGACCGCCACGTATCTTTTGAACCTGGCCCGTGACCGCACGGCCAAAGAGACCACGTACCACATCGACGACCAGGACCACTTCGCCAATCGCCGCATTCGCAGCGTCGGTGAACTGATCCAGAACGCCCTGCGCACCGGACTGTCGCGCATGGAGCGTGTCGTGCGCGAGCGTATGAACACCCAAGACGTCGAGGCGATCGCACCCCAGACCCTTATCAACATCCGCCCCGTGATGTCGGCGATCAAGGAGTTCTTCGCGACCTCGCAGCTCAGTCAGTTCATGGACCAGAACAACCCGCTGTCGGGACTGACGCACAAGCGCCGTCTCTCGGCGCTGGGACCGGGCGGTCTGTCGCGTGAGCGCGCCGGCCTCGAAGTTCGTGACGTCCACTCCTCGCACTACGGCCGCATGTGCCCGATCGAGACCCCAGAGGGCCCCAACGTCGGGCTCATTGGCTACCTCGCCAACTACGCACGCATCAACGAATACGGCTTCATCGAGACGCCGTACCGCGTCGTGACCAGTGGCAAGGTCACCGGTGAGATCAGGTACTTCACGGCCGACGAGGAAGAGCGCTTCGTCATCGCCCAGGCCAACACCGAGGTCGATGAGAAGGGCGTCATTCGCGCCGAGCGCGTGCTGGTTCGCCGTGGCCCGGTCGGGACCGGACTGCGCGTCGGCTCCTCCAACAAGTCGTCGTCGACGACGTCCGAGATTGACTTCGTCAAGCCCGACGAGGTCGAGTTGATGGATGTCTCGACTAAGCAGATCATCTCCGTCGCCACGTCGCTGATCCCGTTCGTCGAGCACGACGACGCTCAGCGCGCCTTGATGGGCGCCAACATGCAAAAGCAGGCTGTGCCTCTCATCATGCCCGAGGCGCCGTTCGTCGGCACCGGGATGGAGGCGCGCGCCGCGCTCGACTCCGGCGACGTGCTGATCGCCGAGGGCGACGGCGTCGTGAAGATGGTCTCGGGTGACCGAATCGTTGTCGAGTACGGCAAGGACGTCACCGACCGCTACGGCAATGCGCTGGGCAAGAAGCAGTACAACCTCAATAAGTTCCGCCGTTCGAATCAGGACACGTCGATCAACCAGAAGCCGCTCGTCTTCGGTGGCGAGACCGTTGTTGAAGGCGACCTACTGGCCGACGGCACCTCCACGTTCAACGGGGAGCTCGCGCTCGGCAAGAACCTGCTCGTGGCCTACATGCCGTGGGAGGGCTACAACTACGAGGACGCCATCATCTTGAACGAGCGCCTCGTTCGCGACGACGTCCTGACGTCAATCCACGTGAAGGAGTACGAGATCGACGCGCGTGACACCAAGCTCGGCGCCGAGGAGATCACCCGCGACATCCCGAACCTGCCCGACGACATCCTCGCGGACCTCGACGACCTCGGCATCGTGCGCATCGGCGCTGAAGTCCAGCCCGGCGACATTCTCGTGGGCAAGGTCACGCCAAAGGGTGAGACTGAGCAGTCACCCGAGGAGCGACTACTGCGCGCGATCTTCGGTGAGAAGGCCCGCGAGGTTCGTGACACCTCACTGAAGGTTCCCCACGGTGAGTCCGGCAAGGTCATCGACGTCAAGGTCTACAGCCGCGACGAGGATCACGAGATGCAGCCGGGCGTGAACCAGCTGGTGAAGGTCTACGTCGCCCAGAAGCGCAAGATCTCTGAGGGCGACAAGCTCGCCGGACGCCACGGCAACAAGGGCGTCATCTCGAAGATTCTGCCCGAAGAGGACATGCCCTTTATGTCAGACGGCACCCCGGTCGACATCATCCTCAGCCCGCTCGGCGTGCCGAGTCGAATGAACGTGGGCCAAGTGCTCGAGAGCCACCTCGGTTACGCCGCCCGTCACGGGTGGGCCGGCATCGAGGTCAGTTCGACGGTTGGCACGGCCGGTCACGCCGACCAGGTCGACGTCGCGACGCGCCCCTACCGAAAGACCCGTCCGCGCACTGAGCCGGCCGTCTACGTGGCGACGCCGTCGTTCGATGGCGCCCACTGGGACGAGACCGAGCGCGCGAAGGACAAGCCGACGATCCAGCAGACCTTCGCCACCCTCAACGTCGACGGTCAGAACGGCAAGCGTCTGCTCGCCGGTGACAACGATGGCAAGGTAACGCTCTACAACGGTCGCACGGGTGAGGTGTACGACAGCCCGATCTCGGTCGGCTACGCCTACATCTTGAAGCTGGCCCACATGGTCGACGACAAGATCCACGCCCGTTCGACCGGACCGTACTCGATGATCACCGCCCAGCCACTCGGTGGCAAGGCGCAGTTCGGTGGTCAGCGCTTCGGCGAGATGGAAGTCTGGGCTCTCGAGGCCTACGGCGCCGCCTACGCGTTACAGGAGCTGTTGACGGTCAAGTCCGACGACATGAAGGGTCGCGAGCGCGCCTACGAGGCGATTGTGAAGGGCCAGAACCTGCCCGAGCCGGGAATCCCCGAATCGTTCAAGGTGCTCATCAAGGAAATGCAGTCGCTCTGTTTGAACGTGGAGGTGCGCGACAAAGTTGGCGCCCACGTCGACCTGGCCGACACCGAAGAGGACTTCTTCTCAGTCACGCGCGAGTTGGGCATCGACATCAGTCGGCCCGAGCGCGGCAGTGACGAAGAGGACGCTCGTCGTGCCGCCGAAAGGAAGTTGTCATGAGTCCACTAGACGTCAATCAGTTCGACGAACTGAGCATCGGTCTCGCGACCGCCCAAAACATCCGTAGCTGGTCCTCGGGAGAAGTGAAGAAGCCCGAGACAATCAACTACCGCACCCTGCGTCCGGAGAAGGACGGCCTGTTCTGCGAGAAGATCTTCGGACCGCAGAAGGCGTGGGAGTGTGCCTGTGGCAAGTACAAGCGCGTGCGCTTCAAGGGAATTGTCTGCGAGCGCTGCGGCGTCGAGGTCACCAGTGACAAGGTCCGTCGTGACCGCATGGGCCACATTGCGCTGTCGGCGCCGGTCGTGCACATTTGGTACCTGCGTGGCACGCGATCGTGGCTGGCCTATCTCCTCATGGGCACCGCCCCCAAGGAGGAGCTGAAGGCCAAACAGTTGGAGAAGGTCATCTACTTCGCCGCCCACATGGTCACCTTCGTCGACGTCGACAAGCGCCACGGGGAACTGGCCGAGCTTCGCCAAGGCCTCGCCGAGGAGATCCTCGAGATCGCCGAGCGCGAGGTCAAGGCGCTCGACAACAAGTTGAAGGAGATCGAGGTCCGGGCCGTCAAGCTCGAGGCCGACGGCGCGAAGGAGTCCGAGCTGCGCGCGTTGCAGCGCGGGACCGAGAAGGAGCTCGATGGTGTGCGTTCGCGCTTCGCCGAAGAGCGCGAACTGGCCAAGCAGGCCTTCGACACCTTCGAGGGTCTGCACTCGCGTCAGATCATCGAGGACGAGGTGCTGTACCGCGAGATGGACTTTCGTTACGGCGAGTACTTCGAGGGGGGCATGGGCGCCGACGCGATCCTGCAACTGATTGATCGCATGGACCTCGACCAGGAAGAGAAGGTCATGCGCGAGATGATCGACGCGAAGGACGGCCGCAAGCCGCTCAGCGCGCAGCGTCACGCGAAGTTCTTGAAGCGCCTCGCCATCGTGCAGTCCTTCAACCGCCGCGACGACCAGGGTCGGCGCCTGAACGACCCGCGCGCCATGATCCTCGAGGCCGTCCCCGTGATCCCTCCGGACCTGCGCCCGATGGTGCAGCTCGACGGTGGCCGATTCGCGACCTCGGACCTCAACGACCTCTATCGGCGCGTTATCAACCGCAACAACCGACTGAAGCGACTGCTCGACCTCGGCGCGCCCGACATCATCGTGAACAACGAGAAGCGCATGCTCCAAGAGGCCGTGGACGCGCTGTTCGACAACGGCCGTCGTGGACGGCCGGTCGCCGGACAGAGCGGCCGACCGCTCAAGAGTCTCTCGGACATGTTGAAGGGCAAGCAGGGCCGGTTCCGTCAGAACCTGCTCGGCAAGCGCGTTGACTACTCTGGCCGATCGGTCATCGTGGTTGGACCCCAGCTCAAGCTGCACCAGTGCGGTCTGCCCAAGATGATGGCACTCGAGCTGTTCAAGCCCTTCGTTATGAAGCGTCTCATCGAGACGCAGATGGCCCAGAACATCAAGAGCGCCAAGCGCATGGTCGAGCGGCGCAAGGCCGTGGTGTGGGACGTCCTCGAAGAGGTCATCCGCGAGCACCCCGTGCTGCTTAACCGCGCCCCGACCCTTCACCGACTCGGCATCCAGGCCTTCGAGCCCGTGCTGGTCGACGGCAAGGCCATCCAGATCCACCCGCTCGTCTGCAAGGCGTTCAACGCCGACTTCGACGGTGACCAGATGGCCGTGCACGTGCCGCTCTCCGCCGAGGCCCAGGCGGAGGCTCGAATCTTGATGCTCTCGACCAACAACATCTTCACCCCCGCGACTGGCCGTCCCATCACCGAGCCGGCCCAGGACATGGTGTTCGGTGCGTACTACCTGACGCTGCCGGCCGACCAGGAGTTAGAGAACCCACCGGTCTTTCGCCACGTGTATGAGATCGAGAACGCCCTCGCTGACCGATCAATCGGCATTCGAACGCCCATCCAGATTCGGCCCCTCGAAGGTTCGTCACTGGATGCGCGCTTAGAGGCGGCCGGCGTCGAGGTGAAGGGCGCGAGCCGTTCACTGTTCACGACACCGGGTCGGGTCTTCTTCAACGAGGCGCTGCCGTTCAGCTTCCGCTACGTGAATGAGCTCATTGGCAAGAACGCCACGCCGATCGGCACGATCGTCGAGGAGATCTCGGGTGGCTTCAGTCGCCAGGAAGTCGCCGAGTCGCTCGACGCCATCAAGTCGTTGGGCTTTCGCTACGCCACTAGGTCGGGACTCACCATCTCCATCGACGACGTCGTCACGACGTCGGAGAAGGCGACGATTTTGAACAAGTACGAGGAGCAGGCCGCCAAGGTCGAGACCAACTACCGCCGCGGCGTCATCGTCGACGACGAGCGCCGTCAGCAGGAAATCGAGATCTGGACGAACGCCAACAAGGAGGTCGGTGACGCCACTGACCGCGCCATGAACGCCAAGTTCGACAACCCGATTCGCATGATGGTCGACTCGGGGGCGCGTGGCAACAGCCAGCAGATCCGCCAGATCGCCGCCATGAAGGGCCTCGTGTCCAACCCGCGCGGTGAGATGATCCCTCGACCAATCAAGTCGTCGTTCCGCGAGGGCCTCTCGGTCCTCGAGTACTTCATCTCGACGCACGGTACCCGCAAGGGCCTCGGTGACACCGCGCTTCGCACCGCCGACTCGGGCTACCTGACTCGTCGACTCGTCGACGTCGCCCAGGAGCTCATCGTGAAGGAGTTTGACTGCGGGACGCTGCGCGGCATGTGGATCGAACACGTCGCCCCGGACACCCGTGGCCAGCGCGCGCACTTGGAGACCAAGCTGTGGGGTCGCGTCCTCGCCGAGGACGTAACGCTCTCGGACGCCACGACGCTCACCGCCGGCACCATGCTGATGGTCGACGACGTCGAGCGACTGCGTGAGGACTCCGCCGTCGGGCGCGTTCGCGTTCGAACGACCCTGACCTGCGACGCCGTCCAGGGCGTCTGCGCCGCGTGCTACGGACTCTCACTCGCCACCCACCAGCTCGTCGAGCTGGGTGAGGCCGTGGGCGTCATCGCCGCGCAGTCCATTGGCGAGCCGGGAACCCAGCTCACCATGCGGACGTTCCACTCCGGTGGCGTGACCGAGAGCGACATCACCCACGGCCTGCCGCGCGTGGTGGAGCTGTTTGAGGCCCGTACTCCCAAGGGCGCCGCGAAGGTCGCGGAGTTCTCGGGCGCCGTTCGCGTCGAGCTCATTGGTCGCGAGCGCAAGGTCACCGTCGTGGGCAACGACGGCGAGCTGCAGGAGGAGTCGATCTCCATCGCTCGCCACCTGTTGATCGAGGACGGCCAAGAGGTCGAGGTCGGCACGCCGCTGCACGACGGTCCGCTCGACCCGAAGCTGATGATGAAGTTCCGAGGCACTCGCGAGACCCAGCAGTACTTGGTCGAAGAGGTCCAGAACGTCTACCGCGACCAGGGCGTGTCGATCCACGACAAGCACATCGAGCTGATCGTTCGACAGATGACGCGTCGCGTCCAGATCGTCGACGCGGGGGAGTCCCTGTGGCTGCCCGGCGCGATGGTTGACGTGAAGCTCTTCAACGACACCAACGACGACATCGAAGCGAACGGCAAGGAGGCGGCCGATGGCCGGGCCCAGTTAATGGGCATCACCAAGGCCTCCCTCGCGACCGACTCGTGGCTCTCGGCGGCCTCCTTCCAAGAGACCACCCGCGTGCTGACCGAGGCGGCCATCGAGGGCAAGCGCGACCACCTCATCGGTCTGAAGGAGAACATCATCATCGGCAAGCTGATCCCGGCCGGTTCGGGTCTCGGGTATTACAACCGCAAGGAACTGCGACTCGACATGCCCGACGCTGAACTGCTGCCCGCCTGGGCTCAGGTCTCCGACGACGACCTCGACCTGGCGAGTTTGCTGGGCGAACTGAGCGGTGACGACTCATTCAGTGCCGACCTGTCGGCCTTCCAGAACATCGGCACGGCCACCTACGACGAGTCAGCACTGCCCGAGAACGACGCCGCCCACCCCGAGGACGAGTTGGGCGGGCGCGCTGTCTAACGGTCGGGCGCGCTACTGGCCCCCGCGGTTACGGGCTTGCCGTTGATGGGTGTTTTGTCGTAGGATTGACAGTCCGCGTGTCGAAGTAACTGGCGCGCTTTAAGAATGAAGTTCAACTAGAAGAGGTTCCGCGTGCCCACAATCGCACAGTTGGTCCGAAAGGGCCGACAGGACAAGGTTTCCAAGACGAAGACGCCGGCCCTGAAGGGGGCCCCGCAGCGTCGTGGCGTGTGCACCCGCGTCCACACGGTCACTCCGAAGAAGCCGAACTCAGCCCTGCGAAAGGTGGCCCGCGTGCGCCTGACCTCGGGCGTTGAGGTCACGGCCTACATCCCGGGCGTCGGCCACAACCTCCAGGAGCACTCGATTGTGCTCGTGCGTGGCGGGCGTGTGAAGGACCTCCCCGGGGTGCGCTACAAGATCATCCGCGGCGCGCTCGACACCTCTGGTGTTCGCGACCGCAAGCAGGCCCGTAGTCGTTACGGCGCGAAGAGGGAGAAGTAAGCAATGCCTCGTAAAGGTCCCGCCGTCCGTCGTGAAGTGCCCCTCGACCCGATCTACAAATCGGTCCTGGTGACCCAGCTCACCAACAAGATTCTCGAGCGTGGCAAGCGCACCATCGCCGAGCGCATTGTCTACACCGCGCTGGAGCAGGTCGAGCAGAAGACCGGCACCGACCCCGTCGCGACGCTCAAGCGCGCCTTGGAGAACGTTCGCCCCGAGCTCGAGGTGAAGAGCCGTCGAGTCGGCGGCACCACGTACCAGGTTCCGATGGAAGTTCGCCCGCGCCGCGCGACAACATTGGCAATTCGCTGGCTGACGGACTTCGCGAAGAAGCGTCGTGAGAAGACCATGGCCGAACGGCTCGCGAACGAGATCATCGACGCGAGTAACGGAGTCGGTGCTGCGGTGAAGCGTCGTGAGGACGTGGCCAAAATGGCCGAGTCCAACAAGGCCTTCGCGCACTATCGCTGGTAACCACAGAAGGATTTGAAATGACCGCCCGCGCCATCTCCCTGGACAAAGTTCGAAACATCGGCATCATGGCGCACATCGACGCCGGCAAGACAACCACGACTGAGCGCATCCTCTTCTACACGGGCAAGAACTACAAGATCGGTGAGGTCCACGAGGGCGCCGCGACGATGGACTGGATGGTCCAAGAGCAAGAGCGCGGCATCACAATCACCTCGGCCGCCACGACGACCTACTGGAACGGCTACCGCATCAACATCATCGACACCCCCGGCCACGTCGACTTCACCGTCGAGGTCGAGCGCTCCTTGCGAGTGCTCGACGGGGCCGTCGCGGTCTTCGACGCCGTCGCCGGCGTCGAGCCCCAGACTGAGACCGTCTGGCGCCAAGCCAACAAGTACAACGTCCCGCGCATCTGCTTCGTCAACAAGATGGACCGAATCGGTGCGGACTTCTTTCGCTGCGTCGCAATGATCGAGGACCGCCTCGACTGCGTGCCGGCCGTTATCCAGTTGCCGATCGGTGCCGAGGGCAACTACCTGGGCATCATCGACATCTGCTCGATGACCGCCACGATCCACCACGACGAGCACGGCGAAAAGGTCGAGGTCATCGAGATCCCCGACGAGTACCTGGCTCAAGCCAACGAGTACCGCGTGAAGCTGCTCGACATCCTCACGACCTTCGACGACAATCTCATGGAGAAGGTCCTCGGGGACGAGGAGATCGCAACCTCGGACATCCGAAGTGCGCTGCGCCGTGGCACCCTCGAAGGCATCTGCGTGCCGATCCTCAACGGCTCGGCCTTCAAGAACAAGGGCGTCCAGCCAATGCTCGACGCCGTTGTCGACTTCCTCCCCTCGCCGATCGACCTCCCGCCGACGCTCGGCACCAAGCCGGGCAAGGACGAGGTCATCGAGCGAAAGCCCTCCGACGACGAGCCGTTCTCGGCCCTCGCCTTCAAGATCC
>JAYVNV010000145.1:0-3509 GCA_043758265.1 Acidimicrobiaceae bacterium
CGCTGCAGGATCTGGCTGCTCTCAACGGTGGAGAGCAGTCGGTTGAAGACGCGGCGCAGCCGTCCGAGCTCGTCGGCCTCGCCCTCCACGAGGCGATAGCCCATGTCGTTGGTCGTCGCGACCTCCTCGATTTCGTCGGTCACCTCTTCCAGTGGACGAAGTGCGGCGCGCGCGAGCAAGAGACCGAGTGCCAGCGCCAGTAAAAGTCCGCCGAACGCGACGAACAACAGCGTTCGAACGAGGTTGCGCAGTTGATTGACCTGTCCGGTGATGTCGGAGATAAAGAGCTCGGCCGACGTGGTCCTCGTAATGCAGACGTCGGTCGTTGCGCTGCAGAGGGCCCCCTTCGGGAGCGGCACGATTAGTTCGCGGTAGTTGTGACCCTTCACCGCAACGGTCTCAAACGCCTGCGCACCGTTGCCCTTAGCAATATTGAGGAGAGTCGCGCTAATCGGAATCTTCGAGGCGGGGAGCGTCTGGCCGTTCGGTAACACGAGGAAGAAACCTGCGCCGTAGTGGGGATCTTCGGCACTGCCCGGCGACGTCGCCTGAGCGCTGAGCGATTCGTCGACCGAGTGGATTAACGAGTTGCGTGTGGTGAGGTAGGAGGCGAAGCAGGCGAGCACGACCGCGATTGCGGCGGCGGCCACGGTGGCGGTGATGACGCGCGATCGAAAGGTCACGTGGTTCGAAGTGCGTAGCCCACTCCGCGCACCGTTTGGATCAGT
The DNA here is from genome assembly GCA_043758265.1 of Acidimicrobiaceae bacterium. Taxonomy (GTDB): domain Bacteria; phylum Actinomycetota; class Acidimicrobiia; order Acidimicrobiales; family RAAP-2; genus RAAP-2. The sequence goes on from JAYVNV010000145.1 coordinate 729, forward strand.
CGCTGTTCACCGGCCTCTTCGAGCTTGCGTCGAAGGTAGCCAATGTAGACCGCCAGTGAGTTGGTGCCGGAGTCGAAGTTGTAGCCCCACACCAGGTCGAGGATCTGGTCGCGAGTCAGCACCTGACGGGGGTGTTGGAGGAAGAGCTCGAGTAGGTCGAACTCGATCTTGGTCAGTTCAACGGCGCGCGGGCCGCGGTGCACTTCGCGCGTCGGAGGACTGAGTTGTAGGTCCTCGAAGCGAAGGACAACGCCGTCGCCCTCGCTCTGGTTGTGGCGGCGAAGCAGCGCGCGCAGGCGCGCCAGCAACTCCGCCAGGTCGAAGGGCTTGACGAGATAGTCATCAGCTCCGACGTCGAGGCCGGCCACCCGGTCGTTGACCGCGTCGCGCGCAGTGAGCATCAGAATCGGCGTCGCGTCACCCGAACGGCGGATGCGCCGACAGATCTCGAGTCCATCGACGTCAGGCAACTGGAGATCAAGCACGATGGCGTCCGGTGCGCGCAGTTGAATTGCCTTCAAGGCACTCAGTCCGTCCTCGAAGAGCTCTACGTCGTAATTCTCCATGCGCAGGGCCCGACCAAGGGCTGAGCGGATGGCCGCGTCGTCGTCGACGATCGCAATGTAGGAGTTAGTTGATGGTGCGGAGTTCACGGCGCGACGTCCTCAGAATGGGTCTACAGGCTCTAGTGTTGCTGGTTGGTGTAATGCAACTCCAGTCATTCGCTAAGAATCTCTGAAGATTGCCACAAAACCGGCAGTGGCGGGTAGTTCAATTGGCAGAACGACGGACTTTGAATCCGTAGGTTGGAGGTTCGAGCCCTCCCCCGCCAGCCACTACGTCGTGAAACAGAATCGATTCAACAGTGCCGCGAGTACCAGGGGCTGGTCACCTTGAATCGAATGGCCACTGTTTTCGACGTGCACAACTCGTGCGCCGGGCAATTGACGAAGGAACTCGGCCTCGTCGCGGTCGTCGACGACCGAGCCGCGTCCCATCGCGCGCAGCAACGTCACCGGCATAGAAAGTTCCGAAAGCTTGCCCCAGAGGTCGCCGGCGTCGGGGGCGGTTAACGAAGAGGGCCCGTGCTGTTGGTGGCGCCACACCCACGTGCCGTCGTCGCGTCGAAGCGCATTGTGCAAGATTCCGCGACGAAGTGACGAGACGCTTCGGGTGGGATTGTGCTCGATGGTGCGCGCCAGTAGGGCGTTGAAGTCATCGAATGATGTCGGACCGTTGACGAAGTCGGTGATGTGGCGCGCCTTTTCGGCGTTGACGCCGGGCGTGATGTCGATGAGGACGAGTGACGACACGAGGTCCGGTCGGTCGTGGGCGACCAACAGTGCGGTAAGTCCACCGAGTGACATCCCCACCAGTGCGCGCGGGCCCACAACGAGTTGCTCGAGCGCCTGTTCGACGTCCAGCGCGTGACTCGCAATTGCCGACGGGGGATAGGGCGAGGGGTCGGAGTGGCCGTGGCCGGGCAGATCAAGCGCGAGCAATGGACGAGCGAGCGCGAGTGCGAGCGTGTCGTAGGTGTGGGCGTTCTGAGCGCCGCCGTGCAGGAGGATGAGTTCGGGATCGTCATCACCCCAGCGCAGTCCGCTTAGTTGGCGTAGTCCGTCGACGCTCACGAAGAATCGTTGGACACTCGGCACGGGAACGAGAAGATTCCATTCGCTTAGATTCTCGTGAAAGTACGAGAACTCGTCGTAGTCAGAGTCCGTCACGTTTGGAATCGTAGGGGGTAAATGCTAAGGATGTGGGAGTGAACCGCCCAACCTGCGTCGTCGTGCTCGCCGCGGGCGAGGGCACGCGGATGCGATCGACGCGTCCGAAGCCCCTCCACCACCTCTGCGGTCGACCGATGGTGCTCTACGTCCTTGACGCGGCCTCGCACGAGGACGTCCGAGCGACGGTCGTCGTGGTTGGTCACGGCGCGTCGTGGGTCGAAAAGGCGCTGACGGAGCGGGCCCGCGCCGACGTGAAACTGATGTTCGTCGAACAGAACGAGCAGTTGGGTACGGGCCACGCCGTTTCGGTGGCGCTGCCGACGATCGACGACGAACTTGGTGCCTCCGACGGAGATGTCCTGATTCTGCCGGGCGACACGCCGCTGCTTCGTAGCGCCACCATCGCGCGGCTCCTAGGCGTGCACCGCGAGAGTGACGCCGCGCTGACGGTCCTCACGGCCTCGCTCGACGACCCCTCGGGCTACGGACGAGTCGTGCACGCCAGGAGTGGTGCGCTGTCGAGGATCGTCGAGGAGCGCGACGCGACGCCAGATGAGCGGCTCATCACCGAGATCAATACGTCAATCATGGTCGTGCGCGCGAGCCTGCTCGGGCCGGCCCTGCGACGCGTCGGCCGCCAGAACTCGCAGCACGAGTACTACCTGACTGACCTCATCGCCGTCTTGCACGAGGCCGGTCACGTCACGCAGTCGCTGTTGCTCGACGACCCGATCGAGGCGACCGGCGTGAACGACCTGGTACAGCTGGCCGGCGCCGAGGCGGTCTTGCGTGGTCGCATCAACGAGAAGTGGATGGGTCGCGGTGTCATCATGTGGAGTCCCGAGAACACCTACATCGATGCCGACGTTGAACTGGCGCCCGAGGTCTCGTTGCTACCGGGCACCGTATTGAAGGGCCACTGCGTCGTGGAACGTGGCGCCCGGATTGGTCCCAACGCCGTCTTGAATGACGTGATTGTCGGTGAGTTCGCCCAGGTGGCCACTGTCGAGGCGACCAGCTCGCGCATCGGTGCTGACGCGCGCGTCGC
>JAYVNV010000146.1:0-10795 GCA_043758265.1 Acidimicrobiaceae bacterium
ACGCTTCGATCAAGGCGGCCATCAGCGTGCGCAAGGCCTCGTTCAAGGCTCTTGGAGCTCCTCCGGTCAAGTAGTAGTAACCGTTCAGTACGTCGACAACGGCGCGTTCCCTCGGGAACGCGCCGTTGTCGACGTAACGGCGTCGGTGCTCAGGCCCAGTGACGAGGTCAGCACCTCGGACAGGTCCCTCGCGTTGCGCCGGTCGGTGCGCCAGACTGGAGGTGTGGCAACGGGGCTGACGTCGTGAGGTACCTCTTCATCGCCCTCATCGTCTTTGGGGTGAATCTTCTCCCGGCCTTCGGACCTCCCACGTGGTCGCTGCTAGTCGTGGCGCGGCTCTCTTGGCACTTGAACTCATTCGCCCTCGTCGCCCTGGGTGTCGTCGCCGCCGGCGCCGGTCGGTTCCTACTCGCGCACGCGGCGCGACGACTCCGTTACCGTTTCCCCCCGCGATACCGGGCGAATCTCGAATCAATAGAGCAACGTCTCGTCGGACGTCGAGCGAACCTCGCGGTCATCTTTGGGATCTTCGTCCTCTCACCGTTGCCGTCGGCGCAGCTCTTCTGTGCGGCCGGACTCCTCGAACTGCGAATTCTTGCGCTCACGGCGGCGTTCATGGTCGGTCGGATCGTGACCTACTCGCTCTACGTCGCCGCGGCCACCGTCGCCGATGAACAGTTAGGGTCGGTCTTTCGCCATTTCTGGGGCTCGCCGTGGTCGATCGCGCTCCAACTCCTCCTGCTCATCTGCGTCGCGGCGCTGCCACTATTGCCGTGGCGACAGGGATCGAAGAGTACGAGCGTCCCGGCGCCCTGAACGTTCGTTCGTTCGTTCGTTCCTAGACGAGGATGTCCTCGGTCGCCTCGACGGCGACGTGCGGGACAATCCGGTCGAGCCATTTGGGCATCCACCAGTTAGCGTCCCCGATGAAGTGCATGAACGCCGGCACGAGCACCGTGCGCAAGATGAAGGCGTCCATCAACACGGCACCGCCGAGACCGATGCCGAACTCGGCGATGATGCGCTGGCCGCCGAAGGAGAACGAGAAGAAGACGCAGATCATGATGAGTGCGGCGGCCGAGATGACTCGACCCGTGTTGGCCTGGCCGCGGGTGATGGCCATCTCGTTGCTCCCGGTGTTTAACCACTCCTCGTGCATTCGTGACACCAAGAAGACCTGGTAGTCCATTGAGAGCCCAAAGAGGATGGCGATCATGATCACGGGTAGAAAGGACTCCACGGGTCCGGTGCCGGCGTGGATGAGCGAACTGCCCCATCCCCACTGGAATACCGCTACCACGAGGCCGAACGAGGCGCCCGCTGCGAATATGTTCATCGCCGCGGCGGTCAAGGGAATCACGATGCTGCGAAAGGCGACCATCAACAACAGACAGCCGAGCAGCACAATCACCCCGATAAAGAGTGGGATTTTGGCCGTAAAGATTGTCGCAAAGTCGACGAAGATCGCGACGATGCCACCGACGTAGATGGACGTGTGGGACGTCGACACCACGGCCGGAATGTAGTGACTTCGAATCGCCGCGATGAGTGACTTGGTCAACGGGTCCTGCGGGCTCGATGAGGGAACCACGTAGATGACACCAACCTTGCCGTTGGTGCTGACCTGCAGTGGTGCGACGGCGGCGACATCGGACTTTCCCTGGAGTGACTGGTCGAGGGCGACCAGTGCCGCCTGGTCGGCCGGGTTGCGAATCGCGCCGACTACTTGGAGGGGTCCATTGAAGCCCGGTCCGAAACCCTTGGCCAGCAGGTCATAGGCGTGACGGGTCGTCGAGCTGACCGGGTTCGAACCCTGGTCGGAACTGCCGAGATAGAGCGAGAAGGTGGGAATGCAGATCAGCACGATGAGGATCAAGGCGCCGGCACTCAGCGACTTCGGACGCTTCGAGACGAAGTCGGCCCAGCGTTGCCAGGCCGACGACGTGACCATCGGCTCGGGTCCGTGCTCGCTCAGCGAGCGCCGCTCCTTGCGACTCAGCACGTGGTGCTTTTGGATCGCGAGCAGTGACGGAAGCAGGGTGAGCGAGGCGAACATGGTGATCAGCACGGTGAGCGATGACGAAATCGCCACACCATTGAGGAACGAGAGCTGTAGAACGAGCATGCCGAGCAGCGCAATACACACCGTCGAACCGGCGAACAAGACAGCGCGGCCCGACGTGTTGACGGACGTGACGATCGAGTCCTCGAGACTCATGCCTCGTTTCATTGACTGCCTGCTTCGCGTGACGATGAACAGTGCATAGTCAATCCCGACGCCGAGGCCGATTAGCGAGCCGAGGATCGGTGCGAACTGGGCAATCTGGAGCCAGTGACTCAGCAGCGTCGTCGTGGCCAGCGCGATGCCGAGGGCGAAGAGCGCCACCCCGAGTGGCAGCAACATAGCGAAGAACGAACCGAAGGCGAGCAGCAGGACAATGGCCGTCGCGATCAGTCCGAAGATCTCGCCGGGACTGCCCTTGGGTGAATCGAGTACGCCAAAGGCGTTGCCGCCGAACTCGACGTCGAGTGACGACGAGCGCCCCCGAGCGGCGCTGTCCTCCACGGCCTTGATCTGGGGGATCGTGAGCTTGAAGGCCTGTTTGGAGAAGTAGACCACGGCGTAGGCGATCTTCCCCTGGGGACTGATTTGCAACAAAGGATTGACGAAGGGCGAGACGACGCTCGCAACGTTGGGCAACCGCTCGACGCGCGCGAGGACATTTTGGATGGCCTTCTCATGACTCGCAATCGTGCCGTTCGTCGCGTGAAAGACGATCTGGTCAATGTCACCGGCCTTGCCCTTGAAGCCCGAGGCGAGCAGTTGTTCGGCGTGCGTCGAGTTCGTGCCCGGGAGGCTGAAGGAGTTGGCGAACGACGAGCCGAAGGTTTGGGCCATGACGTTGATGCCGAGGAAGAGGACGATCCAGGCGGCCAGGACAAGCCATCGACGTCGGTAACAAAAGCGGGCGAGAGACTTCATGGACAGGGTTCTCCGGAATAGGCATTAGGGGGACCGCGTAAAATACTGACGCTAATCGCATTAAATAGTTTAGGGGAGAATCCAATGGCGCCCAACGCCAACTGGCCGGAGCGCTTCGTGGGCCACGACTATCCACAGTCCCTGCCAGAACCCAACGACATCCGAGCGGGCGCGCCGGCCCCGTGGTCAAGGGTCACGGCGTCGCGTCGACGTGCAGTCACCCTTGACCACGTCGAGTCGCGCTTTCTGGAGGCCGAGCGCCACGTCGATTCCTCTTCGTTCGTCGAACCGCTCTTAACCGGGCCGGGGGGCGACGCGCCCGCGCCATCAATCAACCGCCGGTCCGCCGTGTTGGTCGCTCTCTTCGAAGAGGGGGGCGAGACCCACGTCATCCTCACTCGGCGCTCCTTCACCATGCGTGCGCACCGAGGTGAGATTGCCCTCCCCGGGGGAACCAGTGATGACGGCGAAACAGCGGTGGAGACCGCACTTCGTGAGGCCCGCGAGGAGGTCGGCCTCGACGAGTCGCTGGTGCGTCCGATGGGCTGGCTCAGCCCGATCGTCACGTTCGCGTTGGACTCGGCGATCTGGCCGGTCGTGGGTGTGCTGGAGGGGCGTCCGACGTTGGTCGCCGATCCGCAGGAGGTGGACCGCGTCTTTACCGTCTCACTCGCGGAACTCCTAGCTGACAATGCGTTCCTTGAGGAGCGCTGGCGTCGCGAAGAGCCGCGAGCGGGTGTTGACGACAGCGAACGGTACTTCCCAATTCACTTCTTCGCGGTGCCGGGCGACCTCGTATGGGGGGCGACGGCACGCGTGCTGACCGAGCTGCTCTGTGTCGTGACCGGGGTCGAATGGCCCGAGGCGAGTCGGGGGTGGGCTTGAGTTCGCCAAGTAGATTATGGGGACCGCATCCCGGTTGCGGGGTGCAGTTTCTGAGGCGGAGGCCACCATGGCGGAAGTAGAGATCGGCATATCTAAATCGGCGAGACAGGCCTATGGCTTCGACGACATCGCCATTGTGCCCTCTCGTCGAACCCGTGACCCCGAGGACGTCGACATCTCCTGGCAGATCGACGCCTACAAGTTCGAGCTGCCGGTCCTCGGGTCCGCGATGGACGGTGCGATGTCGCCCGCCACCGCCATTGAGCTCGGCCGGCTCGGTGGACTCGGCGTCCTCAACCTCGAGGGTCTCTGGACCCGTTACGAGGACCCGACGGCACTCTTCGAGGAGATCCGTGAACTCGATGACGACAAAGCGACCTTGCGCATGCAACAGATGTACCTCGAGCCAATCAAAATCGAACTGGTCGCCCAACGCATCCAGGAGATGAAGAGTGCGGGCATCACGACCTCGGCCTCGGTCACGCCGGCCCGCACCGACTGGATGGCCACGACGATCCTCGACGCCGGCCTCGACATCCTCGTCATTCAAGGAACGGTCGTCTCCGCCGAGCACGTCTCCAAGACCGTCGAGCCGCTCGACTTAAAGAAGTTCATCCGCGAGTTCGAACTGCCCGTCATCGTTGGTGGCTGCGCCAGCTACCAAGCGGCGCTGCACCTCATGCGCACCGGCGCCGCCGGCGTGCTCGTGGGCGTCGGCCCCGGCAACGCCTGCACCTCGCGCGCCGTCCTCGGGATTGGCGTACCTCAGGCGACGGCGATCGCCGACGTCGCGGGAGCGCGCATGCGCCACCTCGACGAGACCGGCGTCTACGTGCACGTCATCGCCGACGGCGGCATGAGCAAGGGCGGCGACATCGCCAAGGCCATCGCCTGCGGCGCCGACGCGGTCATGATTGGATCGCCTCTCACCAGTGCGGTCGAGGCCCCGGCCCGCGGATTCCACTGGGGCATGGCGACCTTCCACCCGACGTTGCCGCGCGGTACCCGCGTGCGCACGCAGGTCCGTGGCACCTTGAAGGAGGTCCTGCTCGGACCGGCGCACGAGAACGACGGGCGACTCAACCTGTTCGGTGCTCTTCGCACGTCCATGGCGACCTGTGGCTACGAGACCTTGAAGGAGTTTCAAAAGGCCGAGATCATGCTCGCGCCATCGCTGCAGACCGAGGGAAAGCAGCTGCAGCGCTCCCAGGGCGTCGGCATGGGACATTGACAGCCAACGTCCTCGTCGTCGACTTCGGCGCGCAGTACGCGCAACTCATCGCTCGGCGTGTGCGCGAGGCGCACGTGTTCTCAGAGATCGTCCAGAGCACCATCACGGCCGACGAAGTTCGGGCTAAGGCCCCCTCGGCGATCATCCTCTCGGGGGGCCCCCAGTCCGTCTACGAGGTGCCAGCGCCACTACTCGACCCCAAGATCTACGACCTCGGGGTGCCCGTCCTGGGCATCTGCTACGGCGCGCAGCTCATGGCTCAGCAACTCGGTGGCGAGGTCGCCCACACCGGCGTTGGTGAGTACGGCCGCACCACGTTGACCAGACGCGGTCCTTCCGTGTTGATGGACGAGTGGCCCTCGTCCACAGCGTGCTGGATGAGTCACGGTGACGCCATCACGCGCCCCCCCGATGGCTTCGTCGTCAGCGCGTCGTCGCCCGGCGCGCCGGTCGCGGTGATGGAGGACGTCACGCGTCGCCTGCACGCCGTGCAGTTCCACCCCGAGGTCGCGCACACCGAACGTGGCCAGGACCTATTGACCACGTTCCTGCACGACGTTTGCGCAATTCCTCCGACCTGGACGAATACGTCGATCATTGAAGACCAGGTGGCCGCGATTCGCGCGCAGGTCGGTACGGAGAAGGTGCTGTGCGCGCTCTCGGGCGGCGTCGACTCGGCGGTCGCGGCGGCGCTCGTTACGAAGGCCGTTGGTAACCAGCTGACCTGCGTCTTCGTCGACACCGGTCTCATGCGCAAGAACGAGGGCGACCAGATCGAAGAGACCTTCACGCGCCAGTTCGGCGTTGAACTTATCCACGTGAAGGCCCAGGACCGGTTCTTCGACGCGCTGGCCGGCGTACTCGACCCCGAGCGGAAGCGAAAGATCATCGGAGAGCTGTTCATCCGAGAGTTCGAAGCGGTGGCGCGCGACCTCGGTGAGGGCGGCGACGGCCCGCGGTTCCTCGTGCAAGGGACCCTCTACCCCGACGTCATCGAGTCGGGTTCTGGCCACGCCGCCAACATCAAGAGTCACCACAACGTCGGCGGTCTGCCCGAGGACCTCGCCTTCGACCTCGTCGAGCCCCTGCGCAACCTCTTTAAGGACGAGGTGCGCCACGTCGGCGAGGAGTTGGGCCTGCCCGACGAGATCGTCTGGCGTCAGCCGTTCCCCGGCCCGGGACTGGGCGTTCGCATCGTCGGCGAAGTGACGCGCGAGAGGGCCGAGATTCTGCGCAACGCCGACTACGTCGTCGTCGACGAGATCAAGAAGGCGGGCCTCTACCGCGAACTCTGGCAGAGCTTCGCCGTGTTACCGGCCGTGCGTACAGTCGGAGTCATGGGCGACGGACGAACCTACGCGTACCCGATCATCATCCGCGCGGTGACGAGCGACGACGCAATGACCGCGGACTGGGCCCGCCTGCCCTACGACGTCATCGAGAACATCGCGAACCGGCTCATCCGTGAGGTCGACGGCGTGAACCGCGTCGCGCTGGACGTCACGAGCAAGCCACCGGGCACCATTGAGTGGGAGTGACACGCTCCTCGTTCTCCGACGAGTCGCTCTGGGGAACTGACGCACAGGAGTCGCCACCGGGTCTCGATCCCGCGTCGCTGCTCGAGGGACTGACTGAGCCCCAGCGCCAGGCGGTCGTGCAGCGCGGCGGTCCGCTTCTCGTCATCGCCGGCGCCGGTTCGGGCAAGACCAGGGTGCTGACTCGACGGATCGCTCACATCCTCGCCATGGGCGACGCCCGGCCGTGGGAGATCATGGCCATCACGTTCACCAACAAGGCGGCCGACGAGATGCGTCGGCGCGTGGTCGACCTCGTGGGCGAGGACGCCCGAGCGATGTGGGTCTCGACGTTCCACTCGGCCTGCCTGCGAATGCTGCGCGCGCACGCCGAGGTACTCGGCTACCAGCGCGGCTTCACGATCTACGACGCTGGCGACGCCGAGACGGCGGTCGAACGGATCATGAAGGAGCTGAACCTCGATACGAAGCGACTGTCGCCGCGCAGTGTCGCGGCGGCGATCTCGGCCGCCAAGAACGAGATGCTCTCGCCGAGCGCCTACGAATCCTCACGCGGCGGCGACGATCCCCACCACCGGCGCATCGCTCAGATCTACGACCTCTACGCGCGGCGCTTGATGCTGGCCAACGCCATGGACTTCGACGATCTGCTCCTCAACGCAGTTGAGATGTTGAAGAGGGACGAGGCGGTGCGCTCGTCGTACCAGCGGCGCTTCAAGTACCTGTTGGTCGACGAGTTCCAGGACACCAACGGCGTGCAGAACCAGCTGGTGATGATGCTCGCTGCGGAGCACCGCAATCTCTGCGTGGTGGGTGACTCCGACCAGTCGATCTACCGCTTCCGCGCCGCCGACGTGCGCAACATCCTCCAGTTCGAGCAGCGCTTCCCCGACGCGGAGGTGATCCTGCTCGAGCAGAATTTTCGCTCGACGCAGATCATTCTCGACGCCGCGAACGCGGTCATTTCGAAGAACGCCAGTCGACACGCGAAGAACCTCTTCACCGACGACGTGCGGGGCGAAAAGATCCGGCTGTACCGCGCCGGCGACGAGTACGACGAGGGACGCTGGATCGCGAGCGAACTGCGACGACTGCGAACCGACTCCTCGCTCGATTGGAACCAGATGGCGGTCTTTTACCGCACCAACGCGCAGAGTCGCGTGTTGGAGGAGGAGATGCTGCGCGCCTCGATCCCGTACCGGGTGATCTCGGGGATGCGCTTCTACGACCGCAAGGAGATTAAGAGCGCCCTCGCCTACGCGCGTCTCGTGGTGAATCCGCGCGACGAGGCGTCGGCCCGCCGGGTCATCAACGAGCCCAAGCGCGGCATCGGCGCCGCGGCGCAGGCGAAGCTCGGGGCCTACGCCGCCGAACACGGCCTCTCCTTCGCCGAGTCGACGCACTACGCCAAAGAGGCCGGCCTCAGCGCCAAAGCACTGTCGGGCGCGCAGCGGTTCTCGTTTCTGCTCGACGAACTTCGCGCGATGTCAAACGACCTGACGCCGCGCGAGGTGATCGACGCGATTGTGCGCGAGTCGGGCTTGGGCGACGCGCTGCGCGCCGAGAACACCGACGAGGCGTACTCGCGCTTGGAGAACCTCGGTGAGCTCGCCTCGGCCGCCAGTCAGTACGACACGTTGATGGACTTCGTCGAGCGCATGGCGCTCGTCGCGGACTCCGACCAACTCGATGGTGGGGCCGGGGCGATCTCAATGATGACGCTGCACGTCGCCAAGGGACTCGAATTCCCCGCGGTCGTGATCACTGGTCTCGAAGAGACTATTTTTCCGCACCGGCGCGCGCTGGCCGACGACAACGAGCTCGAGGAAGAACGACGACTCTGCTACGTCGGTATCACGCGCGCCATGCGCCACCTGATCCTGACCCACGCGTGGAGCCGGACGCAGTGGGGTCAGCGCGCCGACGCGCTCGCCAGTCGCTTCCTTCAAGAGATCCCGCCCGAACTCGTGACCGACCTCTCGGCGACGGTGCCAATGCGTCGAAGGACGTTCATAGGCGACGACGAGGGTTTCGTCGGTCGCAGTACGGACTTCACGCTGGGACGGGCCTTCGGGGCCGGCACGGCGCCGCCGGTTCGTTCAACTGGGGCGGAGAAACTCGGCCTAGGGGTCGGCGACCACGTTGTTCATGATCGCTTCGGCGACGGAATAGTACGAAGCGTCGAGGGGACGGGGCCGCACGCGCGAGCGTCGGTGGAATTCGCCGAGCACGGGACCAAACAACTAGTTCTCGCGATGACGCCGCTGCATCGCGCCTAATTCCTCGTTAAGAATCCCTGATGGCGCTGTAGAGGGGGTAGGCGATCTGGTGGCAGAATGGTGCTCCATGGCCTATTCGCGTCCGGTGTACCGTCCCCCCTCGCCACCCAACAACCACCGCCTTCCAATCAACGTCTACTGGCGCCGCCGCGCCATCGTGCTGCTCGGCGCGGTCACGCTGATCTTCTTTGCCTACCTCGGCGTCACGCTCGCCCTCGCCCTCAACAACCCGTCCTACGGCGTTTCGTACTCGGCGAGGGCCGCCGAGTGGGGCCGCCAGCACGCCATGGGCTCAATCGTCACCTGGGCTGAAGCCGAGCTCTACAAGATCAATCCACCAAGGCAGGGCGGCAACCCTGCGTCGGGCGCGTTCGGCTCGGGTGCGCTCCCCGGTCAGGTGACCGAAGCGAACGCCCTGCCCGCGCCCAAGGACATCTCGACGCCGGCCGGCCGCGCCCTGCCGGGCGAGGGCGTGTGGCACGTTGCGGGTCGCGTGAGCGCGAACGGAGTACCAACAATGTACGAGGCGTTCGTGCGGCCCGACGCACTGCACACGAGCTACGTCGTCGGTGTCTCGTGGATGGACCCGAAGTTACTTCAGGCGCAGCTCTACTCCGGCTCGTTCATCCCCGGCGGCGGTCCCTTCAACTTCAGCGCGCCGGTCACGGCGAAGAGCTCCGAGACACTCGTCGCCGCTTTCAACGCGGGCTTTCGCATGCAAGACGCGAACGGCGGTTACTACACGCAGGGCCACACGATTCTGCCATTGCGCAGGGGGGCGGCCTCGGTCGTGATCTACAAGGATGGTTCGATGACGGTGGCGAAGTGGGGTCGCGATGTCTCGATGAATAATCAGATCGCCTCGGTGCGTCAGAACCTCGACCTCATCGTCGACCACGGCAAGGGCGTGGCGGGCCTGGCGAGCCAGAACACCACGAAGTGGGGCAAGACCCTCGGCGGAACATTCAACGTTTGGCGCTCGGGCCTCGGCGTCACCAAGAATGGCGCGATCATCTACGTCGGCGGCCCGAGTCTCTCGATCAGCGACCTCGCCAACGTCCTCGTGCGAGCCGGCGCGGTCCAGGGAATGGAGCTCGACATCAACACCGACTGGGTCCAGTTCTCGGCGTACACCGGAGCACTGAAAACTCCGATCAACGGGGGCAACGGTGTGAGCCTCTTGCCCAACGGCAGCGCGAATGGCATGGCCGGCACGCCGTCGAGGTATTTCGCGAGTTACTGGAATCGGGACTTCTTCACGATGTCACTTCGCCCTAATGATGTAGTCAAGTCGACGTCGTCGGGCTAGCGGCCCTTCGACGGAAGCGCAGCACGCACGATTAGCGCTGACCCGAGATTCACACGTCGTCACAGCGGGCTCTTTGGATTTCAGCGGGCTAGTCAGCCAATTCAACCGTACATGGAGAGGTTTTGTCCACCGCTACCTAGGTTGAGGTGTTGGTGACCGCCGTCGTGCATGGTGTCGAAATCGACGACGAGTTTCACGTTATCGCGTTCGTAGTTGTGGGGGAGATGGGCCGCTACCCCACGCGCTCGTTGCCACTTGGCCAGAAACCTCTTCCGACGTAGTGAGGACTGTCGTGTTGAACGATTCGCGTGGCCCATCGAAATTGACGCGAGACAAGTGCGCACGAACTAGGTACGAACGCCGAGTGTGACGCGGGGCAAGCAATAGAACAACAGCTCACGAACTTTGACGCAACGATGAGAACTTTTGAAACGGCGTTGGGCCTAGGGCCGACGTCGCGGTGCTCAAAATCACTGGGACCAGCTCCACGATGGTCGAGTCAATGCAATGTGACACTCACGCGATGCTCGACAAAACTTGGTGAGCGTCAGATCGACAGTAGCGAGTCGGGTC
>JAYVNV010000147.1:0-3478 GCA_043758265.1 Acidimicrobiaceae bacterium
CTCGTCGTGCGCGCATCGAAGGAAAGTGAGGTAACTCGCACCTCGTCGTCCGAGGGCGGCACTGCGCTCGAGAAGCGCGGTGCCTTCACCGGCAGTTACGTGCGCAATCCCTTCACTAGTGAGTCAGTACCGGTCTACGTCGCTGACTACGTGCTCGGCACCTACGGCACGGGGGCCGTCATGGCCGTGCCGGGCGAGGACGAGCGCGACCACGCCTTCGCGCTCGTCTACGGCTTGCCGACGGTTCGAACGGTCGAAGCGCCAGAAGGCGTGCAAGGGGCCTGGACGGGTGACGGCACTCACGTCAACTCAGGGTTCTTGAACGGCCTCGATGTTGCCCAGGCCAAGGTGAAGGCCACGGAGTTTCTGCGGGAGAAGGCCAACGGCATCAGTAAGGTCAACTACCGTCTGCGAGATTGGCTTGTCTCGCGCCAGCGGTTCTGGGGCTGTCCCATCCCGGTCGTCTACTGCGATACCTGTGGCGTGGTGGCGGTGCCCGACGAACAGTTGCCAGTCCTCGCCCCCGACGACGTCGTTATGGACAAGACCGGTCAGTCGCCGTTGGCGACGAACGAAGCGTTCGTTAATACGACCTGTCCGGTCTGTGGTGCCCACGCCCGTCGTGAGAGCGATACGTTGGACACCTTCAATGACTCGTCGTGGTACTTCCTTCGCATGGCGGACCCCTTCACACCCGGTGAGGCCTTCGACCCGGCTCAAGTGGCGAAGTGGATGCCCGTGGACCAGTACATCGGCGGCATCGAGCACGCGATTCTCCACCTGCTCTACGCGCGCTTCTACACGAAGGCGCTCAAAGACATTGGTTGGGGGCCGGGCCTCGCGCGCGAGCCGTTTCGACGCCTCTTTACCCAGGGAATGATTCGGCTCTCGGGTTCGAAGATGTCCAAATCTAAGGGAAACCTGGTCTCGCCCGAGGTGTACTACCAGACGGTCGGCGCCGACGGACTTCGACTGTTTCACCTCTTCGCGGGGCCACCGGCCGACGACCTCGACTGGACGGACCAGACCGACGAGGTAATCGACGGTTGTGCCCGATTCCTTGATCGCATCTACCGGCTCCATCAGTTCCACCAAGTCAACTTTCACGACGGCGGCGACGAGGTCGACGTTGAGGTGCGACGCGTCGTGCATCGCACAATCAAGAAGGTCACCGAGGACTTCGATCGTTGGAGTTACAACACAGCGGTCGCGGCGCTCATGGAGCTCTTGAACGTGCTTTCGAAGTGGGCGAGAAGTGACCACGGCGCCGATCGGGCCACCTTCGACGAGGCAATCGACACGATGCTCTTGTTGCTCGCGCCGATGGCGCCGCACCTTAGTGCGGAGGTCTGGGAGACTCGTCACCCCGGAGAGGCGAGCGTTCACCTCCAGCCCTGGCCGGTGGCCGACCCCGAGTTGGTGAAGCGCGCGATGGTCACCATGGTCATTGAAGTGAACGGTAAGGTGCGCGCTCGTCTTGAGGTGCCGCCGGACATCTCGATGGAGGACGCCGCGACGGCGGCGCTCGCGGAGGCGACGATCAGTGCACTCCTCGCGGGCGAGATGGCCTCACGAGTCATCTCGCGACCGCCGCGAATGGTCAACATCATCATCTGATGGCTAAACATCCCCGAAAGGAGTCGGACACCACAGTCACCATCGATCCGCCACGTTTCGACCGGCCCGAGGTGGAAGTCCGCGCGTCGTCGCGACGAAAAAAGACCGGTACGGCTCATTGGTCGGGTAGTCGCATCGTTGTGCAGATCCCCGCTCGCGTTCGCGGTCGTGAGCGCGCGACATTCGTCGACGACCTCGTCGAACGGCTCTTGACGCAGCGTCCCCAGAACGCCGCCGGCGACGCCGCACTCGAGGAGCGTGCCGTGGCACTCGCCGCGCTCTACAACAACGGAATCGAGCCGAGCTCAGTGCGCTGGGTGAAAAACCAGCAGGCGCGCTGGGCATCGTGCTCGCCGGCGACGATGGAGATCCGCATCTCTCATCGACTCCGCCAATGCCCGGCGTGGGTCATCGATGCCGTTCTGGTCCACGAGCTCGCTCACCTGCAAGAGGTCGGTCACACCGCGACGTTTAATGAGATAGCCAATCGCTACCCACGCCAGGGCGAGAGCGCGCACTTTCTCGAGGGCTACGCCCTGGGCTTGGGACTTCGCATCGAAGAGGGCGATGTGCTCGTCGTCGACGAGGAGTAACGCGCAGCTCGTCCCAGTCGCTCGCGGGTATCGCCGGGACCGAAGTTGGTCTCGGTCGTCGCCTTGACGCAGTGGCCGCGCCGCGCCGGTTGAAAGGCGGCCAGTCGACCGCCCCGAGCCGTCCTCGATGACCATGATTGTTTCGTCATGAGGATGGGCAAGGTGATGATTAGGCGGTCTCGCCTCGAAGGAACCTCTCAAGCTCATCCGCCAATTCGTCGCCGCTCGGTAGGTTCTCGCCGAGCGAGACGCCCTCCGCCTCGTCGTCGGCCTCTTCGAGCTGTGCCACCATCGAACTGTGATCTGGGTTGTTGGTGACGAGGTCATCGACGCGCTTTCGGGCCTCGTCGGCCGATACGCGTAGGTGACTGGCGTCCAACGTCAGTCCCGCAATGCTCGCCAGCCCCTCAATCAGCGCCGCCGACGCCTGCGGGTACGGCATTGATGCCACGTAGTGCGGGACACGAGCCCAGAGCGTCACGATCTCCATGTCCACTTCGCCGAAGCCCAATTCCAACGCGGAACTGATGCCAGCTGGCACCTCGAGTTCGCCGGTCACCGTGCCGACGCGCGCGAGCAAGTGGGCACTCGACGCCGGGGCGGTCGCGATGATGCGCACCGGGCGGGTGTGGGGCGCCGGGGCGGGGAAGGCGCCGAGGCCAACGACGAGGCGCACATCGAATCTTCCGGCGGCGTCGGTGACGACGTCGACAAAATCGCTCCAGTGAAAGTCGGGCTCCGGTCCGACGAGGAACAAGACGTCGGCCCCGTCACCGTCGTGGCCGAATCGCAATTGGATCTCGGGCCACGTGAGCTCGGTGGTCACCCCGTCGACAATGCGCGCGATCGGCCGACGGGCACGCTGGTCGATGAAGTACTCGGTGTCGAAGGTCGCGAGCACCTCGGTGTACATCGTGTCGAGCATTGTGCCGATGGCGTTGCTCGCACCGAGGCCGGCGTCGATCCAGCCCTCGAGCGCAATGACCAGGACCGGCTCGGAGAGGTCGGGGTCGGCGAGGAAGATGATGTGGTCGTAGATCTCTTCGTCCATCAGTTCTTCTCCAGTGTCATCTTCGCGTTCTCGGCCAGCATGGTGATGTGGTTCGGATAGTCGTCGACGCTTCCCTGATCGCCCGCCGTTGCTCCGGCGCTGTAGCGCGCGAAGACGCCCTGGAGGATGCAGGCCAGCTTCCAATAACCGAACGCTTGATAGTAGGCGACGTGCGTGAGGTCCAAATCAGAGTTCCGAGCGTAGGACCTCAGTACCT
>JAYVNV010000148.1:0-3477 GCA_043758265.1 Acidimicrobiaceae bacterium
TGGTTCGGGGTTCGTCCCCCCGTACGTGAAGTTTCTAGAGGGCACAAACTAAAGGCTGTCTTGAGGACTGCCAACAGCGTGTCTCAATGCTTCTAGAACGTAAAGCGCCAACCCGATCACCCAGAGAATTACTCCGAGCGATTTCGACAAACTGATCGGCAGCATTAGTCCAATGATCAGAGATACGAGTCCAACGCAATTTCACTGACACCTTTCGTTGAATAAAACTCTCCCAGTCCGCCTGGACCTCGAAGAACCGATGATAGGCACGCGACTTTCAAAAATCCCTTTGAAAATACTTAGATAATTCTGTGATGTACACCTTCGCGGACCAGCGGCGTACTGCGACTCCCTAGGCCGTTCCCGGCATCTCGCCGGCGTCGACGACGTACTGCACGAGGTCGCGAAGACGTAGGTTCACGTGCAGTGACGTGCGGCGCAGAACGTCGAATCCTTGTTCCGGTGTCAGACGCTCACGCTCAATGAGGATGCCTTCGGCTTGACCAATAACCTCTCTCGTCGAGATCGCGAGCTCAAGATTCTCTGATCGACGGATTTCGCCTTGCAACCAACTGGTGACGTCGGCGTTAATCACAGCCGAGAAACGAGATTGAAAAATTCGTTGGCGACTTACTGTCAATGACGAAAGAGTTTCACGGCTCATCCGCCACAGCGAATTCAACGACGTGGTCGACTTTGTCACCCTCCGTTGGTCCGCGTTCATCAACGGAGCGCGTACCGGGTGCCGTCGGCAAAGGGTTCGAGCTCGCACTCTGGCTGGTACTCACGAATCTCGCACAAGGTTGTCGCCGCCGTACTCGACCCGCCCCGGTCGTTAGGGTGGAGTCCAATGACTCGCAACCGCTCCCCCGGCACCGACGTGTCGCTCCAGCACAAGTGGATCAGCGGCACTATTGCTTCGCTGCTCGCGATCGGCGCCTTCGTCGCCAAGTCCCTAGGGGATCCGCGCAACTCGCTCTCGCGTCACCACCAGTTCATCACGTGGTTCGCCGTGCCGGTCCTGCTCATCGCCGGCATCTACGGCGTCGGACGTTTGGCCGATGCGACGGGCCAGCTACTGGCTCGACGTCAAGCGCAGGCGCTCGGAGCGGTCGTGCGCCTCGTCATGACGGGACTGGGCTACTTGAGCGTTCTCTTCGCTGTCTTTAGCGTCCTCGGCGTCTCCCTGTCGCACCTGCTGATTGGCTTTGGCGTCGCCGGCGTCGTGCTCGGTATTGCCGCTCAGCAGAGCCTCGGCAACATCTTCGCCTCGCTGGTCCTACTCTTCGCTCGGCCCTTCAGCGTCGGCGAGCACATCCGGATCCGCTCAGGAACCATCGGCGTCGTTGACGCGTGGGTGCTCGGTATCGGACTCACCTACGTGACCCTGCAGACCGAAGACGGTCTCTTGAAGGTCCCTAACTCGGTCCTGCTCGCCGCCGGCATCGGCAAACTCGATACCCCGCCACTACGCCAGCCGTGACGAGAGGTTCCACGCGGACTAGTTACATGGTTCAATGTTTCAACCTGAGTGAAAGGAAGTAGCCAATGGGCAGAGCTGCAGACAAGCCGCGCAAGCGGCGCCGCCGCATGGCGCGGGTATCGAAGTATGAGGATTCGAGTGGCAACCCACTCGCCGGACTGACGGGCAACCCGAGCGCGGGACCGGGATCAGGTTCGGGGCCGGCCCACGAGCGGCCCGGCGTCGGGCGCCTCGGCACCTTCTTCCTCTGGTGCCTCGGGCGACGCCGGCGCGACGCGTCCGACACACACCACGAGCAGTAGCCAGACGCGCGCTCGACTCCGGTCGAGCGCTGTTCGATTAAAAGAAGCGCCCCCGTCGCTTGAAGAGGCGTCGCCGGCCAAAGATGCGTCGCTTGAGGAATCGCAGACCGCTTCGCCGCGCGACCAGGAGCGCCAGGCCGACCAGTGCGATGACTACACCAATCGTTCGAAGAATCGCTATTTTGGCGAGCACGCCGATCAGCAGCAGAATCAAGCCAAGAATGGTCACGGGGCCCCCGATTGAATGTCACAATTAAGTCGACGTTTCGACATTATCGAATTGCCTCGGGAACTATGCAGCTCGACGGAGGAGGATTTTCTCAACTCAAAGGCGAGTGTCAGACCACTCCGGTGCCGGCGAGCGTGTTCGAGGGTAACAGCGATCCGCCCGCCGGCTCGACCGTGACCGAAAGCGCCGACGGGCTCGGCGAGCTCACCATAGTAAATGTGTCGTCTCGCGGCGATCGCCCCAAAACACCTATTGAGACTGGCGAACCCTTCACGATGCCCCACAGCTGGTACGTCTCATTCGCCGGGAGTTCGGGCAGTGTGCTCTTAACGAGGTAGCCAGTGCCGCTCGGCAGCATCACGAACTCCGCCACCCGCTGCTCGTTGGACGACGCCAACTTGACGATCTGATGCCCGGGCGTCGCCAGCGCCGTTTGGACGACAGTGCGATTAGCCACGTTCAGGGCTCTTTGGAGCGAATTGGCGTGGTGACTGACGTTGGCGTAGCCGACACCCATAAGAATGATCGCCGCCGCCGCAAGCGCGCCCACGGCGGAGAAGAACGCACTCGGACGCCGAACCTTTGTATTGCGCCGTTCGTCGAGGGAGACCGTGGCCGCGCCGAGGCCGACCAGCAAGGGCGGAGCGACGGCGGAGGTCGACGTCGCGTGGTCACCCAATTGACCCGAGATCTTGGACCATAGTCCGTCGGGTAGTGCTTCTACAGAGTTCCCGAGGGCAGCCGCGACCTCACGGAAAGCGTCGAGCTCGATCTGGCAGCGCGAGCACGTAGCGACGTGCTCCTCAATCATCATCATCTCGTGCTGGTCGACGCCGTGCAGGGCAGCCAGAGCCAGCATCTCGTTGGCCTCTTCGTGGACCATCATCGTTCCGCTCCCTCAATGCCCGCTTCGACGAGGACGCCGCGCATGCGACGCATTCCGTTGCGGATGCGACTCTTGACCGTTCCCTCAGGTTCATTGAGGAGCTCGGCGACCTTGACGTAGGTGTGCCCCTCAAAGTACGCCAATTCAATCGCGCGTCGTTCCTCGACCGGCAGTTCGCTGAGGGCGCGCTTGACTTCTTCGGCGAGCACCACGTCCCAGGCCTCGTGCTGCATGTCGTAGCCAGAACGCGCCGTGCGCTGGGCGTCGTTGACTTCGCGTCGCCGGCGGGCGCTCAGCGTGCGGATTGTCTCGACCGAGCGGGCGTGACTCTGGGTGAGCAGGAAGTTACGTAACGCTCCACGCGAGGCGTCGAAACGTTCGGGCTCGTTCCACAGACGAAGAAAGATTTCCTGCGTTACGTCCTCGGCCTCACCGGCTCCATTCAAGACGCGTCGGGCCAGACCAAAGACTGCGCCGCCGTGGCGGCGGTAGACCTCCGCGAGCGCCACCTCGTTAAAGCGCGCAATTAATGTGACGAGCTGTGCGTCACTGGCTCCACTTATGTCTTCCATCTGTC
>JAYVNV010000149.1:0-3471 GCA_043758265.1 Acidimicrobiaceae bacterium
ATCTCCACGTGCGAGAACTCCGACAGTCCCAACAGGGCCTCGCTCGGCACGTCCTTCGCCAACTCGACGGTGCTGACAACGTCATTCCAGTTGTCGTCGTTCGCCTCACGGCGGTCGTTGCGGATGTAGGCGACGGGTCGCACGGTGTAGTCCATGGGTCCAATCTAATGACGGGTCCCGTGTGAAGGAAACCACGATGTCGCACAGTGGCTCGTGCAACGAGCGGTATCGTGGACCTTGCACAACTTCGACGCGAGAGTCCAATGGCAGAACTGACGTTTACGTATGGGACCATGGCTGCGGGCAAGTCAACCCTGGCGCTTCAACTGTGCTGGCAACTCCGACAGGGTCGAAGCGACGTCGCGCTCTGGACGTTCGGCGACCGTAGCGTTAATGGCATGGTCACGAGCCGAATTGGCATCGAGGCACGCGCCGAAGCGATTGAGCCTGGGTGCGACCTCACGCCCTTCGTCGGGCAACTTCGCGCTCAAGGAGTCAAGACCCTCGTAATTGATGAGGCGCAGTTCGCGAGCGTCGCCCAGATTGACGCCCTGTCCCAAGTCGTCGATGATTGGGACATCGACGTGCACGCTTTTGGACTGTCGGCCGACTTTCTTTTAAATCTCTTCCCAGGTTCGGCGCGCCTCTTTGCCATCTCGGACTGGGCGCATGAACTTCCCCTGACGTCTACTTGTTGGTGCGGGCAGAAGGGTCGATGCAACGCGCGAATTGTGGATGGCGTCGTGGCGCGTGAAGGCGACCAGTTCCTCACTGGCGACGTCAGTGAGGGTGTGGTGCACTACCAAGTGCTTTGTCGCGCGCACTACCGATTAGGTCAACTAGCTTCGGACCGTGCGTGACCCTTTCAGGTGGTGACCGGCCTACGGTCGACGAAGTCCGGGGTCAGCCCACTCGCCTCGACGCTGCGCCACAATGGTGTGGTGGATCATGTCCCCGCCCTACCTCTGAGTTCTGAGATCTCGTCGGGTGTTGAGCCCCTAAATCGCTTCGCGACGTTCCACGAATGTCCCCACTGCGGCGGTTCGCTCAGTCCCGAGCACGCTCACTTTCGTTGCCGTAGCTGCGGTTGGCGCGACAGCTGCTGCGACTAATTCCTCTTC
The DNA here is from genome assembly GCA_043758265.1 of Acidimicrobiaceae bacterium. Taxonomy (GTDB): domain Bacteria; phylum Actinomycetota; class Acidimicrobiia; order Acidimicrobiales; family RAAP-2; genus RAAP-2. The sequence goes on from JAYVNV010000149.1 coordinate 1,122, forward strand.
ACTCTTCGCTCGCAGAGTTCTTTCTTTATTCACCATGAAAGACCCATTTGCTCACATTCTGTTCACCTTCACTACGTAGGTTTCATCGTGACATAACGCTCGTCTATCAAAGTGTCGTGTCGCACATGAATCACTTTTCTTTAGGAGGAACGTCCAGGATGAAAAATTTAGTGAAGTCGTTCGCGGCGGGAGCCCTCGCACTCGCCGGACTGCTCAGCACAGTGTCAGTTCCCGCCAACGCAGCGACCACCTTGAAAACGGTCACTTGCTACCGGTTGATCGACAACAAGGTTCGTACACACAAGTTCACTAACGTCAAGGGCGTCTGCGCCAAAGGCTGGTCGAGGCACCGCCCCAAGCAGGCCATTGGCACCCTGCAGGGAAGCAACAAGGCTGGTGACATCGACTTGGTCGTTCCAGGCAGCGTGACGTTGGCGATCGACGGTTCATCATTTGACGCACCGATGGTTGGTGCCACAACGAGCGGTTCGGCGGCCTACTCCGCCCGCGGCAAGGTCAGTTTTAGTTCATACCCGGCCGCCGGGTCGGGCACCGGTCGAACGGCAATCACCAACGGGAGCGTCAACATTGGTTTCTCTGACCAACCCATGACGCCCGTCGCGAACACGCTGCCCGCCGGTACGACCGAGTCGAACTTCGTGCAGGTCCCCTACACCCTCGGCGGCGCAGTAATTGGGTACAACCTGGGCGCCAACCTTGACAACCTCAAGCTGACGTCTAACGAGATCGCGAAGATCTACGAGGGCACAATCACCCAGTGGTCGAATCCGGCGATCATTAATACCAACGGCGGCTCTAGCTCGCCGACCGGCAAGGCACTGGAGACGCTTTACAAGAGCAACCCGTCAACTGACACCATCAAGGTGATTTACCGTGGCGCGAGTTCGGGCACGACCTACGCGTTCACGGACTTCCTTCATTCGGCGGGCGGATCATCGCACAACCCGAGCGGCAGCGTCATGGAGGGCACCGGCAACGCGTGGCAAGCCACGAATATTTTGGCCGCCGCCAACAATGCCGCGATGGCGACTGACATCAACTCGAATCCTGGGTCGATTGGTTACGTCGAGTACAGCTATCTGCTGATTCCCGGCAACACCAAGATTCAGACGGCGCTGTTGCAGGACCACATTGGTCAGTGGGTCGACGCCTCGTTGACGAGCATCGCCGCCGCCGCGGCGTCAGCCGGTACGAAGGTCACACCGGAAAACTTCTCGATCGTCAACGAGGGTGGCAGCAACGTGTGGCCGCTCGCCACCTACAGCTGGGCGATTGTCGCGAAGAACCAGACCAACGTCAACGCCGGTGAGGCCACGGTGAAGTACCTCGACTGGGAGACTCACTACGCGCAGTCGGCGCTGGCGAAGGCCGAAGGCTACGTCCCCCTGCCCAAGGCCGTGGCCGCCTACGCGCGCCAGCAGCTCCAAAACGTCACTGGCGCTGGCAACGTGCTCCTGACCAAATCGTCGTAAGCACCTTGAGGAATTAATGGAACGGGAAGGGAGGTAGAGGGCCAACGTGTCAGTCCTACTTTCTCCTGACCCCCCGTACGAGCAGGTGGTACCAGAGATTAGCTTTGGTACCACCTCGCGAACGTGGTATCGCTTTCTCTTGATCGCGTCGAGTGTGGTCTTCGCGCTCGTGAGTGTCGGTTTCGTCGGCACGATCCTATGGAACTCTCTCCCGGAGTTCGCGCACCACACCGGGACGCTCCTCGGCGGCAGCGGGTGGCAAACGAGCGGCCCCTTCGGCGGACTCGCGATGATCGTCGGCACACTCGAGACGTCGCTCATCGCGCTCCTCGCCGCGGTCGTGACCGGTCTTGGCACCTCGATTTCGATCGTCTTTCTGATTCCCCGACGCTTGCGCAACGTCGTGGCGACCCTCGTGGAGCTGCTCGCGGCCGTTCCGAGCATCGTCTACGGGCTCTGGGGGTTTCTCGTCCTCGCGCCGTGGATGTTGAACACAGTGACTCCGTGGCTGAATAGCTGGCCATTCGCCAAGCAGCTCTTTGGCAATCCCGGTCAGCAGTTCGGGACCTCCATCCTCCTCGCCTCAATCGTCCTCGCCATAATGATCCTGCCGACATTCGTCGCGATCAGCCGCGAAGTAATCTCAGTCGTTCCCCAGGACCTCATCGAAGCCAGCCTCTCGCTTGGCGCCACTCGCTGGCAGGTGATTCGAGAGGTCGTCCTGCCCACGGCCAAGATTGGCCTCTTCGGTGCCACGTTCCTGGCGCTGGCGCGCGCCACCGGTGAGACCGTCGCCGTGGCACTGGTCGCGGGCGGCGTGGCTAACGCCCAGTTCCATCTCCTCTACCCCGGTACGT
>JAYVNV010000150.1:0-3462 GCA_043758265.1 Acidimicrobiaceae bacterium
CGACGTCGTTCGGTCTCGGTGGCCACTCGAATTCATTTCCTTTAGGGACGTCGCTTCACTAGGATGGGGCGGTTGGGAGAGGTGGGTGAGTTCGGTTTAAACCACATTCCTGCTAAGAATGCGGCCTGCGAAAGCGGGCCCGAGGGTTCGAATCCCTCCCTCTCCGCCACTACCACCGAGCGCAGTTCGCTCGGTGCTGTGTCAATTGAGGAGAAGTTCTTGCTGTACTGGATCGAGACACTCGGGTGCCCCAAGAATCACGTGGACTCCGACAAGCTGGCGGGACTCTTGGAGTCCCAGGGCTACGTCATTGCGGACTCGCCGGAACTGGCCGACCTGGTCGTCGCCAACACGTGCGCCTTCATCGAGGCGGCCCGCGAGGAGTCCATCGAGACAGTCCTCGACTTGGCCGACCGAAAGCTCGTTGCGGCTCGTCTCGTCGTCACTGGCTGCATGGCTGAGCGCTACGGCGACGAGCTCGCCACGGCGCTGCCCGAAGTCGACCTGGTCGCCGGGTTCGGCGAGAGCCTCCTCGAACGTGCACCGTCGACGCCCGTCGCGCTTCGCACCCGGCCCGTGTCGTCGTTCGACCTGCTCAACCTCCCGCGTCCGAAATCAAAAACGCCGTGGGCGTACGTGAAGATTGCCGAAGGCTGCGACCGCCGGTGCGGCTTCTGCGCAATCCCGTCGTTTCGGGGTGATCAACGTTCGCGCTCGACCGAGGAGATACTGACCGAGGGACGCGCTCTGGCCGAGGGCGGCGTGCGAGAGCTCGTGCTCATCGCGCAGGATCTCGCGAGCTGGGGCCACGATCGTCGACGGGCCAAACTGGGCGAAGCGGTTGAGGTGCTTGATGACGGTGGCACGCAGCCACTCATTGAATTGACCAAGGCGCTCAGTCGCGAGGTCGAGCGCGTACGACTCTTGTATTTATACCCATCGGGTCTCACGAGCGCGCTGATCGAGACGATTCTTGAGACCGGAGTTCCGTACTTCGACCTCTCACTGCAACACGCGTCCAGGCCCCTGCTGCGTGCGATGCGCCGCTGGGGCGACGGCGAACGATTCCTCGAGCGGATCGCCGCGATTCGCGCGGTCGAACCCGACGCCACCTTTCGTTCCTCGTTCATCCTCGGCTACCCGGGCGAGACCGAGGATGACCAACGCACTCTGCTCGAGTTCATTGACGAAGCCCAACTGGACTGGGCCGGCTTCTTCACCTTCTCATCCGAGGAAGGGACGCCCGCCCACACGTTGGGTGCGCAGGTACCGCGTGAACTCGCCCTCGAGCGGCTCCGTGAGGTCGGCGAGATGCAGGACGCGATTACGGCTCGTCGGCGAGACGCACTCGTCGGGACTCGTCAAACAATCATGATCGATTCACCCGGGGTGGGGCGAAGTGTTCGCGAATGTCCAGAGATTGATGGCATTGTGTTGGTGGACCCGACGCTGTCGGTTGGGTCGATGGTTGACTGCGAGATTGTGGCCAGTCACGGAACTGATCTGGAGGCGGTGCGCGTATGACGACGAGGCCCACCTATGGCGAGTCAGCGCTGCTCACGCCGGCCAACATGCTTACTGGCTTTCGCCTTCTCGTAGCGCCGCTCTTCGTCTATCTCATTGTCTTTTATCGGATCAATTGGTGGACTGCGCTCGTGGGCTTCCTCGCCGCGATGTCGGACTACTTCGACGGGATCGTCGCGCGCCGTCATGGCACGACCACGTCGGGCGCCTTCCTGGACCCTCTCGCCGATAAGGTCATCGTCCTCGGTTCGCTCTACGCGCTGATTCTCGCGCGGCCCCACGGGCTAGGTGGGTTCATCGCTCCAGCGATTCTTATTACCATGCGCGAGATCTGGATGAGCGTTGTTCGCGCGCGCGCGGCGCGCGGGGGCATCTCGATCCCCGCCAGCAAACTGGCCAAGTGGAAGACCTTCGCGCAGGACTGGGCGATTGCGCTCTGCGTCCTTCCGGTGACGGCGCGTCACACCTGGATCGGCGTGGGCGTCATCTGGATCGCCGTCGTCCTCACGCTCTACACCGGGTGGCGGTACTACGTCGATGCTAAGCAGGTTGGCGTACGTGCGAGTTGAGATAGTCGCCGTCGGTACCGAACTCCTGCTGGGCCAGATCCCCGATACGAACTCGCAGTGGCTCGGTGAACAGTTAGCCGCCAACGGCATCGGATCGCAGTTCCATCAGCACGTTGGTGACAATCACGATCGGATCGTTCTCGTCTTTCGCACTGCGCTCGCGCGCAGTGACGCGGTCATTGTCTGTGGCGGCCTTGGTCCGACCCAGGACGACATCACACGCGTGGCCTTGGCCGAAGTGATGAATGTCCCCCTCGACCGCGACGAGAACATTGTCGAAGTGATCCGCCAGATGTTCGGCTCACGTGGACGCCCGATGCCCGAGAATAACCTCCTCCAAGCCGATGTTCCGCGCGGCGCGACAATCATCCCTCAGACGCGCGGCACCGCCCCGGGCCTCATCTGCGCCGTCGGCCAGAAGGTCGTCTACGCCGTGCCCGGTGTCCCCTACGAGATGACCGACATGTTCGAACGGGCGATCTTGCCTGACCTCGTGGCGCGCCAACGAGCGGCCGGTCAGACGTCGGTGATCATGAGTCGAGTCCTTCGCACGTGGGGGGCGAGTGAGTCAGCCCTCGCCGAGGCGGTGGCAACACGTTTCGACGCGCTCACCAACGATGATCGCGTGACCATTGCGTTCCTGGCCTCGGGCATCGAGGGGATCAAGGTCCGCCTCACGGCTCGTGGTGGCAGCTCGGCGCACGCGTCGTCGCTGCTCGCCGACGAAGAGGTCCTCGTGCGAGCGCTGATTGAAGAGACGCTCGGCGACATTGTCTTTGGCGTCGACGCCGAGACTATGGAGGACGCGATCGCGAACCGGCTGCTCGCGCGCGGCGTGACGCTGGCCGTCGCCGAGTCGGTGACCGGGGGACTGATCGCCAGTCGCCTCGTGGCGGTGGAGGGGGCGTCCACGTGGTTTCGCGGTGGCGTCGTGAGCTACGCCTCCGACGTGAAGTTCGATCTGTTGAAGGTCCCACGCGGTCCGGTGGTGAGTGGTGACGCGGCCGAGGCGATGGCCTCGGGTGTGCGCACCTTGCTGGGCGCGGATATCGGTTTAAGCGTCACCGGCGTTGCTGGGCCGCAGGAGCAAGATGGGCAACCGGCCGGTACGGTCTTCGTGGGCCTCGCGCTCGGTGAGAAAGTCGAACACGTGGCCCTTCACCTGCCCGGCGACCGTCCTCGTGTTCGTGCCTACAGCGCGATTAGCGCGCTCAACGTACTTCGACGAGCGCTCGATCGAGTGTCGTAGTCGCAGTAGCCCTTATCAAACTGTTGTCGAAATAGGAGGTAGTCGTGTCGAAGTTGAACATCCGCGTCGATCCATCGCAGATGGGTTTCGACCCGGCACGCTTGAACTGCGTCACGTCAC
>JAYVNV010000151.1:0-3421 GCA_043758265.1 Acidimicrobiaceae bacterium
TACGGACGGATGCCAGGGTGACGGTTGACGCCGCCAGATGCGAACGAGGGACTGTCACCTACGCGGCAGTGAATGCGATGACGCGACTGTCGGCAACGCGTTAGCACGCGGCACCCTTCTTCAACGTAGATGTTGGTCGGCGATATCGAAGGGAGGCTGACTTCTTCCATTGCCTTCACTGTCTCAGGGACCCGATATTGCGTTACAGCTCATCGACGACTCATGCGAACTTCAATGAATCACTCAATGGCGTCAGTCTTTTTACTTGGTTGGAACCCTGACAACTCGGTTTACGTCAGCAGATGGCTCGTTACCTGAAATGGCTATCCGACTAGGTGTAGTCGCTTTTTTCTTGGTCGCACGTGGTGGCCCGTAACCCTGGCGAGCACTAACCGCGCACCTCTTCCGAGTTCCTCGTATGGTTCCCTGACGACGACGCTCGTTTCGACTACCTCGACTGGCTGCGCTGGCCCGACGGCTTCGTGTGTCCCAAGTGCGGATTGGATGTGGGCTGGCGAAACGCCAAGAGAACCTGGACTCGTCAGCGGTGCGACCGCGAGACTTCGGTCACCGCAGGCACGATGTCCTACGCCACTCGCGCACCCCTCACGATGTGGTTCACGGCCATCTGTTTCGTGGCAGTTGGTGGACGGACTGAGTGTCCCGAACCTCCGCCGGCGCCTCGCGCTCTCGTCGTATGGGTACACCTGGACGATGCTGCATCGGCTGCGTCACGCGATGACTCACGAGGGCAATGACTGACGCAGTGGCATCGTCGAGGTCGATGAGACCTTCGTGGGAGCCTCACGGACGGGGCGCCGTGGTCGTGGGGCGGCCAACAAGTCGATCGTGGTCATCGCCGTTGAGTGACGAGCCAGTGGTCACGGTTCTGGACGCTGTCCTATGGAGGTCGTCGAGAGCGCCCTGGCCGACACTCCCATTACATCCACGGCTTTCGTTAAGCGGCGTTAGCGCTTCCCTCGCGCCAGTGTGCCCCAACGACCAAGAAGGTCTTCCCCGAAGGGTTAGGCCTCATCATCGAACCACAGCCCTGGCGGCGTACCACCGCGAGAGACATGGCGTAGGTGAAATGCGGCGTGCCCGGCATTCGCGAGAGCCTGCCGGACGGTGATCTGTGGAGATCCGGACTAGCTTCAAGAGTGATTTGATGCTCTCGACAGGAGTAACAACAATGACGATTCCTGGAATGCCACCAGGGCCACTACCTGGGACACCAGGAAGTCCGGAGTGGCTTGCTCTACAAGCGACGGTTCAGAGCTCACGACGACGCGGGCGACTGGCAAACGGAGCCACCGCCAGTCAGGTCGGAGGTCTCGAGGAGACGGTCGATGTTCACATCGTGCCCACTGACGATCAGCGCCGAGCTCGGATGATCATTGGCGTGGTAATGGCCGTCACGTTTATCGCATTTGCCATCGTGTTCGTGGTAGTGGCAACTCACATCATGCACTCCACTCAAACGCCGTAAGCCGCCCGGCTAGCTGCCCATTGCGCACGTCGTCAATCGAGATACCAATCTCTCGACAGTGTCCATTATCGGACAACCAATAGATTGCTCGTGAGTATCCATATAACCGTAGTGAATTCTCCTTTCCGGGACAGCCTCCATGGGTGCGCACCGCACCTGAATCTCACCTGGACTACCCGACCACCTTCGGGGACTTCGCCGCGTGGTTCAAGACTGACGAGGACTGTCGTGACTACCTCAGGTGGCGGCGTTGGTCCGACGGCTTCCAGTGTCCTGAGTGCGGCGGAGAGGGTTGGTTGCTCGCTGACGGGCGCTTCGAGTGTGTCGAGTGCCACGTGCGCTCGAAGTGACCGCGGGCGCCATCTTCGACCGGACCCGCACACGGCTCACCGTGTGGTTCGAAGCGTGCTGGCTCTTCACCACGGACAAGGACGGGGTCTCGGCGATGGCAACAAAACGCAAACTCGAGCTGCACAGCTACGAAACAGCGTGCGCACTGTTGTTGTGGCGCCGAACCGCTCGAATCTCTCCCGAGTCGTCGAGGTCGACGAAGCCTTCTGTGGCGGGCGTACACCAGGACAGCGCGTTGGTCGTCAACATGGCGCGAATCTTTCGGTCGTTGTGGCAATCGAGCAAACTCCCACCGGTCTCGGGAGGTACCGCATGGCCGTCCTTGACCGGATCAACACCGCGACCCTGCGCGCGTTCCCAGTAGGGGTCGAGACCAGTTCAACCATCGTGACTGACGGGTTCAAAGCCTTCTCAAGGGCGACACAGGGCATCCACACCCATCAGCGCCCCGTTGCTCCGGGCGCCCTCGCAGTGGTCGACCTGCCTGGCGCTCACTGTATTGCCACACACTTCACGCGTGTGATGCTCGACACCCACCAGCGCAGCGCCAGTTGGGACCACTTGGAGTGCTACCTTGACGAGTTCGTGTTTCGGTTAAATCGGCGCCGCTCGCGCTACTGCGGCCTTGTGATCTAGAGGCTGATGGAACTGGCGGTGCACCATTCTGCCGTGCTTTGCAACGACCTTATTTTCCACAATCGACCACCGGGGAAATCGCCGGTGCCGCCGCTTCCTACGACCCGAGGCCAAGCCAAGGGCATCGATCCACCTCGTGTGAGTAGGCCATGGAGGCCACGAGCATCGTGATGAAACTGGCACTGCTCATACGGTCGGCAACGTGACAAAAACTGTCCACGCGTCGTCCAGCGGCCCGCTCGGGTTGCACGTGATCATCTTCGTGATGGCCGCCATCGCCCTACCTGTTTGGGCAATCGCACACGCTGTCAGTACATCTAGGGCTACGTTCGAGTTGCAAGGTCGGTGAAAGACGAAATGGGTGGCCTGGATGACGGTCCCGATTCTCCTCGGCGACTTCTCTGGACTTCTCTTGTCTATCTGGTATCCAGTAAAGGTCCGCCCAGGGCTGAATCGCGTCTTTCCTTAAGGCCGTTTTAGCCCTGAACAACAAGGGTTACTCCGGTTGGATGGATACCCCAAGATTGCTAATGGATATGTCAACTCGGCCCCAAAAAAGGGACTCTCTAAAAGACCGATGGCCAATGAACTGGACGTTGGTGTTGAATAATCATGATCCGCTGTCGTCGTGGACGTCGATCTGAGTCGCCTTGACCGAGGCCCAGACTGGTGAACCCTGACTTAGCCCGAGTTGATCGAGCGCCGCTTTCGTGACCTCAGCGGCGATGCGCACGGGTTCACCGAGCAGGGTCCGCGCCCGATCACCGAATTGGTGAACCTCCTCAATAGTTGTCAGCCAGGTGTTGCGGGGACTGCCATTGGGGGCTTGGGCGTAGAGGGCAACGTCGCGGGGCGCGATGACTGCGACAACGTCGCCACTGACAGAACTCGTAATCTGCAGGGTCGTGCCATTGGCGAGCACCAATTGTGTTCCATTTGCTGTGC
>JAYVNV010000152.1:0-10491 GCA_043758265.1 Acidimicrobiaceae bacterium
AGGGCGCGAATCGCCTGCGCAGTGCGTCCGCGACGACCGATGACGCGACCCATGTCATTGGCGCCCACGCTGAGCGACAGGATGACCTTGCCGGAGCGCTCGCTGACGTCAACCGAGACGGCGCTCGGCTCTTCGGCGAGCGAGGTGGCGATGAATTGAAGGACGGCGGTCGCCGTGGCGGCGTTGTCGACCGAGACGAAGTGGTCGTTCACGTCGTCGTGAACGTTCACGTCGTCATGGTCGTACCCATCGTCAATGGTGTTGACGTCACCGGCGACGTAGTCGTCGTGAGCGTCATTCATTTGGCGGCCTTCGCGGCCTCGAACATCTCGAGGGCGCCACTGGTCTTGAGAAGCTTCGCGACGCGCTCGGTCGGTTGGGCACCCTGTTGGAGCCAGCGCACGACCTTCTCGTTGTCAATCTTGGTCACGGTCTCGGGCTCCGCGGCGGAGATGCCGCGGGGCTGGTAGGTGCCGACGATCTCGAGGAAGGCCCCCGAACGGGCCCGACGGCTCTCGGCCGCCACGACGCGGTAGGTCGGTTGCTTCTTCTTGCCCATCCGCACCAAACGAAGTTTCACAGCCACGACGAAATCCCCTTCAAACCTTTTGCTCCGGTCCACCGGAACTGGGCGAGATACCCGAGCGACCAAGTTTAGCGTTGTTTCGGGGGCGTAACCCGCCCGCCCTTCTTCTTCTTGTTTTTCGCACCGCCGCTGCGCGACGGAGATGACGCGGCGCTCATGCCGGCGCCCAACGCCTCGAAGCCCGGTGGCAATGCCTCGAAGCCCGGTGGCAATGCCTCGCCACGCTGGGCGCTCGCGCGCGCGGCCAGACTCGCCATCTTGCCCATGCCGGGCGGCATCGACCCCATGGCACCACTACCCACCTGCTTCATCATCTTGCGCATCTCCGCGAACTGCTTCAAGAGTTGGTTGACGGACTTTACGTCGGTGCCCGAACCCCGCGCGATGCGCGTTCGTCGAGGGCCATCGATGATCGCCGGCTGGTGACGTTCGCGCGCCGTCATCGAGCGGATAATCGCCTCGACCTTGCCGAGCTCGCCGTCGTCGACGTTGTTCGCGGCGTTGCGCATCTCTTTCGTGACGCCCGGCATCATGCGCATCAACCCGCCGAGCGAGCCCATTTTGCGCACCTGGTTGAGTTGCGCCAAGAAGTCGTCGAGCGTGAACGTTCCACTCATCATGCGCCCCGCCGACTCGGCGACGACGTCGGCGTCCATCGTGCGCTCGGCCTGTTCGATCAGTGAGAGGACGTCACCCATTCCGAGGATCCTCGACGCCATGCGGTCGGGGTGGAAGAGGTCGAAGTCGGCCATCTTCTCGCCCGTCGAGGCGAAGACGACGGGTCGTCCGACGACGCCGCGCGCCGAAAGCACGGCGCCACCGCGCGCGTCGTAGTCGAGCTTGGTGACAATGACGCCCGAGAGCGCCAACGTCTCGTGAAAGGCCCGCGCGGTCGACACCGCGTCCTGACCGGTAACGGCGTCAATCACGAGGAATGTGTAGTGAGGCGACGTCGCGTCGCTGATCGAGCGCACCTCAGCCATCAACGCGACGTCGATCGAGAGTCGTCCGGCGGTGTCGATGATCACGACGTCGCGACCGAGGCGCGTCGCCTCGGCCACTCCCGTGCGCGCCACCTCGAGGGGCGTGGTGGGCGCCGAGTAGACATCAACGCCGACCTGTCGGCCGAGCACGCGCAGTTGCTCGACCGCGGCGGGACGTTGGAGGTCGGCCGCGATCAGGTACGGTTGTCGCCCTTGCTGCTTAAACCACGACGCCAACTTGGCGGCGGTCGTCGTCTTACCGGCGCCCTGGAGTCCCGCGAGGAGCACCACTGTTGGCGGTCGCGACGCGTAGGTCACCTTGAGCGGCGAGCCGCCCAGCACTTCAACCAGTTGCTCGTGGACGGCCTTGATGACCTGTTGACCGGGCGAGAGGCTCTGACTGAGCACTTCACCACTCAGGCGAACTCGCACCGCGTCGAGGAAGGCCCGAACGACACCCAGTTCGACATCGGCGTCGAGCAGCGCCGCTCGGACCTCGGCCAACGCTTCGTCGAGATCGCCGTCGCTCAGTCGTCCACGCGAGCGCAGCGACGTCCCGAGACGTTCGAATCGATCGCTGAGGGCATCAAACATGGTGAGGCAAGGTTACCGTCAGGCGTCAAGCAGCGAATCGACGAAGGCCTCTGGATCGAAGGCGATGAGGTCACCTACCCCTTCGCCGATGCCGACGTACTTCACGGGAATCCCGAGCTCTCGTTCAATCGCGACGATGATCCCGCCGCGCGCGGTCCCGTCGAGCTTGGTGAGGACTATGCCAGTGACCTCCGCGGCGGCGAGGAACTCCCTCGCCTGGCTAAGGGCGTTCTGACCGGTCGTGGCGTCGAGCACCATGAAAGTCTCGACGACCTCGCCGGGCTCGCGATCGGCGACCCGGCGCACCTTGCTCAGTTCGTCGAGCAGGTTGGTGCTGTTGGAGCGTCGCCCGGCCGTGTCGGCGAGCACGATGTGCGCGCCGCGCGCGGCGGCGCGCCCGAGTGCGTCGTGCACGACCGACCCGGGGTCGGCGCCCTCGGCCGAGCGCACCAGGTCGGCACCGGAACGCCTCGCCCACTCCTCGAGCTGGTCAGCCGCGGCGGCGCGAAAGGTGTCGCCGGCGGCCAGCACGACGGAACGGCCGGCCTCGACCTGACGCTGGGCCAGCTTGCCAATCGTCGTTGTCTTGCCCACACCGTTGACACCGACGAACAGCCACACGGGCACTCGACCGGGTTGGGCGGTTGTCGAGACCGACCGGTCGGCGTTCAGCGAAGCGAGCAGGGCCGCGCGAACGGCCGACGCCACGCCCTCGGGCGCGCCATTCGTGCGCAGGTTCTGAAGGATAAGTGCAGTCGTGGCGACGCCGACGTCGCTGCGCAGCAGCACCTCCTCGACGACGTCGAGTTGGTCCTCACTCAGCGCACCGACGGCGACAATCGAGCGCACACGCTCAAAGACTCCCCGCGATGAGCCGAGTCGCTGCGAGAGGGTAGGCGATTCCTCGTCGAGCGAGGGACGTTGCGTCGCTTCATTGACGAGGACCGTGGGCATCGCGGCGCGCGGCGGCGCGACCAGCGATGAGCGTCGTGCGCGACGGCGAACCACGACGGCGATGACGACGACAATGAGGAGCAGGACTGTCGCCGCAATGACGAGGGTGGTGGTCACGCGGTCTCGACCTGCTTCGTGCGTTTCACGCGCTGACTGACCACCTTGGAGGAGGCACCGGGCCCCATTGTCACACCGTAGAGGGCGTCGGCTGCCTCCATGGTCCGCTTCTGGTGAGTGACGATTAAGAGCTGCGCTTCGTCGCGGAACTCGTCGACCAGACTAAGGAACCTTTGGAGATTGACGTCATCGAGGGCCGCCTCGACCTCGTCCATCATGTAGAAGGGCGACGGTCGCGAACGAAAGACCGCGAACAAAAAGGCCAGTGCCGCCATCGAACGTTCGCCGCCCGAGAGGAGCGAGAGCCGTCGTACGTTTCGACCCATCGGGCGTACTTCGATCTCGACGCCAGTACTCAGCGGGTCGTCCGGTTCGGTGAGGATGAGCCTGCCCTGACCACCCGGGAAGAGCATTGCGATCAACGTGGAGAAGTGTTCATTCACGTCGGCGACCGCGCTGGAGAAGGTCTGCATGATCTCTTGGTCGAGGGCGCGCACCACCTCCTGGAGCTCTCGTCGGGCGTGACGAACATCGCTCACCTGCGCGTCGAGGTCCTTGTAGCGCTCTTCGAGCGCGGCGAGCTCCTCGAGCGCCAACGGATTGATCGGACCGAGTGACGAGATCTTGGCCTCAAGGTCACCAACGCGCTGTTCGAGCGTCACACCTTCGGCCAACTCAACGGGCTGCGCCGGTCCCAGCTCACCCGGCTCGACGCCCAGGTCACGACGGATCAATTCGTGAAGGTTCGCGATCTTGACCACGACTTCGGCCCGCTCCACCTCACTTCGTCGCATCACGTCGCCCAGCTCCATAAGCCGCGCGTCGGCCGCTCGTCGGTTGCGCCGGGCCTCTTCCAATCGCTCGACGCTCGCGCGCGACGCCTCGAGCTGTTCTCGGTACGTTGAATCTAAGGCCTCTTGCGAGGTACGGACCTCGTCGCCCGCGCGCGCGACCAACCTGGCCAGTCGATCGAGGACCTCCAGGTCGAACTCCAGCGACTCACGACGCTGCGCCGCCTCGGCTCGCTCGCTGGTTCGACCCTCCAGGCGATGCTCAATCTCGGTGCGGCGCTCCTCGAGGAGACGGCGGCGCTCCTCGAACTGCGCCTCACGCCTTGAGAGCACCGTGGTCTGTTCGCTGACGCGCACTCGCAACGCCTCGAGCGCGGCCCGCGCCTCAATCATGAGTTGCTCTCGTTCGCCCGACGCCTCGACGGCGGCCTCGAGCTCGGGCAGTTGGTCGCGCAGGATAAGAAGCTCCGTGTCGACGGTGGTTATCTGCTCGGTCAGCTCCGCCACCTCGTTCGCCAGCGACTCGGCGATCGCGATCAGCTCCCTGATCAACGTCGCGAGACGTTCCTCTTCGCCCTCGAGGCGGTCAAACTCGGCCTGCGTCTGCGCCTCTCGTGACATTGCCTTGTTTAACCGTTGGCGCGCGACGACGGCGCCGGCGTCGGCGAGGGTGCGTCGCTCGAGGATCGGCGGGAGTGTCGCCGCGGCGTCGACGGCCGCGGCGGCGGCACCGTCGACGGTGGCGCGAGTGATTACTGCTCGGCCCGACGCGACGCGCCAGCCCGATGGGGCGAAGCGGTCGCCGTCACGCGTGACAATCACGAGGTGGGGATTGGCCAGGGCGACCTCGATGCCCGACTCCCAGTCCTTCGCAACGAACGAGCGAGCGAACAGCGAGTCGAGCACACGAGTGACGTGTGCTGGCGCGTCGTGACGAGCGCGAACCAACGAGCGAAGGGGATTCAAACCGCCGGGCGCCGCCACCGCGGTGGTGTCACCCTCGGCGGCGGCCAGAATCAGTCCGCTGCCGCCCTCGCGTCGCAACGCCTCGAGCGCGGCCCGAGCCGACCTCTTCCCGTCAACGACCATCGCGCTCACCGATGCACCGGCCGCCGACTCGACCGCCCGCTCCCACCCGGCGTCAACGTCAATGAGGTCGAGGAGCGTCCCGAGCACGCCATCCAATCCGGCGATGATCGCTCGTGCGCCAGCGCCCGAGAGCTCGTCGAGCGCCTTCGCGAGCGCGTCGGCGCGCGCTTGGGTGCGCGCGGCGACGTCGGTCGCGTCGCGCAGGGTCTCGTCGGCGAGCGTGCGCTCGACTTCGGCGAACTCGGCGTCGCGCACGGCGTCGAGTCGCTCTTGCTGGGCGCTCTCCAGCGCGACGAGCGCGGCGTCTCGCTGGGAGCTCGTCCCCTCGAGCGACGCGGTGGCCTGCGCCACTCGAGATCGTGTCTCGGCGAGCCGATTCAACGTTCGACGTTCACTCTCGCGCAGCGATCCCAGCGATCGCTCCAGTAGTGAGATGCGTTGACGGGCGGCGTGCAGCACTGCTTCGTCACCGTCGCTCGACGTCGCGCCCCACGTCGTCTCCACGTCACGCTGGGCGAGGTCGAGTTCGCGCTGGGCGACGACAACGGCCTCTCGCAAGGAGTTGAGCGTGACCTCCTCGGCGTCGACGCTCGCGAGATCGATCGTTAGCTTCGCGCCATCGGCCTCTAGCGTCGCGGTCACGTTCTCGTCAGCCGACGCGGTGAGGGCCTGGCGCACGGCCCGGTCGCGCTCGTGGATGACCGAGGAGGTCCCACGGGCCCTTTCGGCCAGTCCCTGCAGGGTGCCGAGCGTCGAGGCCAGCATCTCCTCGCGTCGGCTGGCCATTTCGGCGGCGGCGCTCGATGACTGCGCGTCGAGGGTCACGAGTTCGTGGCGCAGGTCACGCTCGCTCGAGGACGCGGCGAGCAGGTCCCGGTCGAGGACAACTCGACGGCGCTCGAAACCATCGAGGCGCGTCGCGAAGAGGGCCTGCTGGGCAACTCGCAGGTCGGCCTCGACGTCGGCGTAACTGCGGGCCGACGTCGCTTGACGCTCGAGCGGACGCATCTGGCGACGTACTTCGCGCACCAGGTCGCCCAGTCGTTCGATGTTCTCCTGCGTCGAGGCGAGACGACGCTCGGCCCGCTCCTTTCGACGTCGGTGCTTCAAGACACCGGCCGCCTCCTCAATGACGGCACGCCGGTTCTCCGACGACGAGTTGAGGATCGAGTCGAGCTGACCCTGACCAATGATCATGTGCTGTTGGCGACCGACGCCCGAGTCGCTCAACAGCTCTTGCACGTCGAGCAGTCGACAGGTCGAGCCGTTGATCGAGTACTCGGAGTCACCGTTACGAAACAGGGTGCGCGAGATCGTCACCTCGGCACCGTCGATGGGCAGACGGCCCGAGGAGTTGTCGAGGGTGAGGGCCACCTCCGCGCGGCCGAGGGCCGCTCGACTGGAGGTGCCCATGAAGATGACGTCGTCCATCTTCGAACTGCGCAGCGCGCGCGCGCTCTGGGCGCCCAGCACCCAGGTGACCGCGTCGACAACGTTCGATTTTCCCGACCCGTTTGGACCGACTACGGCCGTCACCCCGGTCTCGAATTCGAGGACAGTGCTATCGGCGAAGGACTTGAATCCCTTCATCGTCAATCGCTTAAGAAACACGGCACGACGCTAGCAACCTTCTGGGGCCGCTCGGTTGTTCAGCTTTGGCATTTGGGGCAGTAGAACGTGGAGCGCTGTCGTACGATCCCTCGCAAGATCGGCTGACGGCACTGGAAGCAGCCCAACCCCTCGCGGTTGTAGACCTGATGGTATTGCTGGAAGGTGCCCGGAGTACCGTCGGGATCGACGAACTGCTCGTCGACGAGAGTCGAACCGCCGTGCTTGATCGCGTCAGTCAGGGTCTCTGAGATCGCGCGGTGCAGACGACGGATCTCGATGGTCGAGAGCGACTCGGACTCTCGGTCGAAGCGAAGCCCGGCCGCGAAGAGGATCTCGTCGGAGTAGATGTTGCCAATGCCGGCGATGATGTCCTGGTCGGTGAGGACAGCCTTCAGGCCGGTCGAACGACTACGCAGTACCGCCGCGAACCGGTCCCAGCCGATCTGGTCCTCGAACGGGTCGATGCCTAGGTGAGCCAGTTCGGGCACTTGCATTCGCAACGCGAGGCCGTCACCCCCGATCGAGAGCCTGGCGAACTTCGAGATCTCGACCCGCTCGGCCTCCGCGGGCGGGGTCGACACGTAGAGCTCGCCGAAGGTTCGCGGGTCGACGTAGCGCAACTCCCCGCCCTGGGCGAAGGTGAAGACGACGTGGGTGTGTTTGGGCTTGGGGTCCTTCGGACCCTTGGCGCGCAGTAACTGACCGGACATGCCGAGGTGCACGACGAGGTGGGTGCCGTTCTCCAACGCGAAGACGAGATTCTTGCCGAGGCGCTGAGCGCTCTTGATGCTGTGGCCCTCGAGCAGCGAGCGAAACTCCTTCGCCGTCTTGTGTCGTCGAACGAGCCGACCGTTGGTCACCGAGACGGCCTTGATCTTCTTGGCGACGAGGTCGCGCGCCAACGAGGCGCGCACGGTCTCGACCTCGGGCAACTCAGGCATTGGAATGGGCCTCCCAGGCGGCGTCGGCGGCGTTCGCCTCGGCCGCTTTTTTGGATCGTCCAAGACCGGTCGCCTCGAGCCCGCTGGCGACCTCAACGTGCGCCGTGAACCGCACGTCGTGCGAGGGTCCGTCGGCCACAACGTCGTAGACCGGCGTGCCGAGGCCGTTCGCCTCGGACCACTGACGCAGGCGGGTCTTGGGGTCGATCTCGTCGGGACGTTGGGCCGCCTCGGCGACGGCGTCGGCCAGCGAAGTCTGCACGAACGCCTTGGCGGCCGCGAATCCCTCCTCTAGATAGAGCGCAGCGGTCACGGCCTCGAAGGCGTCGGCCAGCAGGGAGGGCCGTTCGAGGCCGTTCTCCTTTCGCACGCCACGCCCCACGCGCAGCGCGCTCGCGAGGTCGATCCGCTGGGCCGCGGCGGCGAGCGCCGCCTCATTGACCACGCGTGAACGCACGAGCGAGCCGGTACCCTCGTTGAGAGCGGGGTAACGCGTGATGATGAGGTCCGCGATGGCGAGATCGACAACGGCGTCGCCGAGGAACTCCATTCGCTCATTGGACTCACAATCATGTTCGGCGGCGTAACTCGAGTGCGTGAGCGCGACGAGCAACAACTCGCTCGTTCGAGCGAGCCCCAAGCGTTCGGCCAACGCGTCGTGTGGCGAGAGCGACAAGGTCACGTGGCCCGTTAGGCCACCTGCAGTTTGAGCGCGACGTAGTTCACTGCGTCACGAACCGACAGCAGCCCCTCGAGGTCCTCGTCGTCAATATGGAAACCGGCGGAGTACTTAGCGAGGTTCTCCTCGAGCGCCTCGACCAACTCGATCAGCGCGAGCGAATCGGCCCCTAAATCGGTGAAGGGGACATCGTCGCCTATCTCATCAGGGCTCTTTTCCAGAATCTCAGCGAGTTGCTCGCGGACGATGCTGAAAATTGTGGCCCTGTCCAGTGACGACGGATTTTCAGCGTCAGCCATTTTCACTCCTTAGTGTACCTAGTCCAGATTACCGAGCGACGGGACACGAGTCCCCAATTCTCAGCTTTGATCAGGACGAATAGTGAGGCGAAGCTTCTGAACGACGTCGGCCGCGTCCATCTCGGCGGCGACGCGCAGGGCGTTCATGATCGCCGTGGCGTTGGAGGAGCCGTGACTAATGACGCAGATCCCGTCCACACCCAACAGCATTGCCCCGCCTTGATTCTCGGGCGTCAGGCGCGACACGACCGGCAGTAGGTGCTCGAGCAGGACGTCACCGGCGGCCCTCGTCTGGTCGTTCGTCGCAATGACGTCGAGGAGCGTGGCGAAGATGAACGTGAGCGCCCCTTCGAGCGTCTTGAGCGCCACGTTGCCCGTGAAACCGTCGGTCACCACGACGTCCACCGGTGAGGGGATGAGGTCGCGCCCTTCGACGTTGCCCACGAAGTTGAGCCCGGTCAGGGCGGCCAAAAGTGCGTGGGTCTCCTTCACGAGCGGCGTTCCCTTCGTCGACTCCTCGCCAATGGAGAGCAGCGCGACGGAGGGGTTGGTGACGCCGTAGTGGGCGCTGACGAAGGTGGTGGCCATCTGTGCGAATTGGACGAGCATCTCGGGCGTGCACTCCGAGTTCGCCCCGGCGTCCACCATGATCATTGGCGAGCGCCCGGGATTGGGAATCGGCGTCGCGATGCAGGGGCGCACGACGCCGGGCAGGCGCCCCATGCGCAAGAGCGCCGAGGCCATGGTCGCGCCGGTGTTACCGGCCGACACCATCGCGCAGGCCTGATGGTCTCGCACGAGCTCGGCCGAGCGCACGAGTGAGGAGTCTTTTTTTCGTCGCACGCTGGCGGCGGGGTCGTCATCCATTGCGATGATCTCGCTACAGGCGACGACGTCGAGGCCGAGCGGATCACCCATCAGTTCGCGCACCCCAACCAGCGTCACCGAAAGACCAAGTTCGTCAACGGCCCGACGCGCACCCGCAATGATCTCCCCGGGAGCGAAGTCACCACCCATCGCGTCCAGTGCGATGGGAAGGCCCAACTTAGTTAACCTCTACGGCGACGCGACCCTTGTACCAACCACAGTTTGGGCAGACAATGTGGGGCAGCTTGGAGGTGGCGCACTGCGGGCAGACGCTGCGGGCCGGGCGCTCGAGGCGCCAGTTGGCCGCACGGCGGCTGCGGGTCTTGGCTTTGCTGGTTTTGCGCTTTGGAACTGCCATCGATCTTCTCTTTCCACGGAACGGGCGGACCCGTCACACTTCGCTTGACTCGCCGGGCTCGAGGTCCGTGAATCTAAGTCCGTCCAGTGTAGCCCAGCGCGGGTCGAGGGGCTCTTGGCACTCGCACGTTGCCTCGTTTCGATCTATCCCGCAGAAGGGGCACAGGCCCTTGCAGTCCTCACGGCACAGCGGTGCGAGGGGTAGGTCGAGGAAAATCGCGTCGTGGGCGAGGGGCGCGAGGTCGATGAAGTCGTCTTCAATGAGGTAGGCCTCATCGTCGCCCTCGGCGCGACGGTCCACGAAGCGCTCGTTGACCGAGACGTCGCTGAACCCGAGCACCGGCGTGGAGCAGCGACGACAGGTTCCGTGCCACGGCGCGTCGACGCGCCCGCGGGCGCGCAGTCCCCCACTAAAGCTTTCGAGGCGCAGGTTCACGCGCACCGTCGCTTCAGGGAAGACGTCAGTCTCAGCCGCGCCACGCGCGGCGAACTCGCGCGCCTCGTCGAAGGGCGCCTCGAAGGAGACCTCGAGGGTCGAGGGGACGTTGCGCAACAGCTGCGCCACCGGCACGAGGTACGCCGAGGCCACGGCGCCTAGAACGCGTCCTGGTCGAAGAAGGACG
>JAYVNV010000153.1:0-3388 GCA_043758265.1 Acidimicrobiaceae bacterium
AAAATCGTATCGCAGATGACGAGGACGTCGTCCTGCCAGCCGTCTGGCAGGTCAGCCGCGACTCCACCGGGGCGCACGTAGTTGAGGTTCAGTCGAAGCCCGGCCGTCTTCTCAAAGAACGCGAGGATCAGTTCGCGCTCGCGCAGACCGTAGATCATCATCGACGACGCTCCGAGGTCCATGCCGTTGGTCGCCATCCACACGAGGTGTGAGGAGATGCGATTTAATTCGCTCATCAGCATGCGTATCCACACCGCACGGGCCGGCACCTCGATGTCGAGGAGCCTCTCCACGGTCATCGAGTAGCAGAGTTCGTTGATGACGGGGCTCAAGTAGTCCATCCGAGTGACGTTGGTCGCGCCCTGGATGTAGCTGAGTTCCTCGCCGGTCTTCTCCATGCCCGTGTGAAGGTAGCCAATTACCGGCTTGGTGCGAAGGACGAATTCGCCGTCCAGTTCGAGCATGAGGCGCAGCACGCCGTGCGTCGACGGGTGCGAGGGACCCATGTTGATGATCATCGTCTCGTCGTCGTGGCGATCAAAGTCCACCGAGGTCGGGTCGAGCGTCAGTCCGTCGAGTCGAAGGACGGCGCCAACCTCGCGGCCGAGTTCGTCAGTACTCGTCGTCACGCGACGCTGGAGCTCCTGCGCCCCCTCGGAGGTCTCGGCGGTCAGGCGCTCGATCCGTTCGGCGGCGCGCACCGAGCCGTCGCTCATCGCGGCCCCGGTGATTCTTTGAACTGCACGGGCACGCGACCAACGCCGTAGTCCTTGCGCAGGGGGTGGCCCTCCCACTCTTCGGGCATCAAGATCCGAGTGAGGTCGGGATGATTCGTGAAGAGCACGCCAAAGAGGTCGAAGGCTTCACGCTCCATGGCCTCGGTGCCGGGGAAGAGCGCGAAGAGCGAGTCGACCTCGGGCCTCTGGTCGCCCGCCTGCACGCGCACGCGCACGCGCTGTTTCTTGGAGAGGCTGAGCAGATTCACGACGATCTCGAATCGCGTTCGCTCAACACCATCGGGAAGCCACCGCCCGGCGTGGTTCAGGTAGTCAACGGCGCAGAGATCGATGCACATCTCGAAGGCGTCGTCTCGAAATGACGCGATGAGCGCGTAGTACTGGTCGCGCACGGGAAAGCAGCACAGATCTGCCGCGAGCGCCTCGCTGGTGATAATGCCCGGGGGGGCCGTGGGAGACAGGGCAATCACTTCGGCGTGCCCACCCTGACCGCCACCGGGACTTCTGGCGTCCAGAGCCCCCGTGAGCCGTCGACCTTGATCGGTCGACCCTCGTGGCGACGCTTTAAAATTTCGCCGGTTCGAATCTGCTCGTGCAAGGTCAAAATGGCGTGCATCAGCGTCTCGGGACTGGGCGGGCAGCCCGGCGCGTAGACGTCAACCGGCACGATCTGGTCAACCCCTTGCACAATGGCGTAGTTGTTGAACAGTCCGCCGGTCGAGGCGCACACCCCCATCGAGATGACCCACTTGGGCTCCATCATTTGGTCGTAGACCTGACGGAGCACCGGCGCCATCTTTTGCGAGACCCGGCCCGCGACAATCATGAGGTCGGCCTGGCGCGGTGAGTTACGAAAAACCTCCATGCCAAAGCGCGCGAGATCAAAGTCGGCGCCACCGGTCGCCATCATTTCAATGGCGCAGCAGGCGAGGCCGAATGAAGCCGGCCACACCGACGCACGTCGGGCCCAGCGCACCACGTCCTCCAGGGGCCCAGTGAGAAAGTTGTGCTGCAGGTCCTCTAGGGCCACGACTACGCCGCCACGTCAGAGTCAGAATTGATGCGCAGAATCGTCGACGAGCTCGTGCGCGAGGGCATCCCGGCGACGAGGTGCTTGACCGGACCCCACGAGAGCGCGCCCTCAGCGACCAAGAAGAGCAGAGCGCCAAAGACGGTCACGGAGAAAACGAGTATCTCGACGAGGCCAAAGAGGCCAAGCTGGCGAAAGACAACCGCGAATGGGTACATGAAGACGACTTCGATGTCAAAAATCACGAAGATCATCGCCACGAGGTAGAAGCGGACCGGAAAGCGTTGTGGGGGCTCGACTTCGGGGACTATCCCGCACTCGTAGGGCGCTAACTTCGCGTCGGAGGGTCGCTTCCTTGGCGCCAGCATGGCTGACATCACAAGCGATCCAGCGCCGAAGAGCACTCCGAGAACTAGGAGTCCCAGTATTGGTAAGTACTGGTCCACGGACATCATTTCTACCAGACTCACCAGACCCCTTCGACGGAACGCGCAGAGTTTGACGCCGTAGGCTGGCTCAGTGTCAAGCCTTCGCGAGGTCGCTGCGAGACCCGATCCCTTCGACGTAGTCATCGTCGGTGCCGGACCATCGGGTTCGGCGTGCGCGTACTGGCTCGCCGAAGCCGGGTGGTCGGTCTGCCTCGTCGATAAGAAGGACTTCCCCCGTGAGAAGACCTGTGGCGACGGTCTCACACCACGCTCCGTCCACCAACTGGCCCAAATGGGTCTCGAGGACGCCGTGGCCGCCAACGGTCATAAATTCAACGGCCTTCGGGCCTTCGGATTCGGCGCGTCGCTCGAGCTCAATTGGCCCGAGCACCCAGTTTTTCCGAACTACGGCTACACAATCACTCGATTCAACCTCGACGGCCTCGTCGCCGAACGGGCTCAGAGCCGTGGCGCCGTGCTGCTAAGCGGCGTGGAGGCGCTCGGACTCTTCGAACCTGTCAACTCCGAGACCGGTGGGCTGAAGAGCGCGAGCGGCGTCGTGGTGAAGGACAAGGACGGCGAGGTAGCGCAGCTGCGCGGACGCTACCTCATCGTCGGCGACGGGCAGAATTCGCGACTGGGCCGTGAACTAGGAACAACGCGTAACCGCGACTGGCCAATGGGAATGGCGCTGCGCGGCTACTACACGAGCGAGCGCCACGACGAAGCGTGGATTGATTCGCACCTTGACATTCGCGACCCCAGTGGTGCCGTCGTGCCCGGCTACGGATGGATCTTCCCCCTCGGCGACGGCCGCGTGAACGTCGGCGTTGGCCTGTTGTCGACCGGCGGGGCCTGGAAAGGCGTCAACACCACGAAACTCCAGGAGTACTTCGTGGCCCAGACCGCTGACGCGTGGGGGCTCAATGACGAGTCATGCTGCGGTCCAGCGACGGGTGGGCGCCTCCCGATGGGCCTCGCGCTCGGACCGCGCGTGGGCGCTAATACCCTCACGATCGGCGACGCCGCCGGCACGGTCAACCCGTTTAACGGCGAAGGAATCGCCTACGGCTACGAGACCGGTCGCCTCGCGGCCGGCGTCGTGGCCGAAGCGCTGCTCTGCGAGGACGCGTCACTCCTCGCGCTCTACGGCGATCGCCTCGACGAGGCCTACGGCGACTACTACAAGGTTG
>JAYVNV010000154.1:0-3360 GCA_043758265.1 Acidimicrobiaceae bacterium
GCGAGCGCTCACTCACAGATGACCTTCAACCCCGTCAACACCTCGTCGGCGGTCCCGTGGCACGTGGGCACGTTGACCGTCGCGACCAGGTGGACCAACATCGTGCTCGGCCTGGTAATGATGGCGCTCGGCGCCGAGGTCTTCATTCGTCGCCCCAAACGGGGGGTAATGGTTCGCTTCGCCGCAGTGGCCGTGCTCTTCCTCGTCGCGCTCCTGTTCTGGGCGGCTCGGTCGCCCGGACCCTCCGCCGTCGGCTTCGTCAACGTCACCGCCCTCCTGATCGGCAGCTCCGCCGCGACGATGGTCCTCGTCTTCGGTTCACTCTCGGGCGTCATGTGCGAGCGTTCCGGTGTGGTCAACATCGCCATCGAAGGCCAGTTCATCGGTGGCGCGTTCTTGGGGAGCGTGATCGCGTCGACCACGCACAACTTCTTCCTCGCCGCTCTCGGCGGCGCGGCGATTGGTGGCTTGATCGGACTCCTGCTGGCGTTCCTGTCACTTCGCTACCTGTCGGACCAAATCATCGTCGGTGTCGTCCTCGTCACCATGCTCGGGAGCCTCTCGTCGTATCTGAACCTCCAGGTCCTCACGCCCTTCCCACAGTTCAACACCGGCAACCTGGCGCCACCGATCGCAATCCCGCTCCTCTCGAAGATTCCGGTGTTGGGCCCGGTCGTCTTTGATCAGACTGGCTTCTTTTATCTCATGATCGTGCTCGTGGCGGTCGTCAGCTTCGCCCTCTTTAAGACCCGCTACGGACTCCACGTGCGCGCCGTCGGCGAGCACCCCCACGCCGCCGCCACGGTTGGGATCAACGTCGTGCGCGTGCGCTACATCAACGTGGTGCTCGGCGGCGCGATTGCTGGCATCGGGGGCGTCGCCTTCATGGCGGTCCAGGGCCAGTTCCAACCCGGGTACACCTCCGGTCTCGGCTACATCGCGCTCGCCGCAATGATTTTCGGACGGTGGCGTCCCTCGGGCGCGGTGGTCGCGTCAATTATCTTCGGACTGTCGGTCTACCTGTCCTACATCCTCGTCTCGTTCCAGGTACCGGTCTCGCTCTACATCTTGCAGATGTTCCCGTACCTCATCACGATCGCCGTGGTCGCGGGCCTCATTGGACGGGTCCGGCCACCGGCGGCCGATGGCCAGCCGTACCACCACGGTTAACCCCGAGCGCCGAGTCCCTTCACGACGAGCGCCGCGGCGGCCATCGCCTCACGCAGGGCCTCGTCGATGGTGCCACCCCTTAGGCGCACCGCCAGGTAGGTCCCAGTTGCCGCGTCGCCAGCCCCCGTCGTGTCGAGGGCGCCATCGCTCGCGGACGTCACCGCAAAGCGTCGTGCGTCCCTCTGCGCTACCGCGCCGTTCGCGCCTAGCGTCACCACGACCTCACGGAACACACTGGCGAGGTGCTCAAGCGCCGCGGCGACGTCGAACGACTCGGTGAGGGCGAGTGCCTCCTCTCGATTAGCGAAGAGGAACGTCGCGCCGCCCGCGCACTCGAGAAAGACCGACGACGTCACGTCGAGTAACGGGCCCAGTGAACAGACGTCGATCGACGTCGTTGCACCGAGCGCGAGCGCGCGGCGCAGGGCCTCGACGCCGACGCTTCTAGAACGTTCGTCGAGCATCGTATAACCCGAGACGTGCAGATGGTCAAACGGCTCCTCGAGCTGACGGCGAACGTGCTCATTCGACAACGTCGCGTTCGCGCCTCGATCGCTCAGCATCGCGCGCTGGCCGTCGATGCCGACCAGCGACACAACGACGCCGGTCGAGCCAACACCATTCTCCAACGCGGTCCCGACGCCCTCACGCGCGAGATCGTCCACGAAGACCCGCGCCGTTATGTCGTCACCGGACGCTCCGACGTACGTGACGTCGTGACCACCCTCTGACAACGCCACGGCCAAGTTTGCGCCCGCGCCACCGCGGGCCAGACGAACGGTCGCGGGGGTGTCGCTGGTGGGATTAATCGCCGCGTGCGGCCTCACGATCACGTCGAGCATGACGTCACCGATGACAAGCACTCGCACCGTTACTCGCGAGCCTGGGCGATCGCCGTCGCTATCCGTCCAGCCAGCGCGGCGTTGGCGACGACCAACTCTCGGTTGACCCGCACGCTCTCGCCCGCACTAACGCGGGCGAACTCGGCCAGCATGACCGGCGTCACCTCCTTGCCGCTGACGCCGAGCGACTTCGCCTTCGCGAGCGCACTCGTCAGTGCCACGTCGTGGAGCTCGCCCGACAGCTGCCGATCGGGATTGACGCGATTGGCCACGAGGAACCCCGTCGTTGTGAAATGGCAGTGCGAGAGAAACGCGGCGGCGGCCTCCTCCTCGCTCGTCAGCGACCATTCGAGAGCGAAGCTACTGTCACTGCGATAGAAACCGGGAAAACGGCTCGTCTGGAAGCCAGCTACCGCGATGCCCAGCGAATCGAGCCGCTCCAAGGTCGCACCGATGTCGAGGATCGACTTCACGCCTGACGCGACGACCAGGACCTGATTGCGCGAGAGGGCGGTCAGGTCAGCCGACTCGTCGAAGCTCTCGCTCGCGCCGCGGTGCACGCCGCCGAGGCCGCCGGTCGCCATCACGTCGATGCCGACCCGGCGCGCGATGCCAATCGTGCCGGCGACGGTCGTGGCACCATCACGTTCGGTCGCGATCGCCAGGCCGAGGTCGCGCTGGGACAGTTTGACGCTGTGTCGCTCGGGGTCGGCGAGCGACGCGAGTTCGTGGCTCGTCAGTCCGACGATGACACGGCCATTGAGTAGACCGATCGTCGCCGGTATTGATCCACCTTCACGGACGGCCAGCTCGCACTGCGCCGCCACTTCGAGATTGATTGGCGTGGGCAGTCCGTGCACAACAATCGTCGTCTCCAACGCAACGACCCCGCGGCGATCACGCAGCGCGTGGGCGACCTCGTCGCTGATGATGACCGAGCTCCGTGGAAAGTTGTTCACGCAAGGCGAAGTGTACAGTTCGGGCGTGAGTTCTTCGCCTGAGATCCCCTGGGGAGAGCTGCGCGCTCGTGCCCAACACGCTGCCACCACGTCCTACGCGCCGTATTCGAATGTTCACGTTGGCGCCTGCGCCCTGACCAGTGATGGTCGGATCGTGGAGGGCGCCAACGTCGAGAACGCGAGCTACGGGCTCACGCTCTGCGCCGAGTGCTCACTGGTCGGTGATCTCATTCGCCTGGGCGGTGGGCGACTGTTTGCCGTCTCAATCGTGGCCGGCGACGGCCAGCCAATCGCGCCGTGCGGACGGTGTCGACAGTTGCTGTTCGAGCACGGTGGCAACGAGCTGCTCATCGACGCTGGCGAGCACGCTCCTGCGAGGCGCTTGGCCA
>JAYVNV010000155.1:0-10350 GCA_043758265.1 Acidimicrobiaceae bacterium
CCTTGACACCGAGACCCGAGCTCGCGCTCGACGAGTTGGCGGCCCTCGTGGCGGTGGCCGAGGAGTTGATCAATCGTCCGACACGCACGATCGCCGTCGTGGACCACGCGTCGAGTTGGCGGTTCTCGGGCCGGTGGTTCAACAGTGGGCCGTTCGCCGATCGACGGCCTCAGCGCTTCAGCTGAGCGACTCGACGATTCCGAGCAGGTCACTCATGATCTGCGCCAGTGAGAAGTCCTTGGGCGTGTACACCGCAGTGACGCCCTGGGCCAAAAGGTCCTTGGCGTCCGCGTCGGGCACGATGCCCCCGACGACGACCCTTGTCTCCAGGCCGCACACGACGAGCCCCTCGATGATGCGCGGCACCAACTCGAGATGGGAACCGGACAGGATTGACACGCCGATGACGTCGACGTCCTCGTCGCGAGCGGCGGCGACGATCTCCTCGGGTGAGAGTCGGATGCCCTGGTACACGACCTCCATGCCGGCGTCTCGGGCCGCGACGGCGATCTGTTCGGCGCCATTGGAGTGCCCGTCCAGACCCGGCTTCGCGACGAGCAGCTTGGGTGGTCGTCCGCGCGCCGCCGAGATGGCGTGGGAACGGGCCACGAGGTCGGCGAACAGCTCGCCACGCGGGGCGACGCCGCCGCGAACGCCGGTGGGCGCTCGATACTCGCCGTAGACGCCGCGCAGTGTGTTGGCCCACTCGCCGGTCGTGCCGCCGGCTTTGGCCAAGGCGATTGTCGGGACCATGATGTTGTCGTGTGAATCAGTGCTGACCGCCACCCTCGCCAGTTCTTGCAGCGCGGCGCTCACCGCGACCTCGTCGCGTGAATCGCGCCACGACCGCACGTCGTCAATGAGCTCGCGCTCAACCTTGGGGTCGACGGTCATGATGGCCTCGAGTGACGTGCCCATCGTGAGCGGTGACTCGGCGGTCTCGGTGAATCGATTGACACCGACCACGACCTGTTCACCCGATTCGATTCGCGCGACGCGTTGGGACTGACTCGCCACCAGGCGGCTCTTCAACTCCTCGATGGCGTTAAAGGCGCCGCCGAGGGCGAGGACCTCCTCAAGTTCGGCCTGCGCACCGGCGCGCAATTCGCGCACCTTCGCCTCCATGACCTGGGAGCCCGCGAAGATGTCGGGGTACTCGAGCAGGTCGCTCTCGAAGGCCAGGACCTGTTGCATTCGCAGACTCCACTGTTGGTCCGAAGGACGTGGCAGTCCGAGTGCCTCGTTCCACGCCGGGAGCTGCAGGGCCCTCGCCCGCGCGTCGGCCGACAAGGTGACGCCCAGCATCTCGAGCACGATGCGCTGCACGTTGTTCTCGGGCTGTTGTTCGGTGAGGCCGAGCGAGTTCACCTGTACGCCGTAGCGGAAGCGTCGCAGTGACGCGTCCTCGACTGCGTAGCGCGTGCGACAGAGCTCGTCCCACATCGCGGTGAAGGTCCTCATCTTGGCAATCTCCTCGATGAAACGAACACCGGAGTTCACGAAGAAGGAGATACTTCCAACAACGTGGGCCATCTGGGCCGGCTCGACCTTGCCGGAGTCGCGCACCGCGTCGAGGACGTCGATCGCGGTCGCCAGGGCGTAGGCGATCTCCTGGACCGGCGTGGCGCCGGCCTCTTGCAGGTGGTAGCTGCACACGTTGATTGGGTTCCACTTCGCCACGTGGTCGTGGCCGTAGGCGATCATGTCGACGATGAGGCGCTTCGAGGGCTCGGGCGCGAAGATGTACGTACCACGACTCAGGTACTCCTTCACGATGTCATTTTGGGTCGTGCCCTGCAGGACCGCGGGGTCGACACCCTGCTCGTCGGCGAGGGCGAGGTAGAGTCCCCAGAGCCAGGCGGCCGTGGCGTTAATCGTCATCGAGGTGTTCATCTCGTCGAGGGGGAGACCCTCGAAGAGCTGGCGCATGTGGCCCAGGTGCGCGACCGGCACGCCGACCTTGCCGACCTCGCCGGCCGCGGCCGGGTCGTCGGGGTCGTAGCCGGTCTGGGTCGGTAGGTCGAAGGCGATCGAGAGGCCGGTCTGACCCTTGGCGAGGTTGGAACGATACAGCTCGTTGGATTTCACGGCGGTGGAGTGTCCCGAGTACGTCCTCATCACCCACGGCTTGGATCGTTCGGCCATCTCTCCCCCTAGGGCGATCTCGTCATCGACCGTAGTGGTAGAAGCCGGAACCGGTTTTCCGACCCAGTTGCCCGGCGCTGACCATACGACGCAGGAGCGGCCGCGGGGCGTAATTGGCGTCGGCGAACTCCGAGTGCAGGCGCTCCAGTATCGCTAGCGACGTGTCGAGTCCGACGAGGTCCAACAGCGCGAACGGCCCCATGGGGAAGCCGCAGCCGCCCTTCATTGCGATGTCGATTCCCTCCTTGGTCGCCACCCCCTCCTCGAAGAGTCGAATGGCGTTGTTGAGGTACGGGAACAGCAAGGCGTTCACTACGAAGCCGGCCTGGTCCTTCACGGCGACCGGCTGCTTGCCGCAAGCGACGACGAAGGCGCTCACGGCGTCCATGGTCTCGTCGCTGGCGCAGAGTGGTCGTACGACCTCCACGAGTGACATCGACGGGGCCGGATTGAAGAAGTGAAGGCCGCAGACCTTCTCCGGTCGCTTCGTCTCCATGGCGAGCTCAATCACCGACAGCGTTGACGTATTCGTGGCGAGGATGGCGCCTTCGTTCATCACGCCGTTGAGCTCGTTGAACAGCGCTCGTTTGACGTCGAGGTCCTCCACGACCGACTCGATGACCAAGTCGCAGGCCGCGAGATCGGCGAGGTGCGTCGTTGCCGAGACCCTCGAGCGCACAGCGTCGGCCTTCAATTGCGTGCGCGTTCCCTTCGCGACCTGGCGGGCGAGTGACTTCTCGATTGTCGTGAGCATGGCGTCGGCGCCCGCCTGGGTGCGACTGCGAACAATGACAGTCGCACCGGTCGACGCGGCCACCTCGGCGATGCCGCCGCCCATTATTCCCGATCCGAGAACGCCGACTCGATGAAAGCTCACGGTGCGACAATATCGGGCGATCAAGAGGTTCTGGAATGCGAGACTCGTCGCATGAGTTCCACCACGCTCACGCTCGGCTCGATTGAGGTGCTGCGCACGGCGTTCAGTACTACCGCGCTGATCGCGCCGGTGGCGAACGCTGACGTGGTGATAGTCCCCACGGCCGCCGCCTTCACCGGAATCACGGAGGCGGCGTCGACCATCGCGCGCGCCCTCGACGGCCTGGACTTTCGCGTTGAGACCATGATGGTGAGCGATCGAAGGTCCGCGACGGATCCCTACTTTTCGCAACGCCTCGGTGAGGCCGACGCGGTCATCTTGTGCGACGGCTCCTTGCTGCACGCGAGGTCGGTCTGGCGAGCCACGCCCTTGGGCGACGCCATCAATGCGTCATCCACGCTCGTGGCAATCGGCGCCGTCGCCTCGGTGCTCGGCGAGGTGATGATTGATCCGCGCGGTGGCGCACCGATGAGTGGTCTGGGATACCGGCGCGGTGTCGCGTTCTGCACGCCGGCGAGTGAGGAGCAACTGACTCGCACGAGAACGTTGCTCGGATCGGACCCACCGCTGCTGCTGCTGGGTCCGACGGCCGTCGTTCTTCATGACGGCACGAGGTGGCGGGTGGTGAGCGATGACGTCGTCGTGACCCGAGGTCACGAGACGTCGGTCCTCTAGGACTCGGACTCGGTAATTGACACCGATTGGATGACGACGTCCTCGCGTGGCTTGCCCGACGGCGTGCCTAGGTCGTTGATTGTCGCCACGACGTCTAGGCCCTTCACGACTTTGCCGAACAGCGAATAGAGCGGGGGGAGGCGCATCCCGTCGGGACCGGAGATGACGAAGAACTGCGAGCCATTGGTGTTCGCACCGGCGTTCGCCATCGCCAAGGAGCCAAGTTCGTAGCGACCGGGCTTAGGTAGCTCATCGTTGAACCGGTACCCCGGTCCACCGGCACCTCCGCCGGTCGGGTCACCGCCTTGCAGGACGAAACCGGGGATGATGCGGTGAAAGACGATGCCGTCGTAGTAGTGCCAGCGCGACAAGAAGACGAAGCTGTTGACCGCGACGGGCGCGGCGTGCGGGTCGAGGACGATCTCGAGCGTGCCCTTCGAAGTCACCATCGTGGCGGTGTACGTCTTGTCGACGTCGATGATCATCGGGGGAGCTGCGCTGAACTTTTGACGCGTCTCGCTCGATCCGTCGGCGTTGGGAATCTGGTCGCTCATGTTGTCCTAGCTGTTGGTGATGGTGACCGACAGCATGCGCTGGGTCACGAGGGGTGGGACACCGCCGGAGGCCTGGGAGGGGTTACCTTCGCTATTAATTAGCTTGATGACCTTAAATCCGCTCACGGTTTGGCCGAACAGTGAATAGGTGTTGGGCAACGACTCGCCCGATGGCCCCGTAATAATGAAGAACTGACTTCCACCGGTGTGGGGCTTACCGGTATTGGCCATCGCGATTGAGTACAGCGGGTACGTCGGACTTCCGGCCTTGGGTAACTCGTCGGCGATGGTGTAACCCGGTCCGCTCGTGCCGCTACCCGACGGATCGCCACCCTGAATGACGAAGCCGGGGATGACGCGGTGGAAGATTACGCATTTGAAGAAGCCATGATTGGCCAAGAACACGAAGCTGTTGGTCGTGATGGGGGCGGTCGCGGCGTCGAGCTTGACCTTGAAGTCGCCGGCCGTCGTGACGAAGTTGGCGAAGTAGGTCTTGGATTTGTCAATCGCCATCGCCGGCGCCGTCTTAAAGCTCAAATTGTTGACGCGCGTGGTGGTCGAGGCGGGACAACCGGCGGCCACGGCCTTCGCGTTGGCGGCCGTCTGAGCACTCTTCAGCGCCGCTGCCGCGATGGTCGTCGTGGTCGTGACGACTGAGGTCGTCGTGGTCGCCACGGTTGAGGAGGTCGTGCTAGGCGTGGGACTCTTGCCGGCGAAGAGGAGCGCCCCGGTGCCCAACACGACGACGGCGACGATTGCGATGATCACGCCACGTCGCATGTGTTGGCGCCGCTTCGCCTGACGTTGCATCTCTTCGACCTTGATGCGGCGCGCCGCTTTTTGACGTACACGTTTTGAAGTAGCCACTCTGCGACATTACTGCAGCGTCGCCAGCGCTCTCGAAGGCTCAGGTAACCTCTAGCGCCATGGGGCTGATTGTGCAGAAGTTTGGCGGCACCTCGGTCGGTGACGCCGACCGGATTCGCGCCGTCGCCGACCACGTGGCGCGAACCAGGGCCGCCGGCAACGACGTCGTAGTCGTCGTCTCCGCGATGGGAAAGTTCACCGACGAACTGATCCGTTTGGCCGGTGACGTGTCGCCCACCCAACCGCCCCGTGAGCTCGACATGCTCCTCACCGCCGGCGAACGTATCTCCATGTCGCTCGTCTCCATGGCGCTCGGCTCCTGCGGGGTCGAATCGGCCTCGTTTACTGGCAGTCAGGCCGGTATCATCACCGACACCGACCACACCCGCGCCAAAATTCTTGAAATGCGACCGGATCGGATCCGCGAGGCGCTCGACGCCGGACTGGTGCCGGTCGTCGCCGGTTTTCAAGGAGTGTCGACGGATCGTGACGTCACGACGCTGGGCCGTGGCGGATCAGACGTCACCGCCGTTGCCCTGGCCGCCGCGCTGAAGGCCGACGTCTGCGAGATCTACACCGACGTGACCGGCGTCTTCTCGGCCGATCCGCGCGTCGTCGTGAAGGCCCGGCGCATCGCGAAGGTCTCCTTTGACGAGATGATGGAGATCGCGGCGACCGGGGGACGCGTCTTGATGCTGCGCTCAGTCGAGCTCGCCCGACGTCACGGCGTACCGCTACATGTTCGTTCAAGTTTCACCTGGGAGCCAGGTACCTGGATTGTCGAGGAGGACCCCACCATGGAAGAAGCAATCGTCTCCGCCGTGACCGATGATAAGTCAGAGGCCAAGATCACCGTCGGGGGGGTGCCCGACCGACCGGGTATCGCGGCGAGACTCTTTCGAACGCTCGCCGATCGCGGCATCAACGTCGACATGATTGTGCAGAACACGAGTGCCAATGGCATGACCGACATCTCGTTCACGGTGAGCAAGTCCGACCTCAGCGCCGCGACCACCGCGTGCGAGATCGTGAAGGACGAGATCGGGGCCACCGAGGTGACGAGCGATGACAAAATCGGTCGCGTGTCGATCATCGGGGCGGGCATGAAGTCCAACCCCGGGGTGACCGCGCTGATGTTCGAGACGCTGTGGCAGAACGGCATCAATATCGAGATGATATCGACGAGTTCGATTCGAATCTCGTGCGTGATGCGCGCCGAGAGGGTGGAGGACGCGGTCCGTCATCTTCACACCGTGTTCGGACTCGACGCGACCACGTGAGGTAACGACGGTGAGTCAATTTTTGACGTCGTAGACTTCAGTGATGCGAATCGCCATCGTCGGAGCCACCGGACAGGTGGGAACCGTGATGCGCGCGATACTGCGCGAGCGTAACTTTCCAGTCGACGAGATCCGCTACTTCGGCTCCGCTCGCTCGGCCGGTAGCACGCTCGACTGGGGCGGTCGCGAGATTGTGGTCGAGGACGCGGCGCTGGCCGACTTCTCGGGCATTCAGATCGCCCTGTCGTCATCGGGCGCCACCTCCTCGCGTGCGCTGTCGCCGAGATTGGCCGCCGCCGGCGCGGTCGTCGTCGACAACTCCTCGGCGTGGCGCATGGACCCTGACGTGCCGCTGGTCGTGTCGGAAGTCAATGGCCACGCGCTGCGCTCGATCCCGAAGGGCATCGTCGCCAATCCCAACTGCACGACGATGGCGGCAATGCCGATTTTGAAGCCACTGCACGTCGCCGCCGGACTCAGGTCCCTCACCGTGTCGACGTACC
Organism: Acidimicrobiaceae bacterium; assembly: GCA_043758265.1. Classification (GTDB taxonomy): domain Bacteria; phylum Actinomycetota; class Acidimicrobiia; order Acidimicrobiales; family RAAP-2; genus RAAP-2. Next base: position 6,902 of record JAYVNV010000155.1, read on the forward strand.
AAGCCGTGAGCGGCGCCGGGCGTGAGGGCGTCGATGAGTTGGCTGGCCAGTTGGAGAAGACCATCGGTCACGACGTGCGGGCGTTGACCTTCGACGGTTCGGCCTTTGCACTCGACTCGGGCGTGAAGTTCCCCGCGACGATCGCGCACAACGTCATACCGATGGCCGGATCGATCGTCGACGACGGTAGGGGCGAGACCGGTGAGGAGAAGAAGCTGCGCGACGAGAGCCGCAAGATCCTCGAGATCCCCGAACTACTCGTCGACGCGACCTGCGTTCGCGTCCCCGTCTTCACCGGTCACTCAATGTCCATCACGGCCGGCTTCGAGCGTCCGCTCTCCCCCGGGGAGGCAACGGCCTTGCTCGAGCGAGCGCCGGGCGTCGTCGTGTGTGAGTTGCCGATGCCCTTGCTCGCGGCGGGCCGGGATCCGAGTTACGTCGGACGGATCCGCCGGGCGGAGACGCTGACCAACGGCCTGTCATTCTTTTTGAGCAATGACAACCTTCGTAAGGGCGCCGCCCTCAACGCCGTCCAGATCGCCGAGGCGCTGCTCGAACTCCTCTAGTCGGCACCGTTGCGCCCGACCTGGCGCCGAGCGAGGTTTACGCAGTGGTCACCGAATCGTTCGTAGAAGCGCGCGAGCAGGGCCAGCTCCACCGCGACCGGGAGCGTCATCGAACCCGAGGTGAGCTCCGCGGTCAACGACACGTGGAGGTCATCGAGCTCATCGTCTATCTCCTCGATCGCTCCGGCCGCCTCGAGTTTGCCGTCGATGATGACGTCGGTCGCCTCGCGCCAGATTGTCGAGGCCACCTCGCCCATCCGTTCTATGAGCCCGCGCGATCGCGGGCTCATCTCGCTGCCCAGCCCGCGCGCAGCGCGTCGCGCGATGTGCTCGGCGAGGTCGCCGCTACGTTCAACCTCGGGCAGGATGCGAAGCAGTGTGAGGAATCGACGACGTTGCGCACCGTCCAGAGAGAGGTTCTCGAGAAGCTCGAGTTCGGCCCTCGCGACGATGGCGTTCACCATTTTGTCGATTTGGAGGTCGGTGTCGACGACGCGCTTGGCCAGTTCACGATCGCCGGCGAGCAGGGCGTGCGTCGCGCCGGCGATTGCTTCGCCGACGAGGGCGAAGATCTGAATCACCTGTGGCCGCAGCTCCTCGTCAGCGTCGGCGATCAACGCGACGTCGTCCTCGGGCTCGTCGCGCGATCCAAAGAGCCAATACATGACCAGAGGTTAGTGGTGCGTTACACGACGTATCTAGGGTAGGAGCGACGAGTCGAAGGAGATGAGATGGTTGCAGCGATCAGCGTCATCATTGGTCTCGCGCTGGGCGGGGCCGTAACGTGGGCGTTTGCCGTGAGGCGAAGTCAAGTCCTTCGCGACAACGTCGCGAAGGTGGAATCGGACCTGAGGGTCCGTGACGCGCAACTCGTCGACGCGAACGATCGGCTCGAACGACAGCGCATCGATCACACGACGGCGCTCCAGCAGATGGGTCAGACCTTCGAGGTCCTCTCGAATGAGGTCCTCGACAAGACCGTCCAGCGCTTCAACGCGTCCCAGGAGGAAGTACACAGACTCCGCGAGTCCAAGCTCGACTCGACGTTGAGGCCACTGGAGGACCTGCTCGGCGAGTACAAGAAGAACCTCGCCGACTTCACTACGCAAAACGCCGGCGCCCTCTCAGACGTGAAAAGCAAGGCCGCCGAGCTACTCGACGCCTCGCAACGCACGCAGGACGAGACCCGACGGCTCAATCAACTCCTTGGTCGAAGCAGCCAGCGCGGCGCGTGGGGTGAGATCCAACTCGCCAACGTGATGGAGGCGTCGGGCCTGCGTCAGCACATTGACTACTCCCTCCAGGTCACCAGCGTCAACGACGCCGGTCGATCGCTTCGTCCCGACTGCGTTGTCAACCTGCCCAACGGCATCCGCTTGGCGGTCGACGCGAAGTTCCCCTTCGCCGCGTTCGAGGCGTCGCTCGACGCGCAGGACGCAGACGTACGACGCGAACTGCAGGTGAAGCACGCACGCGACCTGCGCGGCCACGTCAAGACGTTGAAGGAGAAGGGCTACTGGGAGGTCGTGTCACCGGCGCCCGAGTTCGTCGTGTGCTTCATCCCGAGCGATTTCGCGATCTCCGCCGCGCTCGACGCCGACCCCGCCCTCGTGACGTTCGCGGCGAAGGAGCGGGTCCTCATCGTGGGACCGACGACGCTGCTGTCGCTGCTGTGGTCGGTCGCACTGATTGTCCAACAGCATCAGATCGCCATGAACGCCGAGCAGATCTACAAGATCGCCGACACGATATTCGAGCGCATCCGTAAGGTCGCTGAGCCGGTGGGGTCGATGGGAAAATCAATCGACTCACTGGTGCAGAACTACAACACGATGGTTGGATCGTTCGAGAGCCGTCTGATCCCCGCGGCGCGGGACATGAGGTCGCTCGGAGGCGCCCAGGGCGCCAAGGACCTCCCAGAACTCTCGTCGGTCAATCTACTCACCAATCCGTTGAACGAGGTGAAGTGGGGCGTCGACGGCGACAACGCGCTGCCCGAGGGAGCCTCCGACGTGTTCGACCTCGACGAGGTCGCGGACAACTGGCAAAAAATCACCGAAGAGTAAGTTCTTCCAACGTGGCCCGTACTCGCGCGCAACGACGCCGACACTCATTCTTCTTGACGCTCGCGGTGGTCGTCACGTTGGTCGTCCTGGTCTTCGCGCGCGACGTGACCCGCTCGGCCCACGGCGCCATTGGGCCGCGACGCAGCGAGAACCGAACCTTCGCCGGGCTCACCAACGCCCTCACCGACCAAGAGAATCAGTTCGACCAGCAACTGGCCGACCTACTGCGAAGCGGCGACGCGCTCTCACGAGTGGTCCTCGACGCCCGACTGGGACGCTTGCACGAACAGCTCAACCTCTGGGACACACTCGCGGGCCAGCTCCGTCGACCAAAGATCGCCCACGGCGTCAACGATAAAGTCGCCGAACTCACCCAACAGCGCATCGCGGCCTACGAGGCGATTCTCGCGGCGATCACGACCGGTCTGACCCTCCCGTCGCTGGCTCTGATTGGGTCGTTGAAGGCGCCAGTCGACCCGGCCCAGACGTTGCTCACGACCAGCGCGCAGTGGACGTTTGACCGATGGGCATTGACAAAGGAGCCGGGTCGAGCGATCCTTCGCGATTTGACGACGAGCGCCGCGACGCTCTATCAGGTGCTGGGTGTCCAACGTCTCGTCTCGTCGTCGTCGCTCGCCGTGACGCGTGGCGTGGGCATCGCGGCGGTCTCCGTCTCGCCCGCCCCGCTGCCCGCCCCCCACGGCGTCATCTTGTTGCCGCCGGTGACGCTCATGCACTTGGGAGTCTCTGTTTCGAACGCTGAGTTCGTCCAACAGCGCCTGACGTTGAAGGTCACGCTGACCCCGACCAACGGACC
>JAYVNV010000156.1:0-3318 GCA_043758265.1 Acidimicrobiaceae bacterium
AGCCAGACGGCAGTGCCGTTCGTCATGTGCGTTCCCGACAGCACACCGTAGGCGAAGGTGAGCGTGGCGCCCGCGCTCTGGTGGGCGTGGGCGAAGCCGAGGTACAGGATTCCAATCAACAGGGGCACCGAACCGGTGAAGGTGTACACGAAGAACTTGAGCGCGGCCTTCGACCTCTCTCGTCCCCCCCAGCCCGCAATGATGAAGTAGCACGGCACCAGGGTGAGCTCGAAGAAAATGAAAAACTCGAGCAGGTCGTGCGCCACGAAACTGCCCATCGAGAAGCAAGTGAGCAAGAGCAACCACGCCACGAAGGAGGGCTCGCGACGTCGATCGCGTGCGCCGAGCAGCGCCAGCAGCACGACGAGCGAGGTCAGCACCACCATCAGCACGGAGATGCCATCGAGCGCGACGTCGTAGGCCAGTCCGAAGGGCACCGACAACACGTGGCGGGTCGCGAAGTCGAAGGTCTGGGCTTTGGCGACGTGGTCGTTATACAGCCCCACGACTACGAGCGAGAGTGCCATTTCGAGGCTGGCCGTGACGACCCCAACGAGGTAAGCACGGCCCTCGACCTTGTGGACGAGCATCGCCGCCAGCGCACCGGCCAGGGGCACCACGAGTAGCAGCGAGAGCCAGATTGAAGAGTGCATGACTAGGCGACCCTCGCGACGAGGAAGACAATAATGACAGCCATTCCCAGCACGGTCGCCAGTGCGTAGTGGCGCACGAAGCCCGACTGGACCTTGCGCAGGCCTAGGCCGCTGCGCTGTACTCCAACGGCGATCGCGCTCACGGCGCCGTCAATGAATTGGGGCTCGATGACGTCGTCACTGAACTGGGCGGCCTCGATAAGCGGTCGACCGATCAGCGTGTCGTAGGCGCCGTCCCAGTGCCAGACCTGTTCGAGGAAGGAGGACTCGTAGCGCTTCGACGACGAGATGCCACGCCAAATAGTGAACGCCGCCATGAGGCCGAATGCCGCAGCGGCGACGTCAATTAGCGCCAGCGCGAACTGCGTCAAAGTGCTGGCGTGGCTCCCGGCCGCGACGTAGCCAAACGTCGGTGCAAGAAATCCGGCCAAGGAGTAGTGGTGCACCCACGGCAGGTCGAGGAGCCCACCGAGGATCGAAAGTCCCGCCAGCACCACCAGCGGCGCCGTCATGACCCACGGCGATTCGTGCGGGTCGTGGTCATTGGTGACCTCACGGAAGCGCTCTGTTCCACGGAACGTGAGCACGAAGAGCCGACTCATGTAGTAGGCCGTGAGGATCGCCGTCACGACGCCCAGCAGCCAGAGTGCCTTGTTGTGCTCAAAGACATTGGTCAAGACGTCGCCCTTGGACCAGAAACCGGCGAACGGTGGAACACCCGAGATGGTGAGCCAGCCGATGAGGAACGTGGGGAAGGTGAGCGGCAAATACTTCGCCAAGCCCCCCATCTTTCGCATGTCCTGCTCCCCGTTGAGCGAGTGGATCACCGAGCCTGAGCCGAGAAAGAGCAACGCCTTGAAGAAGGCGTGACTAATCATCAAGAAGATCGCGGCCGAGTAGGCGCCGACGCCGACGGCGAGCACCATGTAGCCGATCTGCGAGATCGTCGAGAAGGCGAGCACCTTCTTGATGTCCTTTTGCGACGTGGCGATCGTCGCGGCGACGAACGCGGTCACCCCGCCGATGACGGCGATTGTCATCCGGCCCGACGACGACAGCGCGAGCACCGGCGACATGCGCACGAGCAGGTAGACGCCCGCCGTGACCATGGTGGCCGCGTGGATCAGCGCCGACACTGGCGTCGGGCCCTCCATGGCGTCGGGCAGCCAGTTGAAGAGCGGTATCTGGGCACTCTTGCCGGTCGCGGCGAGCAGGAGCGCGAGCACGCTCAACGTGGCGACCGTCGGCGTGAGGAGGCCGGTCGTGGCGAAGAGCCCGAGGTAGGTGAGCGTGTGGGTGTGCGAGAAGAGGAGGAACATCGCGACCAGCATGCCGACGTCGCCGACGCGGTTGTAGATAAAAGCCTTCTTCCCGGCCGAGGCGGCTGCGTCACGCTCGAAGTAAAAGCTCACGAGCCAGTAGGAGCAGAGCCCGACGCCCTCCCAGCCAACGAAGGTGAGCACGAGGTTGTTCGCGAGGACTAGCAACAGCATCGAGAAGACGAAGAGGTTGAGGTACAAGAAGAACTTCTTGAAATCCCGCTCCCCGCGCATGTAGCCAATCGAATAGAGATGGATGAGTGCTGAGATGCCGGTCACGAAGAGGCACATCGTGATCGAGAGCGGATCGACTAGCAACGCCGCCGGGACGTGCAGGGAGCCGACGCTGATCCAGGTAAAGAGCCTGACCGTCACCTCGCGCGTCGAACTGTGCACCAGCAGGACGAAGGCGGCGACCGACAGGACGAAGCTGGCGGCGACCACCGCGGTGGTGACCGTGCCGATCTGTCTCTCGGTCATGTTGCGGCCGTTGAGGAGCACAAAGAGGAAGCCGGCCAATGGCAGTAGGAGAATCAGCGTTGCGACGTGTGCCATCTCAGCCCTTTAGCTCAGACAGTTCGTCCACCGACGTGGAGGAGCGACGGCGAAAGACCGCCACGACGATTCCGAGGCCGACGGTCACTTCGGCGGCCGCTACGACCATCACGAAAAAGACGATGGCCTGGCCACTGATGTCGCTCAGCGTGCGCGCGAAGGTGACGAAGGTCAGGTTCACCGCATTGAGCATCAGCTCGATGCACATGAACATGATCAGTGCCGAGCGGCGGGTCAACAGTCCGAAGGCGCCGATGCCAAAGAGCACCGCGGCCAGAATGAGGTACCAGGCGGCCGGCGCGTTCACGGCGACACCTCGTCACGCTCACTCGGGCGCTCGCGCCGGGCCAACAACACGGCGCCAACCACGGCGATGATCAACAGGGCCGCTGTTGCCTCGAAGGCGAAGAGGTACGTCGTGAAGACCGAGGTACCGACCTGCTTAACGTTGCCGGCGTTGCTCGCCAGCTTTCCGGTGACCGAGACAGCGCCGGTCACCCAATGCGAGCGGGCCATCAAGGTCACGAGGCCGGCCACGGTGATGGCGACACCGACCCCGGCGAGGGCCCGTTGGCCCACCAGTGGCTCAAAGTTGAGCTGTTCACGCCGGTCGACGCCGAGGAACATGATGACGAAGAGGAAGAGGACCACGATCGCACCGGCGTAGACGATTATCTGCACGGCGGCGAGAAAATCGGCCGACTGGGCAACGAACGCCACCGCGACCCCAAAGAGAGTCATGATGAGACACAGGGCGGCGTGCACCGGGTTCCTCACCGATATGACGCCGA
>JAYVNV010000157.1:0-3291 GCA_043758265.1 Acidimicrobiaceae bacterium
TCATAGATCTGGGTGATCTTGGCGTCACGCATAAATCGCTCCACCGGAAAGTCCTTGGTGAAACCGTAGCCGCCGAGGAGTTGGACGGCGTCCGTCGTCACGCTCATTGCCGTGTCAGAGGCAAAGGACTTCGCCGCCGCACCGAGGTACGACAAGGTCCCGTCGGGGTCACCGACGTCAATCGTTGCGCACGCGCGGTACACGAGTGCTCGCGCCGCTTCGGTGCGAATCGCCATGTCGGCGAGCATAAAACGCAGTCCCTGCAGTTCCGCAATGGGCGCGCCGAAGGCCTTTCGGCCCTTCATGTACGTGCCGGCGTAGTCGATCGCGGCCTGGGCGATGCCAACCGCCTGGGCGCCAATGATCGGACGCGACCGGTCGAGCGTGTGCATGGCGATGAGGAAGCCTTCACCTTCATTGCCAATGCGGTGCGCCACCGGCACGCGAACGTCGTCGAAGACGACCTCGCCAGTGGGCGACGCGCGAAGACCCATCTTGTCCTCGTGCTTAGGGAATGAAACACCCGGTCCCTTTTCGACGAGAAAGCAACTGATGCCGTGGGTGCGGGCCTTGGGGTCAGTACTCGCGAAGACCGTGTAGACATCCGAGACACCGGCATTGGTGATCCAGTACTTTGATCCGTTAAGAACGTACTCGTCGCCGTTGCGCACGGCACGCGTGCGCATGGAGGCGACGTCGGAACCGGCGTCCGCCTCGGAGAGGCAGTAGCTGCCCTGGATCTCGCCCGACGCAACGCGCGGCAGGTACGTCTCTTTCAACTCCTTGGAACCGAAGTTCATCACCGGCAGCATTGAAAGCTTGGAGATGATGATCGTGACGGACGTCGAGGCGCAGCCCCTCGCCAACTCCTCGGCCATAATTGCCTGCGTGACCATGTCGGCACCGCCGCCACCGTAAGCCTCGGGTATCTGCAGGGCCGGCAGGTCCATCTTCACGCAGGCGTCGAAGCTCTCTTGCGGGTAGGTCTGGTCGCGGTCGTGTTGGGCGGCGTGCGGCGCGACCTGTTCGTTCACGAAGCTGTGCATCACGTCACGAAAGGCCCGCTGTTCGGTGCTGAGGTCGAAACTCATAGTCAGTCCTCCACTCGTCAGTGCCTAGTGAACGGTGCTATTGGTCACCATGAGCTGATCGCTCAACACCGCGTCGACGAGGCGACGTTGCGCGACGTAGCTGTGCGCAATGCCAATAAACGGCTGCGCCAGTTGTCGGCTGACGACCGATACGTCGCGCAGGCCAAAGATGCCCATTGCGACGTGCACGTCGCCAATCTGGGGACCGCGGCCCACGATGCTGGCGCGCTTCGCGGCGACCAGCGCGACACCTAAGGCGACGTCGTGACGGTCGTGCTCGTGATCAAAGGTCAGTTTCGCGCACACCCGCTCGGCAATGGTGAGGGCAAAGCCCTCGCCGGGTGCCTGCGTGCCACGACTCGCATTGCCGGGCGAGGGCGCTGAGCGCAGCAGGCCGGGCTTGGGCGAACGAGCGAACTGCGGGGTTGGCGTCTCCATGGTCGCACGAACCTGACCGGCGGCGGACACCGGGGAAAACGAAGGTTGGGTCACCCCCCGACCTTACCGCTGTCCACCTAGACCCTGGTCAACCACTCCTCGTACTGGGGCCGTGCGCCGCCGACCGCCTGGAAGAACGACTGCTGGATGGCCTTGGTGATCGGGCCTGGCGCACCATCGCCGATGACGCGGTCGTCGACTGAGCTGATAGGCGTCACCTCGACGGCGGTGCCGGTGAGAAACGCCTCGTCGGCGACGTAAAGGTCGTCGCGGCGCATGGCCTCGAAACTGACGGCGTAGCCGAGGTCGTTGGCGATCTTGATGACGGTCGCGAGCGTGACGCCCGACAGTGCGCCGGCCTCGGAGGGCGGCGGCGTGATGAGTCGTCCGTCACGCACGATGAAGAGGTTCTCGCCAGTTCCTTCGCTGATACGTCCATCGGTGCCCAGCATGATCGCCTCGTCGTACCCGGCCTTTATGGCCTCCACCTTGGCGAGACAGCTGTTCACGTAGCCACCGATGGTCTTGGACGCAGTCGGCATCGAGTTGGGGTAGTGGCGAGCCCACGACGAGATTTTCATCCGCGCACCCTTGGTAATGGCCTCCTCGCCGAGGTAGGCGCCCCACGGCCAGGCCGCAATCGCCACGTTCACCGGCGCGGGCAGCGGGTTAACGCCCATCTCGCCGTAGCCGAGAAAGACAATGGGGCGGATGTAACAGCCTTCGGCGAGGTCATTCGCCTTCACGGTCGCCACCGTCGCGTCAAAGAGTTCCTTGAACGTGAAGGGAACCTCAATCATGAGGATCTTGCAACTGCGCAGCAGTCGCTCGATGTGCTCTTGGAGTCGAAAGATCGCGACGCCGTTGGGTGTCTTGTAGGCGCGAATGCCTTCGAAGGCGCCAACGCCGTAGTGCAATGTGTGGCTGAGCACGTGGGTCGTCGCGTCCTCCCAGTCGACGAGTGCGCCGTCCATCCAGATCTTTTTCGTTGCGGTGATGGTCATCTACAACCTCTCAATTAGCGATCTCGTGACGCCGGCGGTACCAAGTACGGCCAGGTCACCCCTCAAGTCTGCCACCGCGCGCGCGACCCGGGTGGCCGCCTCTTGCTCACCGAGGTGTTCGAGCATGAGAACGGCCGACGAGACCGCTGCAATGGGATTGGCCCGGCCGGTACCGGCAATATCGTGGGCCGCCCCGTGGACCGGTTCGAACATCGAGGCGCCGGTGCGCGCCATATTGAGATTGGCGCTCGCGGCGAAGCCGATGCCGCCCGTGACGGCGCCGGCCAAGTCCGAGAGGATGTCGCCAAAGAGATTGTCAGTCACGATGACGCCGTAGCGCTGGGCGCACTCGACCAGGTAGATGCAGGCCGCGTCCACATGGTGATAGTCGACCGCGACCGTGTCAAACTCGCTGCCAACTTCGGCGACGACCCGCGACCAGAGGTCACCGGCAAACGTGAGCACGTTCGTCTTGTGCACGAGCGTAAGACGCGGTTCGTCGAGCGCCGCCGCGCGTTCGAAGGCGTAGCGCACGCATCGCTCCACCCCGTAGCGCGTATTAATCGAACCCTGCGTGGCAACCTCGTAGGCGGTGCCGCGGCGCAGAGTCCCGCCTTCGCCGGCGTAGGGGCCCTCGGTATTCTCGCGCACGATGGCGAACTCCGCGCCCTCGGCAATCGAACCGGGCACGGCGCGAAAGGGTCGGTAGTTGATGAAGAGATCGAGACCAAAGCGCAGCGCCAACAACAGCCCTCGTT
>JAYVNV010000158.1:0-3285 GCA_043758265.1 Acidimicrobiaceae bacterium
GGGGGAAGTCTGTTCATCGTCTCTATGTCGCGAGCGGGCTACGGCCAGTCGACACGACTCGAGGGTCGTAACGTCGCCGCCTGCGTTGACGATACGCGAACCGTCCTCGACGCGCTCGGTCGCGGCGAGTACGCCGTCGCCGGCTGGTCGGGTGGCGGTCCGCACGCGCTCGCCTGTGCCGCCCTCGACGCACCTCGGTGCATCGCCGCGTGGTCGCTGGCCGGCGTCGTGCCAATGTCCGCTGACATTGATTGGACCGAGGGCATGGGTCCAGAGAACCTCGAGGAGCTCGCGCTCGCGAAGGAGGGTGGGCCTGAGTACGAGGCGAAGATGCTCGAGACCGGGGAGTTGTTTTCTACAGCCACGAGGGAGAACGTGATTGAACTGTTCGGGAACCTGGTCTCCGGCGTCGACAAGGCGTCGATGGTGAGCGACGACACTCGCGAGGTCATGGCCGCCGGTCTCAGCCACGGTTTCGCCAAAGGGTGGCGCGGCTACTACGACGATGACCAGGCCTTCATGGTCGACTGGGGGTTCGACCCGACGACAATCACGGTGCCCGTCGCCGTCTGGTTCGGCAACGAGGACCTCATGGTGCCCCCCTCACACGGTCAGTGGTTGGCTCGCAGCCTTCCAACGGCCACTTCGAACCACTACCCCAATGAAGGTCACATGTCGCTCATCTTGAATCACCTCGACGAACTGGCCAACGACATCCGTCAAGCGTTCGCATGAGCGCGTCGTTGTTGGCGCGATGTGCGCGCGCGCGGGAGGCGGCGTGCGCCTAGGCAATCTCTACGGACCGGACGCCACGTTCCTCGGCGTGCCGTTGGCCGACCCGGACGACCACGCACAGTGGGATTGCGCGGTCGCGGCGATCATCGGGGCGCCTTTTGACGGCGGCACGTCGCATCGGTCGGGCTGTCGATTCGGGCCCCAGGCGATGCGCGTTACCGACTACCTTGCCCACGATGGCAAACGTCCAAGCCTCGCGTTGGGCGTTGATCCGCTCGTCGATCTGGGCGTCGTGGACCTCGGCGACGTTGAGATGCCCTCGGGCGACACACAGAAGTCTTTGCGCCTCTTGGAGGAGCGCGTGACGGCCGTCGCGCGCGCGGGCGTCATTCCCATCATCCTCGGCGGCGACCATACGATTACGCTGCCCGACGTGACTGGTGTCGCGCACCACGTCGGATGGGGACGCATCTCAGTCATCCACTTCGACGCCCACGCCGACACGGGCGACAGTCAGATGGGTTCGCTCTACGGTCACGGTACGCCTATGCGCCGGCTCATCGAGTCGGGCGCCTGTCGCGGTGACCGCTTCTTGCAGATCGGCCTTCGCGGCTACTGGCCCGAACCGGCGACCCTCGCATGGATGGCCGAGCAGGGCATGCGTTCCTTCGAGATGACCGAGATTGTTGCGCGCGGACTCGACGTCGTCCTCGACGAGGCGATTGCCCTCGCGATGAGCGAGTGCGATGCGGTCTTTCTCTCGGTGGACGTTGACGTGGTCGACCCCGGGTCCGCGCCGGGGACCGGTACCCCCGAGCCGGGCGGTCTCACCAGTCGTCAGCTGCTCGACGCCGTTCGGCGCATTGCGATGGAGGTCCCGCTCGGCGGTGTGGACGTCGTGGAGGTTTCGCCGCCCTACGACCACGCCGAGATAACGGCCTACCTGGGCAACCGGATCGTGCTCGAAGCCCTCGGCGGAATGGCGTGGCGGGCCCGGGCCGAGCGTGGCGAGACCGTCCGCTCGCCGTCGGACCCACTGTTGAAGGGTCGCTAGTCGCGCATTGACGCGAGGATCTGATCGACCAGTTCGTCGCTCGTGTCGGGGTGCAAGAACGCCAATCGCGCGATTGTTTCGCCCTCCCACTTAGTGGGCGTCACGAAGGCGATCTGATCACGGAGGAGTTGGTGGCTCCACTGCGTGTACTGGTCGCCCGTCCAACCCTTTCGACGAAAGAGCACGATCGAGAGACTGACCGGTCGCACCATCTCCAAGTAATCCAGCTCATCGATCTTCTGCGCCGCTCGATGAGCGAGGTCCACCGCGCACTGCACGGCCTCCTCGTAGGCGTCGGTGCCATTGGTGACGAGCGAGAACCAGAAGGGCAGTCCCCGCGCCCGGCGTGACAGGTGGATTGCGAAGTCCGACGGGTTCCACTCGTAGTGTTCGTCGTCGCTGTTGTGCAGAATGTCGAGGTAGCCGGCCTGCTGGGCGAGGACCTTGCGCGCGACGGTGGGATCACGATAGATCAGCGCGCAGCAGTCGAGCGGGCCGAAGAGCCATTTGTGGGGGTCGACGATGAAGCTATCGGCGTGGCGCAACCCCTCGAGCAAGTGTCGCTCGCTCGGCGAGAAGAGTGCACCGCCGCCGTACGCGCCGTCAACGTGGAACCAGAGGTCATGCTCGCGCGCGTAGGTGCCGAGGCCCTCGAGGTCGTCCACGATACCGGCGTTGGTGGTGCCCGACGTCGCGACGATACCGACCACACTGCCCGGGTTCGGGTCGTTCGCCAAGGCCGCTTCGAGGCTCGCACGGGTGAATCGGTGATCGTCGGTGGTGACGATGAGCGGTTCGACGCCGAGCACGTGCAACGCCTTGCCGACGCTCGAGTGGGCGTCGGAGGAGATGGCGAATCGCACTTCGTGGGGCGCCAGCTCGGGGTGCTTGCCCCGTCCAGCGTCGCGCCCTACGGTCAGGCTCGAAAGGTTGCCTAACGAGCCGCCCGATACGAAGGCGCCGCCCGATCCCTCGGGCATACCGGCGAGTTCGGCGAGGAACTCGAGGGCGAGGTTTTCAGCCATGACTACACCACTGGACTCGAGCCAACTCGTGCCGTTGAGACCCGAACAGGCCACGACCATGTCAAAGAGCAGCGAGTTCTTCGTCGGTGCGTTGGGGATGAAGGCGAGGAAGCCCGGTGAGTCAATCGAGACGACCGCGGGGGCCAGATCCTCCTTGAAGAAGTTGAGGATCTCATCGGGGTTGTGGCCCTCGCGACGAATGAATCCCTTCATGTCGCCCGGGGGCATTGCGTGCAAGCTGCCGAAGTCGAGCGGCACTGGGTCCATTGCGAGTCGTTCCCGACAGTAAGCAAACACTTCGTCCGTTAAGCCGGCGTCGTACTCAAACATCTGGTGCCCCATTGCTCGCCTTCCTCTTTTGTCCCCCGTCTATCGTACGCACTCAATCGAACTTCCCAGGACTGTCGTAATTCGCGAGCGCAAGTGACGAAATCGGCCGTCTCGTCGCGGTTTCGCGTACGGCGACCTCGA
>JAYVNV010000159.1:0-3279 GCA_043758265.1 Acidimicrobiaceae bacterium
CAACGCAGACCCGGGTTGGCTCAGTTCGGTGCGTCGAGTGGCGCGTGAACGAGCGAACGTCCTTGGCTTACCGACGCGAAAGCACGAGGACTGGAAGTACACGCGGCTCGGACCACTGGCGGGTGCGCCCTTCACGCGTTGGGAGCCCGGAACCGCTCACCGGTTCTCGTCGGCCTCTATTGACTCGTTGAGCTTTGACGTGCAGTGCACCCGCCTGGTGTTCGTCAATGGACACTTCGCCCCAGCGCTGTCGTCGTTGACAACGTTGCCCGAGGGCGTTCGGGTGTCCAACCTGGCCGCGGCGCTGATCGAGCGCGACACTGACCTTGAGCAGTTCTTCTCGAACCCGTTTGACGAGTACGACCACGCCTTCAGCGCCATCAATACCGCCCTGACTGAGGACGGGGCGTTAATCTGGCTCTCAGCCGGAGCGGTCGTGGCGAGGCCAATTCACCTCATGTTCCTCACCGATGCCCGAGGATCGCGTGGTGTCTCCAGCCCACGGAACTTGATTCTCGCCGGAGCTGACAGTCGCGCGACCATCGTCGAGACGTACGCCGGGACCGCCGGTGACGTCACGTGCACCAACGCTGTGACCCAGGTAATCCTCGACGAGGGAGCCCGAGTTGAGCACTACAAGATTCAAGATGAGCCCGACACCGCGTTCCACCTCGCCCTGCTTGACGTGCGCCAAGGTCGAGGGAGTCGGTTCTCCTCGGCCTCAGTGGCCCTGGGCTCGATGATCGCGCGTCACGAAGTGCACGTTCGACTGCAAGACGAGGACGCACGGGTCAGTATCGACGGACTGTACCTGCCGAGTGGCGACCAACACCACGACAATGCGGTCCTGATCGAGCACGCCGCACCTCGATGCACGAGCCATCAGCTCTACAAGGGCATCGTGGACGAACGCGGCCACGGCGTGTTCAACGGACGGATCATCGTGTGGCCAGGTGCCCAGGGCACCGACGCGAGTCAGACCAACAAGAACCTGCTGCTATCGGAGCACGGCGAGATCGACACTCGCCCGCGACTCGAGATTTTCACCGACGACGTGAAGTGCACCCACGGTGCAGCCGTGGGCGCACTGGACGAGGAGGCTTTGTTTTACCTCCGATCTCGTGGGTTGCGCGCCACGCAGGCGAGGTCGCTCCTCACGGTCGCGTTCGCCCGCCAGATGCTGAACCGAATCGAACCGGCGTCGCTGCGTTGCCAACTCGAGGCAATGGTGGAGAGCCGGCTCGCAACGGACGACCCCACGATGAGCGAGGTGTTCGGGTGAGCGGTTCCTGCGCTAGGCGCAGTGACGTTGTTCTCGTCCGCGGTCGCGTCACGGGCATCACCGCGCGAGCGGGCGGAGTCCCCCTCACTCAAGGCGCGGGCTCACTTAAGGCCACGGGACTTACTCGCACGAAGAGTCACGGGCCCTTCGTCCCCTTCGAGTGTGCCCGTGCCGGCGGCGCGTTGGGTGCACCACGTTCATCAATGACACGTCACGTCGTGTCAGTCAAGCTGGCGAAGCACGATTCGCCCGGGAGCGGCCACCGATGAACCAGTCGCGACACGAACCATTCGAACTTGACTGGGACTGTGAGGTCACGCTTATTCCGAGCGGACGCTTGATGACACTGCGCGCGGGGCAGCAAGTGGTGATTGTGCAGGCCCTCGGCGGGATGATCACCGTCCAGAGCGACAACGGTTACCTGGCTCGGATCACGTCTGAGGATGCCCACCGACTAGGACTGGACACTCAACCGCCCAGCGAGGGGGTTGCGGATTCGGGCCCCTTCGATATGGAGCGAGTGATCGAGCAACTAAAGACGGTCTTCGACCCGGAGATTCCAATCAATGTGGTTGACCTTGGGCTGATCTACGCGTGTGACGCCTACGGGCTGGCTGACGGGAGTCACCGGGTGGAGATCAAGATGTCGATGACCGCCCCAGGTTGCGGGATGGGTGATGTGCTGCGCGACGACGCCCAATCTCGAGTCCGGATGGTCTCGGGAGTGAGCGACGTCGATGTGGAACTGGTGTGGGATCCCCCATGGGACCTCAGTCGCATGTCCGACGCCGCGCGCCTCGAACTTGGAATGTTCTAGCCGGGTAACGACACGCGATGCAAACAAAGGAGAGTACGTAACGATGAAGGTCTGGATTGATCAGGATTTGTGCACGGGTGACGGGCTCTGTGAGGAGATTGCCCCAGAAGTGTTCACGTTGCTCGACGATGGGCTCGCGTACGTCAAGGAAGGTGACGAGGTGAAGTCCAACCCCGGCGGCGCGGAAGGCGTGGCCCAGGTGCGCGCAGGCCTTGAAGAGTCGGTCATCGAAGCCGCCGAAGAATGCCCGGGGGAGTGCATCTTCATCGAGTCGTAGAGGCGCAGCGCCGCCAACAGCGTGCGCCCTCTTCGACACACCCGATGCCCTTGACTGTGACTTCGGTTGAGTAATTGTCACCGTGCGGTCGCCTCAATGATGACTTGCACCGGTTTCAGCCCAAGGCTATTTCGGGGCCCGACTTGTGCGGTTGACCACCGGCGCTTCGCGCCTGAGTAGCGACGCAGATGTTGGACGCGGACCACGATTGCTCGAACCAGCGGCCAAGTTGATGGCCGCGTTCTCGGTGCGCTCGATACTAAAGCCGGCACTTCGATTTCGACAACGGTTCCGGACGCTGATTGACCGTCGGTACAGTCGCGATCTTGTGGTGTCGAGGGCGAGCTCGTCATCGGCCCGGCAAGACGGTCAATTTTGCAAAACATTCAACAATGTTGAGACATGCGATGCGCTGGAAACCTGGCGTGGTTCGTGGCCCTCGGAGCTTTTGCCAGCGGGCGATTAATGGTTCGGACCGGTCTTCACTAGTCCGACAAAGGAACTCGTCGCATAACGGATGGCCATTTGGACGAAACGCCACGATGCCTCTCGGCATGATTGAAATAATCGACTGGCGAGGTGCGACATTTTCATCCTGGCCGAACGTGGAGCGATTGGGCAAGATCTCGACGTGCGATGGATGCGACCGTTGCCCCCCGGATCACGCCCTTGGCCACCCGGGCTGCCACGAGCGCGTTGCTCGGTGCGGCCCCGCCAACGAGGTCGTTCCAATAGAGAGCCCAACCCGGTGCCACACGCTTGCCGACTGGCGACGACGTCATCAACCTCACAATTCGTGACAGCGATCGCGGGTGACCGAGGAGAAATCCCTGCAGCGCTGCCGTCGATCCCTGAAAGGCGCTGTGGTTGTTCCGGAGCCACTCGTTGTAGAGGAGCGCGGCG
>JAYVNV010000160.1:0-3272 GCA_043758265.1 Acidimicrobiaceae bacterium
ACGTAGTCGTCGGGCTTGTTGCGGCGAACGGCCTGATATACGCCGAGCGGGATGGCAATGAGCACGGTCAAGAGGAGCGCGAGGCCGCTCAGATAGGCGCTCTTGGGCAGGTCTAGCGACAACAGAGTGTTTACCGACTCATTCAGTTTGTACGAGTAACCGAGCTGACCGTGGATCAAATGATTGAGGTACACCCAATACTGGCCCGGCAACGGAAGGTCGTACCCGTTGGTGTGGTTGAAGGCCCGTATCGCACTAGGTGTGGCGCGAATGCCCAGCACCGCCTTCGCCGGACCGCCCGGAAGCAGGTGGAGCATAAGGAAGGTGATCATCGTCACGATGACGACGACGATGAAGGACTGACCGAGTCGCCGGGCGAGGTAGCGAGTCACTCCGACACGTTCTCATTCGTGTGCCACCGCGTCAAGTTCGCGCGGACGAACGTCCGCAAGTTCGCAGTGGTCACTTGATCGCGAGCCCCATCAAGAGCCCATCGTCACTGACGGCGGGGCTCGACGTGATGAAGAGAGCCACGCCGCCTCGGGGCGCGACGATTGGCGTGACACGCGATGAATCAAGTGCGGTGACGGCTCCAATCACCAATCCCTCAGCGACGCTCTCGCCCACGCGCACCGATGGCGTCCACCAACCGGAGCGCTCGGTGCGCAACCATATCCAGTCATTGAAGAACTGGGGTTGCCGTGGTGCGTCAAACGTTGCGCCCAGAACGCCAAGCGATGCGAGCACGCGCTGCACCCCTTCGCAGTGCTGTGCTACCGACGTCTCGTCAACAATGCCGCGCCCGCCAGCCTCGGCGGTAATTGACGCAATGCCCGCTTCGGCGGCCGCGGCCGACGAGGTCCCCGCGATTGGACCAAAGGATTGTTCGGTACGCACGATATTGGGTAATCCGTACGCGACGGCCAGCGCGCGTGACTGGCTTTCAACGTCCGAGGCGTCGTAGATGGCGAAGGCGTCGAGGTCCTCGATCAGGTCCCCGGCATGCATGTCGATGTGAAAGTTCGAGGGACGAATCGCATTCTCAAAGAGCGCGTACGCCAATCGTTCGGTGTAACTGCCGTTGACGTCGCCCGGAAAGTGGCGATTGAGATTCAGGCCGTCGACGGGCACCACGAAGGGGCTGCGGGCCCAGAACGCCGTAATGTTCGCCATCGGTACCACGCGCAATGAACCCAGTAGCTGGCTCTCGTCGAGGTCGCCAAGGAACCGGCGCAGTCCGGCCATCGCGGTGTACTCGCATCCATGCACACCGGCCATCAAGGAGACGGTCGGGCCGCGTGACGGATCACCGTACACGTACATGGGAACATCCGGGTGGTCATGCCCTGGGGGCCCGACCACCCGGATGTTGACGTGCTCCATGATTCTTGTTGCGTGTCTGAGTAGCTCGAAAAGTTACTTCGTGAGAGTCCAGAACTCAGGGGTGTAGTTGAGCAGTGGGCTCTGCGTCACACCCTTGAGGTGAGAACTTATTTCGGAGATCTGGAAGTCGGGGTTTGGCTGCCAGATGTCGGGCAACTGGCTGGCGAGGTAGTTCTCGTACTTGTTAAGAACCGCAACTCCTGACACCATGTGCGTGGCGACGATATTCGCGTCGTTGGTCGCGTTGGAGTAATTGCCGCTATTAAAGCCAGCGCCGGATTCGAAGATCGACTCACCCGTGGGATAGTAGTCAGGTCCGTAGGACCAGCCCTGACCCCAGTTCTGAATCTCCCAGGTGCAGGTTGGACCGACCTTGCAGTTCACCAAGTTGGCGAGAACCGTGTTGAATGGCGCCGTCGTGAGGCTCAACTGGATGCCGTCGAGGGCCAAGTTGGTCTTCAACTGCTGCATTTCCTGTGAGAGGTAAGTGAAGCCCGACGCGTACTGCATTGAGAACACCATCTTCTGTCCCGCCTTGATCCCGAGGCCGCACTCGTTGGCCGCGGTGCCGGGCTTGGCGCAAGTCGACGTCCTACCCGACTTCACGTTCCAGCCGTGGCTCGTCAAGAGCTTCTTGGAATTCTTCGGACTGTAGGGGTAGGGATTGCTCGCCTCAATCTTCGTCGACAGGTTGTTCTTGGGTTCAATCGGCACCGGTCCGTACGTCGGGTAGCCAAAGCCGTAGAGCGCTTTCTTGATGTCGACGGGCTGATTGACCATCTCTTGGAAGGCCTGTCGGAAGTACAGCTGACGGAAAATTGGACCGACCACCGGGTTATTGAAGTTCTCCGAGAAGTAGTTCACCCCCCAGCCGACCCACGGCTTGGAGTTATAGCCCTGGGACTTCAGCACGGGAATCTGACTCGAGTCCTGCGGTGGGACGTACCCGTAGTCGAGCGTGCCAGCGCGCAGCGCGTTGAACTCTGCGGTGTCAGTCGTGAAGGGCAGCAGCACCAATTCGGAGTACTTCGCCTTCACGGCGCCTGAGTACTTAGTATTCGGTACGAACACGGTGTAGCCAGTCGTGTCGTACGTCTTTAACGTGAACGGACCATCCACGACCTGCCAGAGCGGGTTCGTCGCGTAGGTGGCGACTTGATCAGCTTCGGCGGCGAGGTAGGTGTAAACCTTTGCGGCCCCGGTCCGCGTCGCGTCGTAACTGCCAATCGCACCCGTCGCGGACTCCTTGTCCCAGGCGTGCTGGGGCATCGGGGTGATCTGGCTTAGCTCGTTGTAGAGGAACCAGTTACTGGAGTAGGCCCTATCTAGGGTGAAGACGACGGTCGATGCGTTGGGCGCCGACATCTTTGTGACGTTGTCCGGGAACTCACCGGGCACAAACAACGGCCAGATCTTGGTCTCCGCCTTCAGCATGTTGATGAAGAAGAGGACGTCGGTCGCGGTGACGGACTTGCCATCACTCCAGGCGTACTTCTTCAGTTTGATGGTCACGGTCTTGCCAGCGTTGGAGTAGACGGGCGGTAATGCGAGCGAAAGCGTCTCGTTGAACGTTGGCTTGGTACCCTGACCGAACCAGTACAGGGGACGGAACATCATCTCTTGGAATTGGAAAAAGTTGACATTCGAGAAGTACGCGCCACCCATGATCGGGAAGATGTAGTTCGGAGTGACTGCGGGTGGAAGTGCGAAGGTCACGACGCCCGAACTAGACGACGCCAACGCTGGCGCGCCAGAGTTCACGAGTACCGTGCCAAGCGTTATGCCCGCGGTCAACACGGTCGCCAGAACGCTCGTAGAAAGCCGTTTGCCAATCGACAGTTTCATACAATTCTCCCCCAATAAATATGTTGACTCCAAAACTTCGGAGC
>JAYVNV010000161.1:0-27752 GCA_043758265.1 Acidimicrobiaceae bacterium
GGTCCATGGTCCCCTGGAAGTACCAGTTGCTGCCGTTGTCGGCCAGAATCAAGCCGTAAATCTTCATAGTCGATACAACTGTCTGGCAGAACGCGGAGCACTGCGACACTGGAAAGTGGAATGACGCGTTAAGACGAAACCGTGCACCCATCGGTGGGCAGTTCGTGTTGGCCTTCCCAGCTTCGTGACGAGCGGGCCAGAGGTACGAGTTCTGGCTGCAGTCAACCGTGAAACGAAGGGCGTGCTTCATTGACCCGGTCGCCACTTCGTTGTAGTTCACTAGACCGGGCAGGATTGCGAGTCCAGCGGCGTCAGCCGACGTCCAGCCGGCTGGACGCAACGCGTTGGAATTAAGGTTCCAGATCGCGCCCGAACCAGCCGTTGAGCGACCGTTTGACCGAAAGACGGTGTCGTAAGTTTCGAATAGCGTGCAGCGAGACGATGACGCTGAAGAGTAGGGAGCGACCATCAACGCGTGGCGGTCCGAGCCACCCTCAATGAGCGTCGACGCGTTCAAAGGGTAGGGCCCGCGATCACTTTGCGAGGCGTACTCGAATGTCAGTCGGGTGAACGTACTGACGCGTGGCACGATGACCCACGGGACGCCGTAAGGACGACGTGGATTGCCCGACGGGCCGTAGTCGGGATGAAGGTTGGTCGTCGCCGACGACATCGACGCCAGCCACTGTGCACTGTTCGAATTAATCGGCAGTGACGTGATCGGGGTATTCCAGACGTTGTTCGTAGGAAAGGCCGGGCAGTTCGTACCCGGCAGCACGGGACCAACAACTCGCTGTGAACGCACCGTCGCAGCCAATAGAGGTCGTCGCGTGGCCGTGGCAACACCAGTTGAGAGAACGATGAGCAATGTGACCAGCGCGACGAGACTTGCGAACAGCGCGGATCTGCACCGCGGGCGTGCCGGGACTGATCGATGAGACATAGCTAAGTTCTATCGTTCGTCCGTTCTCTCTGAAGAATCTTTGTCGAAGAGTTGTGCTGAGCAATCACTGAAACGTTGCGTAGTATTTGCGCCAAAGCCTTTGAAGCGACAAGCACTGCATTTCTTTCGAACGGGCCAAACTCATCACTCATTTTGCTGTGCTACTCGGAGCTACATCGATTTTGACGTAGTCCACGATTGCGGCGGCGTCCTCGCTCGCCGTGCAGATGACGGACATGCGGAGCACGGTTGGCCAGGTCGTTGCGGGCCACAGTGAGCGCGTGAAGGTTCCAATTGCCGTCACCACGAGGACCGAGAGCAAAAGCTTGCGAACCCTTGCGAAGGATTCGTCAGCCGGTCGATGCGTGCGGATTTGGCGCGTTACTGTCAGTCATGGCTGGACCAGACGTGTCTCAGTGGTTACCGCTCCACCACTCGTGAGTTCAACCGTGCGCTACGCTCCAAATGTCGCCGACGTTGGCGCCCAGATCCCTAAGGGGTGGCGAATGGCTTTAGTGCCAGAGTTTCACTCGTCAAATGTCGATGCAAGCGACGAGCTGATCTACCACAACCAAACGGCCTGCGCCGGGGGTCAGGCAGTCAAGAAGAAGGGTACCGCGCTTCTAGGCGCGGGCCACTTCAGATCTCTCTGTTCAAAGTGCCGATTCCTCGCCGATGGAATTGACCGCACCAATCCGCTCTAGTAACTGCACCAATCCGCTCGAGTACTCGTCATGAAGTATTGGGTATCGACTAATAGTTGCAGGTCGAGTGATCCCGTCTGAGCGTCATCAACGACATTTATGCAATCCAGTAGCGGCGCCACGGAGCACCGAGTTCATTCGACACAAATATCTCATCAAGTACTCCCCCGCACCGTTCGATCACCTTCGCCGAGGCCACATTCGCATCGTCGCAGTACATCAGCACCCGGCCAACGCCTTCGTATCGTGCGACAACGAGTGCCTGGCCAAGAATTGCAGTAGCGAAGCCCTTGCGGCGATGCGCCGGAAGTACCACGTAGCCAATATGGCCGCCACGGCGCTCAAAGAAATCATTGAGTTCGAATCGAAGCGAGACCCGCCCAACCAGTTCACCATCGGCGATTGCAGCTAGTTGGACGCCGCGAACGCGGTACTCGGATGAATCGAGACCGAGTCGCTGGTCATCGCCACTCTGGAGGAACTCCGCCCACTCCATTTCCGCCTGCCAGCCGAGTAGGAAGTGGTTGTCCTCTCCGATCACGTCGGCGTGACCCCTCAGAGCGGCTGCTTCGTCGTCCAGTGCATACGGTCGCAGTCGCAGATTCATGTAGACAAGATAAGCGACACGGTTAACCCAAACTCATTGCGACCCATAGGATTCGACCAAAGGAGTCAGTTCGTCGCTCGCGGTTCGACTTTGAAGTCGAACGGAACCGTGCCGGCGTCGATGAGCCGGTGTCCGCCGTCGGCGCTCACGGTGGCGCCGTTGACGTAACTCGCCTCCGGGCTCAGGAGCCACGCAATGACCTGAGCGACCTCGACGGCGTTCGCCGGACGCCCGAGCGGCACCAGCTGACTGAGTTCTTGGTAGGCCGAGTCAACGTCGAGTCCCACCGTGTCGGCGAAGATGGCCATCTCTGCATCAGCCATCTCAGTTCTGGTCCAACCGGGATTGACGACGTTACAGCGAACGGGTCGCTCGCCGCGACCTTCCTCCACCGCTATGACGTGTCCGAGCATGGCGAGGCCGGCCTTGGACACGGCGTACGCGGCGGCACCTCTCGGGGCCCGCT
This sequence comes from Acidimicrobiaceae bacterium, assembly GCA_043758265.1. Classification (GTDB taxonomy): domain Bacteria; phylum Actinomycetota; class Acidimicrobiia; order Acidimicrobiales; family RAAP-2; genus RAAP-2. Next base: position 2,721 of record JAYVNV010000161.1, read on the forward strand.
CGGCCGCCACGGACGCCACCATGACGATCGACCCCCCGGCGCTTCGCAGGTGCGTCAGCAGTTGGCGCGTGACGTCGAACGCACCGGTCAGATTAACTGAGAGCGTTCGGTTCCACTCCTCGAGCGTCGCGTCACCTACGGTGCCGGCGATGTTGATGCCGGCCGCGTTCACGAGTCCGACCAGCGAAGTTGGGCACGACGCCACGAACGCGCCCAATCGCTCGTTGTCGGACGGTTTCGCGACGTCACCACAAAAGGTAGTGCAGCCGGTCGCCGCAGCAACGGCTTCGAGGGCTTCTATCCGTCGGCCGGTCGCGAGGACTTCGTAGTCGCGCGAACAAAGCGCGGCGACAGTGGCGGCGCCAATACCCGAGCCGCCACCCGTCACTACCACTAGACCTCGGCTCACCATTTAGAGTTTGGTCTCAGTCAACTTGTGCTGCAGCGCGTGCTGGCCTGCAGCCTCGACCGCTTCGGGTCGACGCATGACGTTGTAGATCAACCAGAGGACTGTGAGTACTAGGCCCACGAGAGCGAGATTGCGGCCCTGCAGCGCGGTACCCGTTGGCGCAAGTCCGCTGATGAACTGTGCCACGATTCCGCCCGCGGAGATAAGAAAACCGAGCAGCACCGGCACGAATGCCTTGGCGAGTTTGCCCTCGGCGAGGAACATTCGAAAGGCCGCGACGCAGAGGACGGCGTAGATCAACGAGATCAGGAATGAACCGAAGGCCGAGGCAACAAGGAACATCCAGAAGGCGTCGAACGGCACAAGCACGCTGGTCGTTGAGTTGCTCCAGTTCCAAATGAGTCCCGCGAGAACCGTAAGAATTACCATGAGCGAGCTGATTGAGAGCGTGCCGACGATGGGCACGCGGCGCGCACTCACCTTGGTGAACGCCCTCGGCAACAGGCCGTCGCGCGCGAGCGCAAAAACGCCGCGGGCGCAGGCGGCCGAGAAGCCAATGGCGATACCGACAATGTCGAGCATGATTGCCAGACCGATCAACGTGCTCAGCCAACTGCCGACGTAGTGCTTCGCTATGGCCTGGAAATCGAACGGAATCGCGCCTGGACCGCCCGAACCGATTGTTCCAACGTACTGGGTCACGATGTAGATGACCGCAGTAATCAGAATCACGGTGAAAACGGCGATTGGTATGGACCGCTTCGGTTTTGCCGTTTCCTCCCCGAGGACGGCGGCCAACTCGAATCCGACGAACATGAGGATCGCAAAGAGCAGACCCTTAAAAACCGAACCGCCTGCGGCAATATGGCTGGGTTCGAAGACTGATAGGTGGTTTCCCGAGACGCCACCCTTGGCAATGACGACGATTGACAAGATAACGAATGGGACGATCGACAGCGCCACGACGGCGAGCTGCGCGCGCACGGAAAACGTGATGCCGAGCACGTTGATGATTGTGACTACGACAATTAGGCCGACGCCAAAGACCCACCACGGAACATTTTGGGAGAACTCCGTCTGCCACCACGGGACCGCCGTCGCGCCAAAGGCCATGGGAAGTCCGCCGACGAGGAAGGCGTAGGCCAAAAAGTAGATGGCGGCCCCGAAGATTGCCACTCGCTTGCCGAGGGTGTGGGCGAGGAACTCATAGACCGCTCCGGCGCCGCTAAAGCGCTTCGCGAACTCGCTGATTACGTAGCCCAGACCGAGGATGCCGACCATTGTAATTACCACCACGAAGGGTCCGACACCCCCGGCGAGGCCCGCTAACGCACCGCCGATGACCGCCGCGGAGAAGATAGGCCCGACCGCCATGGACTGCGCCACACAGTCGGTTGTGGTCAGTGTCCCCGAACCCTGACCCAGAAGAACGCCGCCATCATTTTCCATCAAATCCCCCAGTGAGTGATCCGTCCATTTGTTTCGTGCTAACCGTAAGGACTCAAACAACCATTGTCAAGCATCTTTTTGTTCACCGAGAAAGGCCACGACCCGACGGGCCACGTCGCTGACGTGCTCGAGGTCGTCGGTGAACATCGACGGTTTAAAGCAAATCGTCCCGTAGCCATTTCTCAACTGCTCGCGGACACCTTCCAGTGCCTGATCGAGCGAGGCGACGTGGTGAGCGTCGTCGAACGTGGCGCGTACTCCGCCCACCATCTCAATCTCGTCGCTCCTGCGACCCTGGGCGCGAAGTGCGCCGTCCAACCTGAGCAGTTCCTCAGCCGTCGGTCGTCCGAGCGGATTGAAGCCCGAACCGTAGAGCGCCAGTCGGCGCACGAGCGCGTTATGGACTGTTGAGCCGCCGAACCAGAGGACCGGTCCCCCAGAGCGGAATGCTTTCGGTTCAACCCACACGTCCTCAAAGTTGTAGTGGACGCCGTGAAAGCTCGACGGAGAGTTTGTCCACACGTCGCGCCAGATCGCCAGCTGCTCATCGAGGATCTCGCCGCGCTTGTGGAAATCGACGCCGAGCGCCGCGTACTCGTCATGGTGCCAACTAACCGTCGGCAGCACGACGAGGCGACCGCTGCTCAAGAGGTCAAGGGAGCCCAGGTCCTTCGCTGTCACCAAGGGATGACGCAGTGGCGAGATGATAGCGCCGAGCACGAGGCGAAGGGTGGTGGTGCGCGCCGCTATGGCGGCGAGGAGGACGTACGGGCTCGGCCAAGGAGTTGTCGGGTTTTGATTGCCGGGCATGGCGTAGTCACGAAGATTCAGCGGCTCACCATGCTCGTTCGATGACGGTCCAAGCACGACGTGGTCACTAATCATCACCCCATCGACACCCGCCGCTTGCGCCTCTACCGCCAACTCCACGAGGTCATTGAGTGAGGGTTGTGGTTGAAGCGTCCAGTTCTCCGTCAAAACCATCAACGCACGGGCGCGGGCCACGTCTAGCGCTTGCGCGCCAAATAATCGCGGCTGCGCTCCACCAGCCAGCGAAAAGTCGGATCGGGCTTATCGAGCAGTTCAGGATGCCACTGCACGGCCAGTACGTCGTGGCCCGGCAACTCGACTGCTTCGATGACACCGTCGGGTGCCGTCGCCGACACGACGAGGTCATTACCGACAACGGCGAGGGTCTGGTGGTGCAGTGAGTTTACGTTAACAGTCTTGGGATAGATCGTCGAGAGTAACGACCCTCCAACAATGTTCACCTCGTGTGTCCGCTCGCGGCCGTCGACGTCCCACTGCGGGTGACCGGAGCCTTCGTCGAGTTCAACGTGCTGATTGAGGGTTCCGCCGTAGTAGACGTTGGCGAGTTGCGCCCCACGACAAATCGCGAGTACCGGCATCTCGAGACGGCGGGCCTCACGAAAGAGCGCCAGTTCCCATTCGTCGCGATCTGGCTCGATGGCGCCAAGGTTCTCGTCAGCGTGATGTCCGTAGCGATCAGGCGCCACGTCCGCTCCCCCGCTGAGGATGAGACCGTCTAGCCGAGCGAGGACGCCTTCGACATCGGCGTCGCGCGTGAGCTCAACGGGCAGTCCGTCGGCTGCGGCGACCGACGCCGGGTAGTCCGAGAAATGCAGATCGAACTTGAGTTCGTACATGGCCTGAGGCACGTTGTTGGCGAGCACCGACGCCGGCCAGCGACGTCCCGATATTCCAATCAGCGGTTTAGTCATGTCTCTATAATATGAATGAACGAGTCGCGCAACGAAGCAATTCGTTTGGCTGCAAACGAGTACCCTTGGTCCAACCAGGGGGAATTATGTCGCCAGACGCGCCAATCGTCGATATCACGTCACACGACACGTACGTCACCGGTGTACCTCGCGATGTCTTCGCGCGCATGCGCGTCGAGTCGCCCGTCGCCTGGACCGAGGAAGCCGACGGTGGTCGCGGCTTTTGGAGCCTTACCAAATACCAAGACGTCCTCTACGCCAGCCGCCACACAGAGCTCTTCTCCAGCCGCCTCGGCATCCGCATGGAGGACATGAGCGAGGAGGAAACCGAAGCTCGGCGCACGATGATGGAAATGGACTCGCCCGAGCACACCCGTCTTCGCCGTCTGGTCGCACGACCGTTCACCCCGCGTGCCGTCGCGGACTACGAAGGTGCGGTCCGCGAGCTCGCGCAAGAAGTGCTCGTCAACCTGCAGGGTGAGACCGAGTTTGATTTTGTGAGAAGCATCGCGCGCGAACTGCCAATGAAGATGCTTGGACGACTGCTCGGCCTACCCGACGAGGACCTCGATTGGCTCGTGAGTCGCGGCGACGCACTGATTGGAAACTCCGACCCCGACTTCACCGACTTCGTCGTCGACCAGACCGACACCAGTGAATACCGACTGTTGCCCTTTCGCAGCCCAGTTGCCATCGAACTCTTCGAGTACGCCCAACAGGCGCTCGAAGATCGGCGACTCACCCCGACCCACGACGTGCTTTCTGCCCTCCTCGAGCCCAACAAGGAGGGCGACACTCTTGACGACTCGACCTTGAAAAACTTCTTCACGTTGATGGTCGCGGCCGGCAATGACACGACTCGATACACCATGACCGCGGGTGCCCAGGTCTTTATCGAGCGTCCAGAGATTTTCGCGTCACTCGCCACCATGAACGACGTGCAGATGAAGGCCCTCGTCGACGAGGTGCTGCGCTGGTCGAGCACAACGATGCACTTTCGCCGTACGGTTGTTGAGGACACTGAACTAAACGGTCAGCAATTGAAGGCTGGCGACAAGGTGGTGCTCTGGTACATCTCGGCCAACTTCGACGAGGATCAGTTCGAAAACCCGGCAACGTTTATCCCCGATCGAACCCCCAACGATCACATGGCCTTCGGCCTGCACAGCGCTCACCTCTGTCTCGGCGCGCACCTCGCCCGACTCGAACTGAAGGTCATGTTTGAGGAGATGGCGAAGGCCTGGTCCAGTATTGAGTCAGCCGGTGCGAGCGAGCGCTTCCGCTCGAACTTCATCAGCGGAACCAAGAAGCTTCCAGTAAAGGTGAACTGGCGTTAGAGGAAGGGAAGATACTCGCGCATCTCCCAGTCTGTCGTCGCGCCGGTGAAGCGGTCCCACTCTGCGCGCTTGACGGACAAGTGCTGGGCGACGAGTTTTGGTCCGACAGCGTCCACGAGATCATGGTCGGCTTCAAGAGCGTCGAGCGCGTCACTGAGTGTTGGCGGTACGCCGACGGTCGCGTCGATTGTATCGAGGCCGTTGCCCCCTTCGAACGGTCCGAGCGGCAGTTGTTTGACGAGGCCGAGTCGCGCTGCCTGCAGTACCGCGGCCATCGCCGTGTGCACGACGGCTGCGCCGTCACTCAAGCGGTGCTCGAGACGCGATCCCTCGCCCCGTTCGGGCGGAATCCGAACCGTCGCACCACGATGGTCGTAGCCCCAGTTAGCCCAGTAACCCGACAGTGAGGCCGGACGCAGTCGCTTGTAGGCATTGACGTTGGGTGCACACAGACCGGCGAGGGACTGGTGATGCGCGAGCATGCCAGCAATTGCGTGCTTGGCGACCATCGAAATACCGTCACTCGACTCGGCGTCGAAAATCGCATTCTCGCCGGCGTCATTGCGCAGCGAGATATTGAAGTGCAGTCCTGAGCCACCACGGTCTGACAGGGGTTTGCCCATGAAGGTGAGCAGCAGTCCCATCCGCTGCGCCACTTCGCGCGCCAGCACTTTAAAGAGAAAACCCTCGTCGGCGGCTTTCAGCGCTTCGGTATAGCGAAGCGTGAACTCGAACTGGGGCGTGTCGTACTCGGAATTAACCGATTCGAGCGGTATCTCCGCCTCGTCGCAGGCTCGCCAGATCGCGTCGAGGAGTCCGTGAGGATCGACCGATGGTCCGGTCCCGTAGACGTACGCGCCGGGCGTGTCGATGGGCCGCCAGCCACCATCGCCGTCCGGCTCGAAGACATACGCTTCGAACTCCATGCCAACGAAGGGGCGGTAGCCGAGCTTCTCCCAGGCGGCGATCGCACGACGCAGCGCGTGTCGGGGAGCGACGTCAACGGGTTGGCCGAGACGCATCAGGTCCGCGACCACAACCTTGGTGCCAGGCTCCCATCCCGGACGAATGTCGCTGAGAGGATACGTCGCGTCGAAATCGGGCAGGCCCTCGTGCCAGTACGACCCGGGCGTTTCAGGCGTCATGACGCGGTCGTAGCCCAACGCCCAGAGTCCCGTGCAGTGACGTACGCCGTGTGCGGCCAGGTCGGCTGGCACATACTTTCCGCGGGCGAGCCCTAGGTGATCGGGCCACAGTACCCGTAGACGGTTGAACTCAGCTGACATCTGGCCTCCTTAAGGTACGTTGGGAAACGTACCACTCCATTGCGTTCACTCCTAGAACGTAACTGATTATTGTGAGTACATCATTTAGGTGCAAACGATTCGAGGTGACGTGGAATATCGAAGGGTCCTGCTCGACGGCTACGCCACCGATGTCGTACGCGAGGGAGAGTCGCTCGTCGCGCGCGACGGTCGCCGAGTCGATGTAAACAGCGCGGTCCACCTGCCTCCGGTCTCACCATCCAAGATCATCTGCTGCCATTTAAACCACATCTCACGCGTGCGCGAGTTCGGGGTCGAACTGCCTCCGGCACCGACGTACTTCCACAAGCCGATCACCGCGCTTAACAGCCACGGTGCAGCGGTTGTTCGTCCGATTAACTGCCATTTTCTTAACTACGAGGGCGAGGTCGCAATCGTGATCGGACGAACGGCGCGCAACGTCACCCTGGCTGACGCGCCCAACTACATTGCTGGCTACACGATCGCCAATGACTTCGGACTGCACGACTTTCGCGACACTGACGCTGGCTCGATGTTGCGCGTGAAGGGCGCCGACACGCTCTGTCCCATTGGACCGGGTCTGGTGACTGACTGGGACTTCAACAACAAGCAGATGCGCACAATCGTCAACGGAAACGTGCTTCAGGACGGTTCGACCAGCGAGATGGCGTGGAACATGCCCTATCTCGTCGCCGACATCGCGCGGCTAATCACGCTCGTGCCCGGTGACATCATCCTGTCAGGCACGCCTGCCCACTCGCGTCCCGTTAAACCTGGTGACGTCGTCACCGTTGAGGTCGAGGGACTCGGGTCGCTCACCAATCACATCGTCGAGGGACCGACTCCCGTGAGTGACGAAATTGGCGCCCAGCCCACCGCGACCGAAGAAGTACTCTCGACCGCCTTGGGCGCTGACTGGGAGTTGCGTGGCCAACGTCGCCCGCTGCCAACGTCGAAGGACCAACTGCCGTCTCCGCGCGTCGCGCCGCGTTACCGGTCATGAGTACGTCAGAACGCGTTGACGTCGACGGCATCAGCGTCTCCCCCGATCACTACATCAATGGTGAGCGCGTCGCCGCGACGAGGACCTTCGAGGACCATTCGCCCCTCGACTGGAGTTGGAATCTTGTTGATGTCGCGCGCGGTAGCGCCGTTGAAGCTGACTGGGCGATGAGCGCCGCTCTCGCCGCGTTCCCCGCCTGGAGCGTGCTGACAAACGATGAGCGTGGCGTGTACCTCGACCGACTGGCCGACCTCATCGATCGCGACGTTGAGCGGATCGCCCACGTCGAGTGCCTCGACATGGCGATGCTCGAAGAGAGCCTCCGTCTTCGTGTCATCGCCCGAGGTGCACGTAACTTCCGCGTCTACGCCCAGTTGGCCCGTGACTACGAACCGCGGCGCTGGTCATCCAACGGTACCGCCAACAAAGTTCTGCGGATGCCGGCCGGCCCCACGGTCGTCATCACGCCCTGGAACGCCCCGTTCATGCTGTCGACGTGGAAGTGCGCCCCGGCCCTCGCCGCCGGCGACACCGTCATTCTGAAGCCGGCCGAATGGTCGCCGCTTAGCTGTTCGATGCTGATGGACTTAGTCGACGAGGCCGGCTTTCCACCAGGCGTCTTTAATCTCGTGCAAGGCTACGGTGAGGAGATCGGTAACGCGTTGGTGAATGACCCACGCGTACGGCGCATCTCTTTTACGGGCTCACCCGAGACCGGCCGGGTCATCGGCCAAGCGGCGGCGAGGAACCTCGTGCCCTTCACCGCCGAGCTCGGTGGCAAGGGACCGTTCATGGTCTTCGCCGACAGCGACCTTGACGCGGCCGCTGAGATGGCGGCCGCGATGTACGACGACGGAGGCCAGGTCTGTCTGGCCGGCACCCGCCTCCTCGTGGAGGCATCGGTTCGTGATCAGTTCGTCGCACTGTTTGAACTGGCGACCAAGCGCCATCTCCTCGGAGACAGCCGTGATCCAGCGACAACGGTCTCGCCGCTCATCCATCCCGAGCACCTCGCGCGCGTCGAAGGTTTCGTAAAGCGCGCGCGCATGAATGGCGATACGATTCTCTTCGGCGGCGAGGCCGATCGCGAAGGTGGGCTCTGGTACCGGCCCACGCTGATCGAGCCGCTGTCGAACGACTCAGAGATCGTCCAGCTCGAGGTCTTCGGCCCGGTGTTGACGTTGCAGTCATTCGCCGACGACGACGAGGCGGTGGCGCTCGCCAATTCGACCTCGTACGGACTCTCGGCGATGCTCTACACCGCCAGCGAGGAGAGGGCCGAACGGCTCGGTGCGCGCCTGCGCGCCGGCACGATCTGGGTGAACTGTTTCCTCGTGCGCGACCTCACCGCGCCCTTCGGTGGTATCGGCATCAGCGGGATCGGCCGCGAGGGCGGCGACTACGCGCTCGACTTTTATTCGGATCTCAAAATGCTGCAAATTAAGGAAGGAACGACCCATGGGTGAAATTGTCGGCGCTGGACTCCTCGCACACGTCCCGACCATCGTGCTCCCCGAGGAGACTCGACGGTCGCTTAACAATGGCAACGAAAGCACACTGCACACGGGGCTCCATCAATTGCGCCGCGAGGTCTTTGCGACGTTAAAGCCCGATCTCGTGCTCGTCTTTGACAGCCACTGGTTCACGACCGTCGAGTTCGTCATCACGGCGGCGCAGCGGCGCAGCGGATTTTTTACCAGTGACGAGTTGCCGCGGGGCATGTCGAGCGTCCCCTACGACATGCCGGGCAACCCCGACTTCGCCCGCCTCGTGGGCAAGATTGCCGATGAGACCGACGAGTGCTGGATTACCCCGATTGACAACGAGTACCTGCCCGTCACCTACGCAACCCTCAATCTCCTGCCCTTCTTGCAGGGCGACGAAGCGTGGACTTCAATCGGCGTCTGCCAGACAGCTGAGATTCGAGATTTCGCGACGGTCGGCGAAGTCGTCGGCGAGGCGATTCGCCAGAGCGACCTACGCGTCGTTCTCATCGCGTCAGGGGCGGTAAGTCACACGTTCCACAAGCTGCGCGACCTGCGCAGCAACGAGGCCGCGCCCGAAGAACACATCTACTCCAATGACGCGCGTCACTGGGACCACCGCGTCATCGACGCTCTCGTTCGCGGCGACCACGCTCAGGTCGTAACTGAGATGGACCAGTTCTTGACTGTTCGCCCCGAAGGTCACTTCGGCCACTATCAGATGATGGTGCACGCGCTCGGTGGTGCAGCCTGCACCGCACCGGGACGAATGTTCTCGAAGTACGAGAACTCAATCGGCACCGGTCAGGTCCACGTCTGGTTCGACCAACCGGCGAACGGATGGACGGGGGTTCGACAGTGAGCGTCCAAGGCCTACCCTTCCCTCGTACGCACTCCGGTGACGCCTCAATACTCCCACCCGCGCCGTGGCACTACTCCGGCGATCTCCTCACCGTCGAGTTTCGTACCGATCCCGCCAACGTCCGTGCCGTATTACCGCCTGACGTTGAGCTCGCCAACAGCGACGAGGACCCGGGTGCCGTGGCCTTCATCTGGGCCGACTGGCAGAGTTGCGGCGACGACCGTTCCGAACTACTCGACCCCGTACGCGCCCAGTACAAAGAGTCCTTCGTCGTGGTGCGCTGTCGCTACGAGGGCCAGCTCTACAGCCGGTGCGTCTTCATCTGGGTCGACAAGGACTTCGCGTTGGTGCGGGGCTATCTGCAGGGTTACCCAAAGAAACTCGGCTCGATTCATCAAACCCGTCCGGTCACGGTGGGCAGTGCCGGCCCACGCCTCGAAGCCGGTGGCACCTTCGGGATGACACTCGCGGCGGCGGACCGGCGCCTCGCCAACGCGACGGTGTCGCTGAGTGGTCCAGCCAACTCCAACGGCTTCGTCAATGGACACGCAATGCTGCACCATCGTTGGTTCCCGCGCATCGAACTCGATGGCGCCGATTCACTGAGTGAAGTCGTCACGATGTCGGGCGTCGACCTCGACCTCGGACCGGTCTGGAGTGGAACAGCGACACTCGAACTATTCGACTCGCCTACTGAGGAACTGTCGCGGCTGGCACCTGACGAGATCCTCGGCGGCTACTTTCGCTCCGTGGGCACGACCTTCGCCGGTGGCACGACCTTGCGATCGAACGCGTGAGTCGACGAATCGCGTCGGCCTCTCCGGCCGTGGTTCTCCAGGCTGAGAAGGACATCAAGGCGCGGCTCAAGGGCCAAAACTTTGATTTCACAGCCATGAGTGCGGTCGCCAATGTCTATCGGGCCGGTACGGCGGTGCGAAACCACATGGAGCGCACCATTTTGGCCGAATGTAACCTCAGTTGGGTCGCCTTCACCGTGCTCTGGATCCTGTGGATTTGGGACAGGCAGGAAACCGGTCACGTCGCCGAGGAGGCCGGCGTGACCAAGGGCACTCTCACCGGAGTGATCAAGACGCTCCAAGCGCGCAAGCTTATTCGTCGACTCCCTCACAAAGAAGACCGCCGTCGGGTATCAATCGAACTGACGCCGTCGGGCGAACACCTAATTGAGAACCTCTTTCCCCTCTTCAACCAGCACGAGCGCGTGGCAGTTAAATCGCTGACGCCGAGTGAGCAACGTGAGCTGGCTCGCCTGCTGCGCAAAGTGACCAACGGAATTGCCAACTCGGGCGACGATTGATCCCTACAACGCGGTTCGGCTCGCTCGCTAACTTCAACATTGGTGTAACAGACATACAGTTTGACGTCCGGCATCTCGCCAACTGCAAGAACGGGTACGCGCGGGCCACACGACCGACCAACGATGTCGACGAACCAAAAGGGTGACGCCCATCGCTAGCGTCGCGGCCCGCGGCCCGACGGACTCCGGTAACGGGATGTGAACTGGTGTCCACCACATCGCGCCCATTGCCCGAATCGGCGTGCGCAGTGCGTTCGAGGACCATCACACAGGTGTCGTCATTACCGCTGTTGCCCAATGAGTTGATCATTCGACGGCGAGCAAATAGGCCCGCGCGAAACGAGCAACACGGCCCAACTGGCGAGTGATGCACTTTTAGGAGCGCCGACGAACTCGTAGACCCCACATCATCGAATGTCGAAACGACTGAACTCTACGACCGATCAGCGGCGTCCTCGGTTGGGATCAGGTGACGAGCGGCGCGGGCTTCGTCGACTCGGGACACTGGGGTTGTCTGGGGAGCGTGACGCAGCGCCTCGGGATCATTAATCGCGCGCTGAGCGATTCGCTCGAGCGCTTCGGCGAGCGCTTCGAGCGTCTGAAGGCTCTCGGTCTCGGTGGGCTCGAACATCAACGCCTCTTCGACAATCAACGGGAAGTACACCGTCGGTGAGTGGAAGCCCTCCTCGAGCAGGGCCTTCGCCACGTCAAGACCGCGCACGCCGTACTTAGTTTTGAGCGTCGATGCCGTGAGCACGCATTCGTGCATGCAGACCCGGTCGTGAGCCGCGGGCAGCGTCTCGCGCAGGCGGTGTCGCAACCAGTTGGCATTCAACACCGCGTACTGGGCCACTCGGGTGAGCCCGTCGCCGCCGTGGACGTCAATGTAAGCCAGCGCGCGCGCGAGCACCATTGCGTTGCCGTGCCAACCGTGGACGCGGCCAATGGACTGGACGGGCTTGACCCAGTCGAAGGAACCGTCATCGAGCCGAGTGGCCTTGGGACCGGGCAAGAAGTCAAGGAGACGCTTGGAGACCGCGACGGGCCCCGCACCTGGACCACCCCCGCCGTGGGGCGTCGCGAACGTCTTGTGCAGATTCATGTGCACGATGTCGAAGCCCATATCCCCAGGTCGCACGACGCCCAGGATGGCGTTCAGATTGGCGCCGTCGTAGTACAGCAGTCCGCCGACGTCGTGGACAGCGGTCGCGATCTCAGTAATCTCCTCTTCGAAGAGGCCGAGCGTATTGGGATTGGTCAACATGATGCCCGCGACGTCGGGACCGAGCGCGGCTTTCAACTTCTCGAGGTCCACCAAGCCGCGGTCGTTTGACGGTATCGTCGTGACCTCGTATCCGCCGAGCGTGACCGAGGCGGGATTGGTGCCGTGAGCTGAGTCTGGGATAAGAATTCGCTTGCGGGCGTCGCCATTCGCGCTGTGAAAAGCGCGCATCAAAAGCAGTCCAGTCAGCTCACCCGCAGCGCCGGCCGCCGGCTGCAACGTCGCACCGGCCATGCCCGTGATGGCGCAGAGTCTCGCCTCGAGTGTCGTGAGCAGTTCGAGCCAGCCTTGAGTTAGCGCGGCCGGCGCGCCCGGGTGCACGGTATTGAGGCCGGGATCGGCCGCAATGGCGTCGCAGAACTTCGGGTTGTACTTCATGGTGCACGATCCGAGTGGGTACATACCTAGGTCGACCGCGAACTGGCGGTGCGAGAGCCGAGTGAAGTGGCCGACGAGGTCACGTTCTGAGACCTCGGCAATAGCGACCACGTCGGGATTGCGATGAACCAAGGGCACGAGTTGCTCGAAGGTCGTCGCGGGCACGCCAGTCGTTCGAAGTTGATACGACGAGCGGCCCGGGACCGACAATTCGAAGAGCGTGGGCTCGGTGCCGTGACCGAGGAGCGGTGCCGACGCTGCGCGACCACCCGGTTGCGCACGCTTCGTCATTCCCCGACCGCCTTTCGAAGTACCTCGACGTAGCGGTCAATCTCCTCTTTGGTGCGCCGCTCGGTAACGGTGACTAGCAGAACGTTCTCGATGTCGTGTGCGATCGAGGAATCGTCACCGAACGTCAATGCCGCGACCGCGACTCCCCCGAGCACACCGTCGTCGGCCATCGACTTCAGCACGGAGGAGGCGTTGCTCGTTAAGCGAATCGCGAACTCGCGGAAGAACGGCTGACTGGACACGGTGGTGACACCGTCAATTTTCATCAGCTCGTCGTGGAGGTAGTGCGCTCCCTGGGCGCATCGAATTGCCACCTCGCGCAGTCCGAACGTGCCAAGCCACCCCAGTTGGATCGCCGCGGTGACCGCCATCAACGTCTGGTTGGTACAGACGTTGGACGTGGCTTTTTCACGACGAATATCCTGTTCGCGTGCGCGCAACGTCGTGACGAAAGAGCGTCGCTGGTTGGAGTCGACTGTCTCACCAACGATGCGGCCCGGCAGGCGACGGACCTGGTCATTCGAACAGGCGAACAGACCAAGGAAGGGACCGCCGAAGGCGAGCGGCGTGCCGAATGGCTGACCCTCGCCAATAAAGACGTCGGCGCCCCACTGGCCGGCCGTCTTCAAGACACCAGCGGCGACGGGATCGGCGCCAAGAATGAACAGTGCGTCGTGGGCAAGCGCCATCTCCTTGGCACTCGTCATATCCTCCATAACACCGAGGTAGTTGGGATAGGCGGCCACGATGGCGGCGGCGTTGGATGCGTCAACGCTCCCCCAATCAGTTACACCGTCTTTTAGTCCGACCTCAACAATCTCGTGACCCGTGCCAATGGCGAATGTTTTGGCGACCGCGCGCCAGTGAGGATGAACTCCGGTCGAAATGACCATCTTCTGTCGAGCGTTCGCGCCGTGGGCCATGTTGAGCGCCTCAACGAGGGCCGTCGCCGCATCGTAGAGCGAGGCGTTCGGGATGGGCAGGCCACTCAGTCGCGAGATCAGCGTTTGGTATTCGAAGATCGCCTGCAGCACGCCCTGGGCGACCTCGGGCTGGTACGGCGTATACGCCGTCACGAACTCCGAACGACCGGCGAGCATCTTTACGACCGCCGGCACCTCGTGGTCGTACACCCCCGCTCCAGCGAAGCACGTCATCTCGGTCGCTTGGGCAAGATTGGCCGACGTGTACTGGCGAAAGACGGCCGCGACGTCCGGTTCGCTCATGCCTTCAAGAAGATCAAGACCCTGCGACACTCGTACCGCCGCGGGAATGTGCGCGAAGAGCTGCTCGAGCGAGTCCATTCCAAGGAAACTCAACATCTGACCGACTTCGTCGGGCGTGTGCGGGAGGTAGTCGGCCACGTCACTTCACCTTTCGCACGAAGGGCAGCGCCGTGATTTCGGCGTCGAACTCTCGTCCGCGAAGCGCCACGCTCACCGGCGTGCCCGCTTCGTGACCGCTCAGCAGCAGCCCCATGCCGATGCCGCGCTCGAGGACGGGTGAGAAGTTGCCCGACGTCAGAGTGCCGACGAATTCGCCCTCGACCATCACCTCAGCGCCGTCGCGTAGGGGCTGACGTCCCTCGACAATGACACCGGTGAGGCACCGGTCGAGACCACCTTCGCGTTCACGTTCCACGGCCGCACGTCCCCGAAAAGTTTCCTTGTCCCAGCCGAGCACCCAGCCGAGGTGGGCCTCGAGCGTTGTCGACGACAGAGTGAGTTCATGACCGTAGAGCGGGAGAGCCGCCTCAAGTCGCAGCGTGTCGCGAGCTCCGAGACCGGCCGGCGTGACGCCGGCGTCCACCAACCGCTGCAAGAGCACCTCGGCGCCAGCGTTCGCAACGGCGATCTCGAGACCTTCTTCGCCGGTGTACCCGGTGCCGGCGACGCGCACCTCAACGCCCTCGTAATCGAATCGAGTAACGCGAAAGCGCGCAACGTCGGCGAATCGTTGATCAATCTGGGCTACTTTGGCGCGCGCGTTGGGCCCCTGGACAGCCAAGATGCACCGCTGCGAGGTGACGTCGATACCGGGCAACGCACTTGTCACACCCGAGGTGTTGGAGGCGTTGGGCATAACGTCGAACTCGTTGTCGCCAACCCACCAAACGATGATGTCGTCGACGACGAATCCGTCGTCGTTCAGCAGATGCGTGTACTGCGCCCGTCCGGGCGCGACCTTTCGAAGATCGTTAGTGAGCGTCGCCTGTAACGCGTCGAACATCGCGGGACCGTCACAACGCACGGTGCCGAGGTGGCTGACGTCGAAGACGACCGCGTCGTTGCGGCAAGCGAGGTGCTCGGTGACGGTGCCGCTGGCGTACTGCAGGGGCATCTCCCAGCCGCCGAAGGGGACAATCTTGGCCCCGAGTGCGACGTGCGCGTCGTAAAGAAACGGGCGTCGATTAGTCACGTCCGCCATTTTAGGCGGCGAGATCGGCGATGGTTCCGAGGCCGTGCTGGTGTAGCAACGCCACGAAGTCACGCTGATAGACAACGAGCAGTTCAATCTCGGGGTAAAGAGCTCGAAATAGTCGAACCTTCTGATTCTTCTTCGTCACGAGCCGCTGTTCGAGCACCGTCAGTTCAATGAACAGCTGACGATCGGGCAGGTAGAAGTCTGGACGAAAGCCGCGCACCGGCTGGCCCCGTTCGTTCCAATCGAGTGGAAACTCGACTGGTTCGTAGGTCCAGCTGAAGCCGTAGAGGTTGAGCAAGCACGCAAAGGCTCGCTCACTCGGATGAGCGAACTGGTCCGGCGGCACTATCTCTCCACTCGGGTGCCGACGACGCGAGGCGTCGAACGGCGATGACTCTGTCACGCCGTACGGTGCTCCCTCTCCGACGTGTCGAGCTGACTTTGACGGATCGTGGTCGTAAGTTCGGCGACCACTTTCGCCAGGGGGACAATATTGAAGACACCTTGACCACCGCGGAGAAGATCGACTAAATCGCCATCGTCGTGCGCGAGCACCGATCCGGCGTCACTCATCACGAGACTGCTCGAGGCGAGATCGGCGCCCAACGAGTTACGCAGACATTCGACGGCCTGGCGGGCCCGGGCCAGCGAAACGCCCGAGGTCAACAGCGATTTGATGACCTTCACTTCGAGCAGGTCCGAGTAGCCGTACGAACGCTTCGATCCACTGCCCTTGGCGGGCGTGATGGAGGGCGTCACTAAGTTCGTGCGCGCCCAGTAGTCCAACTGACGGTACGTGACGCCCGTGAGGCGACAGACCATCGGTCCACTAAATCCACTCTTCAAGGAATCTGTCATATGTGTACTCTCTCGACCGAGGCCCATTCAGACTAACCCGACGGACTACACCTGTGTAGTTCTACATTAATCTTTGCACAAATAAGTCGGGCCGGCCGAGCGACGGCGAAGAGGCCTCCGCGTACAAACGCGGTGGAATCCGTCCGGCGCGGCGAGCTAAGAACCCTGCTTTCACCGCGTCGCGGATCGCCTCAGCCATCATGACCGGGTCTAGGGCGCGGTTAATCGCCGAGGCCGCAAGCACTCCGTCACAGCCCAGCTCCATCGCCAGGGCGGCGTCCGAGGCCGTGCCAACGCCGGCGTCCAAGAGAACCGGTACGCTCACGCGCTCAGCGATGAGCCCGATGGCGTGGGGATTGCGCACGCCGAGACCCGAGCCAATCGGTGAGCCAAGGGGCATCACGGCCACGCACCCACTCTGTTCGAGTCGCTGGGCGACGATCAGGTCGTCAGAGGTATAGGCCCAGACCTCGAAACCGGCCCGCACCAACTGCTGCGCCGCGACGAGTGTTTCAGCCGTGTCCGGAAGCAGCGTATCGTCGTCACCGATCACTTCTAGTTTCACGGCATTAGTCTCGAACGCTTCTCGAGCGAGCTCGGCCACCTTCACCGCCTCGGCGGCGCTGTAACAACCAGCGGTGTTGGGCAGCAGCGAGAAGTTGTGTCGGGCCAACAGGTCGTAGATTGATCCTTCGACGTTGTGGTCAACGCGGCGCAACGAGACGGTGGCGATGGATGCCTCGGAGGCTACGAGCGAGGCGCCCAAGACGTCCATGGATCGAAAGCCCCCGGTGCCGATGACGAGGCGCGACGTCGAACTGAGTGAGCCAACTTGAAAGAGATCTCCCACGCAGAACAGCGTACTTAACGCCAGGGCACCCTCAGTAGGGTGGATGAAGTGCAACCAATCACTGCCCTCACAATTGCGGGCTCCGACTCTGGCGGCGGCGCTGGTCTCCAGGCCGATCTACGGACCTTTAGCGCCTTCGAGGTCCACGGCACGACCGCGGTGACGGCCGTCACCGCGCAGAACACACTCGGTGTCTCCGCAGTAGAGAACGTCGAACCCGACCTCGTGGTTGCTCAGGTCCTCGCGGTCGTCGCCGATTTCGACGTGCGCTGCGTTAAAACTGGCATGTTGGGACTGGCGAGCACGGTGGAGCGCGTCGCCCAGTTGGCCAGTGAAGGACTCCTTCCCCATCTCGTCGTTGACCCGGTACTCATCTCTTCGAGCGGCCATTCGCTAATGCGCGACGGCGGCGTCGAGGCCTATCGCGACGCGCTGTTCGCCTTCGCCGAGATAGTGACACCAAATCTGCGTGAGGCCGCCGTCCTCTGCGACGTCGATGTTCGCGACGTTAAAAACCGCGACGACATGGTCACCCTCGCACAGGCCCTGCGGGCCTTCGGACCAACGTACGTTTTGGTGAAGGGGGGGCACCTGAGCCAACAGCCGGAGTCCCACTCACCCGACATCCTCGTCGGTGACGACGGCGTCATCATCTTCGACGCGACCCGCGTTTCAACCACCAACGACCACGGCACGGGCTGTTCTCTGTCGGCCGCCATCGCGGCCGGCCTCGGACTCGGTCGATCAGTACCCGACGCCGCCCACGACGCAAAATCCTTCGTCCTCGCGGCCCTTGAAAGTGCCGCTTCGTGGCGACTCGGAGCTGGGCGTGGTCCCATCGATCACCTGGGCTGGGGCTCGTGAGCGACCAGCCCAGGCCGCCACTCACCACCACGACCAGCATCTGGCCGGCCGCGGTGGTGCTGGGCGTCGCGGTCGTGATGCTCGTCGTCTTCTTGTTGATTAATCTGGTAGCCAACCCGAGTGTGGCCCGGACGCCCACCACACTTCCCCTCGTTGTCGGAGGGCTCGCAAAGGCACCGTCCACGTCGGTACTCGATTACTGCACGCACCGATCAGAGATCCCGTCAAACATCACCAATGTCTTCGTGGTGCCGGTTGGCACGACGAATGAACCCGGGGCGAACATTCCCAACGCCGGTGCCGGTGATTTCGACTGCTTCCAACCGCTCGTCACGCGTGCGAACAGCGCTTCGCTCCTCGCTTTTTACGCCGCGCAGCTTGAGACTCGCGGCTGGAGTCTCTTCTCGCACGGCTCGACTAACGGTTCACCGCAGTCTCTCTTTCAAAAGGCTGGCAGCGACGGCTTTTACTGGGTCGCGGGCGTCACCGTGACCACGTCACGCAGTGGCTCGGTCTACTGGACTTTTCGGATCTATCAAAACTCTGAGACGGTCTGAGTCACCACGGTCGCCCGCCGGTTCTTCCTGGCTGGCCCACGACCAAAAGGCGAAGTTAAGGGGGTAGATCACGTATCCGATCCTGGTCGCTGACGCGACGCACATCATTGCGAGGAACACGACGCTCAACAGGCCAAGGAGCTGGGACAGCGAAAGCGGCCACGAGTGACGTACGTACTTCGCCGCGAAATAGCCCCCGATGAGAAAGGTGAGAGGTGCGAGAATGTGCCCTAGGGGCGACCACATCATCGTGAGGATGTGACCAGGTAACGCGCTGGCAGCTGGTGACGTGATGCCAGTCAACCCGAGTGGGAACGCGAATACGTTCGACATAAAGGACCACGGCGCACGAACGGCGAAGGGGACGACCGTTACGGCGATGATGGCGGCACTCCAGCCAGCGACGTGACGCCACGCGGACCTGTGCTGGTCGTTTCGCGCGACGAGGAGCGCTCCGATCACCATTGGCCACGCCGTCAACTTCATCGCGGCCGCGAGACCGAGGCTGACGCCGGCCAAGTTGTTATGACGTCGCTGCAGGGCAACGACGCCGAGCAACATGAGGGCCAAGATGGGCATATCGTCGCCGCCCGTCGAAAGAAAAAGTGCCCCGGTCGGCAACGCCAACAGCACTTGGGCAACCCGGATCTTCTTATTGGCCGAAGATTGCAGCAACCCCAGTGCCAAACAGCTCGCCATCAGAGTCAGCAGTGACATGGCAATGCGCGCGTCAGTCAGTCCTTTCGAACGGCGCGTGGTGGCCCCCGGAAGACCGAAGACTCCCATCAGTGGAAAGTACGGGAAAAACGACTCGTACGACGGAATGCCCTTCTGAGCGTTCACTAGGTGCCCGTTCTTGTAGTAGGTCGGATAGGGATTGAGCCCCTCAGTTAGGTCGTACCCGGCTCGTTGGATCACGCCGACCTCGGGTTGGGCAACGCGCCATCGCGCTTCGAGTCCGAGGGGGACGGCGAACGTGCCGAGCAACACCAGTCCGAGGAGTCCAACGCGGATCATCAGGGTATGCCGAACGTGAAAATGACTGAGGACGAAGGCCAGCACTGCACACGCGGCGTAGGGCGCTGTCGTGAGGTAGCCCCACTGCCACTGCGCGCCCTCGCGCGACGTCACGCCGAGACCCAGCGCGAAGACCGCCGACAGCCCATAGAGCACAGCGTCGCTCTCAAGTCCACTGAGCAATCCCCAGCGCGCGATGAGCTGGTAGGAAACGTTGGAGGTCCGCGTCAACATTGGCGCAATTCTACTGACGAGACTCGAAATCAGAGGCGATTTCTAGTCAATCACGTCGTTGGTGAGTCGACGGATGGGCATCAAGGTCGCTGGAGGCAGTTCACTCGTCAAGAAGTCGTGGATGATGGCCACGCTCTCCCTGGTCTTTTCCTTCAAGAGCTGGTGCGAGCTCCCGGGCACGATTGATAGTTGACCCTGAGGAATCGCCTCGTACATTGAGCACGTGTGCGCCAGGGTCGCGACGTCGTCGTCACCGGCCATGACGAGTACCGGCACGGGGATCGTGGTGAGGTCGTGGACGTTCAGCGAGGGACCGCTGTCGTACATCCGACGCGTCTTCTCGGCGACGACCGCTGCGTGCTCACGACCGTCGGGCGAGAGGGCCCCAAACCTCTCGCTCCATTCAACGAACTCGTTGCGCCCGGCTTCGCCATCGGGCAAGGGCATCGCCATGAGGCCATCGTGGTGATAGTTCGCGCCAATCACGACGACCCGTCGAAGGAGGTCGGGCCGGCGCATCGCCACCAGCAGTGCTACGTTGCCGCCATCGCTATGGCCGAGGAGGTGCACACGACGATCGAGCGTCTCGAGAAATGCAATCGTTTCGTCCGCCATGGACTCATAGGAGAACGGTGCGTCCGTGTCGGCAGTACGACCGTGGCCGCGTCGATCGAAGGCCGCGATGCGAAAGTACTTGTCGAGGGAGGGACCAATGGAATTCAACATGCTTGCACTGCTGCTCGAACCACCGTGCAAGAAAACTATTGTCCGCCCTTTTCGTTTGGGTAGATGGGCCCAGGTGGGATGGCCGTTGAGGTTGATGGTCGTCACGTTTGTCATGGTAGGCGCTGGCACCGTTGGACCCGGAGCCGTAGTGTGGCGTCGTGCGCGCCTTCGTCATCAAAGAGTCCAACGATGAGTTCACGTCCCGGGTCGAGGACGTCGAGCCGACACGCGGCGAATCCACTGACATCCTCGTCAAAGTGGACTGGAGCGGCGTCAACTACAAGGATGCGATGGTTGCCGTACGCCAGAGTCGCGTTCGTCGAACGAGCATGCTCGTGGGTGGCGTGGACGCTGCCGGTACCGTCGTCGACTCCTCTGACACTAGGGTGCCGGTCGGCGCGCGCGTCGCGGTGCACGGCGGACCTATCGGTGTCGCGCGCGACGGTGGTTTCGCCGAATACGTCTTCGCCCCAGTGAGTTGTCTCTCGCTACTGCCCACGTCGATCTCAACGCGCGTTGCCATGGTGATTGGGACCGCGGGCTTTACTGCCATGGAGAGTGTCCTGGCGCTCGAGCATCATGGCTTGACACCCGAGGGCGTTGGCGAAGTAATCGTCACCGGCGCGACCGGCGGTGTGGGATCGCACGCCGTGGCGTACCTCGCCGCACGGGGCTATCGCCCCGTAGCATCGACCGGATCGCCCGACGCCGCGCAGTGGCTCCTCGAGCGCGGCGCGATTCGGGTCATTGGCCGCGACGAGGTCAGCGACAAGCCCGGACGCGTCCTCGGCTCCGAACTCTGGGACGGTGGCATCGACTGCGTCGGTGGCGCAACGCTCGCGGGCATCGTGCGCTCTTTGCGCTACGGCGGCGCCGTTGCCGCCAGTGGTCTGGTGGGAAGCACCGACTTGGCAACCACGGTCTATCCGTTCATCACCCGCTCGGTCGCTCTACTCGGCATCGACTCGGTCAACGCGTCGACGCGGACGCGCGCCCTGGTGTGGAACTCCCTCGCTGAAGTGGCGTCGAGCGTCGACTTCGCGGCGTTGGTTGATCGAAGCGTCAATCTCGAAGGGCTGGCGCGTGCGATTGATGACGTCCGACACGGAACTACCCGGGGCCGAATCCTGGTGGATCCGACCCCGGGCTAGCGCGATAAGGCATCCCCTACTCGTCGGCGATGATCGATCCCACGCGATCACCGAGTCCCGCGTCGCGCGCGACCAGGATCCACGCGTAGATAACGGCTAAGACTATGAACAACGCCGCCGCCCACGGGAACCAGTCAAAGGGCGTTGGCTGACCGGGCTTGGCCAAGTAGTAGATGGGCACGGCGATGAAAACGATTCCAATGATCGGCAGCACAGCGTGACGGACCGGATTGAAAAGGTCCGGGTGGAACTTCTTGAAATAGAACGGTAGGGCCAGATTACTTAGTCCGTAGACGAGCAGCACGAGGATCGTGCCGAAGGTTGAGGACTCAACGAAAAAATTAATTGCGCTCATACTGCCCGAATTGGCACTCCCGCCAAAGATGTGTCCGATGCCCCAAACGCCGATTATCAAAAGAGCGATTCCGAGATACGTAAACAATGCGTTCACCGGCGTGCGCCTTGAGTCGTGTACCTTGCCGATGAACTTAGGCAGGATCCCCTCTCGGCCGGCATTAAAAATTAGTCGAGCCTGTGAGTTAGTGCCGGCGATCAACGCGCCTAGTGTCGACGTCAATCCTGCGAGGAGCGCAAAGAACACCGCACTTCCTATTACGCCATGGGCCACTGAAATGAAGGGAATGGACGCGCCACTCAGCGCCCCAACGTTGTCCTTAAAGGCCACGATTGTCGAGAACGCGAAAAGGAGGTACGCGCTTCCCATAATGGCAATGGAGGCGAAGACCGCTTTAGGGATGTTCTTACGGGGATTGTTCGTCTCCTCGGCGAGCGCCGCCGAGTTCTCCCACCCAATGAACAGATACACGGCCAGGGGAAAGCCCTCAGCGAGCCCCTTGAAGCCACCGGTGATGTTTTTGGGCTCGAATGGCTGGAAATTGATGTGCGAGTGGAACTTGATGAGTGCCACCACGCTGACGACCACCATGACGACCATCTCAAAGGCGAAGAAGAGACCAGCGACCTTGGTGGAAATTGAGATGCCGCGAATCATCATGAAGACCGCAAAGGCGAGAAACACCAGCGTCCAGATGAACCACGGGACGTTTTGGAGTCCGCCCACTTTGTAGTACTGGAGAATTATCTGGAAGAATCCACCGACGATCGCCACGACCGAGGCCATCGCCGCAATGTAACCTGCGCCGGTCATCAAGGCCGTCGTCACCGCCGTTCGACCACCAAAGGTCTTGCCGACGAAGGAGATGAATCCACCCGCGGACGGCAGAACTTTTGTGAATTCCGAGAGCGTGTTACCGAGGAATGCAATGGCGATTATTGCGACCACGATTGTCAGCGGCGCTGCCCGACCGGCCGTAAAAAATAAAAAGCCCGCACCGAAGTAAAAACTCATCGCCGGACCGATGTTGGCCATCGTCGCCGCTGAAATATCAAGCGTCGAGAGTTCGCCTTGGCGAAGACGCTCGTGACCGCCCGATGATTCGGGTTGCTTGCCACCTAAAAAATCCGAACTGAGTCTGTCACTCATACTCCCCCTCTGCCTGATGCGGCGACGCACTGTGTGTCACCAAAACACGCCTACGTCGACGCTAGAGAGAATGTAGTTCGGATATGAACGCTCGTCGTGCGATGCCATAACATTTTTACAGGCGAGTAGGCCACCGTCTAGTAAAAAGGACTGACCCAAATCTTGCCGTTGTCGCAGGGCGTGATCGGATACGACGGGGTGATGGCCACCGACGACTGGCCCTTGGAGAACTGGACGCTGATTGTCACCGCGCTCTCGCACGCGGTCGCACCGGTCGGGACCTGCGAGTACGCCAGTGAGAAATTCGTCAACGACCCCTTGTGCAGCGTCAGTGTCGTAGGCGCCTCATTGGCCTTCGCGACCAAGAACTGGACCGCGTTATGGCTGGACGGGACATTGGCGACGTTGACGGGCAAGAGAGCGCCGGTTGTGTCCTGGAGCGTCAGCATCGGCCAGCCGTTCACCGTGCAGTCGCCGGGCGAGCTTTTGGTCAGCGTGATGCTGGCCGTGATCGTACCGGCGGCTCCTTGACCCTGGTTAAAGGTGCCGGTGAACTCAGCTCCGGTGCAGGTCGTCGCACTCCCAACACTCGTCGTGGTCGATGACGAATCGGCACTAGTGGTGGTGGAGGTGGTGACTGCGGACAGCGTCGTGGTCGACGCTGTTGGATGGCGACTGAGAGTAAAGATTGCGGCGAACGCGACGAACACCGCGATCGAAATGAGACCGCGTCTCACGAATTGAAGTCCTCGGGGCGGATCGTGTCGAGGAACTCGCGGAGTTCGGCCACCAGCTCCGCTTCGCTCGACTCGTCCGCCTCGGCTTCAATCTCAACGTCGTCATTGTCCTCGCGATCGAGGTCCATGACCTTGCCTTCGGCCGCCATCAGTTCGTCGTTTACGAGAATCGGTGCGCCGACGCGAAGTGCGAGCGCGACCGCGTCGCTTGGTCGCGCACTGATGTTGATCTCTTCGTGCGCACGAAGCAGTCGCAGATTCGCGAAGAAGGTGTTGTCGTGCAGTTCGGTGATCTCGGCGGCGAACAGCTGCGCTCCGAGCGCGACGATGACATTGCCCAAGAGGTCGTGGGACATCGGACGTGGCGACTTCACACCCTGGAGCGCGTAGGCAATGGCGGTCGCCTCAGGCGCGCCAATGAAGATCGGCAGCACCCGCACGCCAGCGACTTCCTCCAAGAGCAAGAGCGGCGTGGAAGTACCTACGTCGACTCGAACCGCTCGCAGAACAACTTCAACCATGTTGTCAGCCTAGACCGAGGTGACCGGAAAAATTACGTCTACTGGGCGAGGTAGGCCGCGAGTGCCCGCTCGTACAGCAGTGCACGCAGGGCGGCCACGTCGCTGGCCAGTTCGCAGGTCACACTCAGCGCCTGCTCATCGGACAGTCCGCTCCCCCGAGAACGTAGTGGGGCGCTCAAGTCGTCGAGTACACCGATCTCACGTTCGGCTACGCGTCGAAGCGATCCGAGCAGACGAATGTCGAGTCCGCGCTGCAATAACGAATTCGCGGTCGTCGCCACCCGCACGTCAGCGTCGCTGAACACCGTGGCGTTAGCGAGGGAAGATGGTGAGAGCAGACCGAGCGCGTGCAGCTGATTGACCTGCGCCAGCGTGAGGCCAGTGACATCGAGGAACTCCGACGTGGAGATGAAGTGTGCGCCAATTGCGTCGTCACCCGTCGCCGCTACCACCGATAGGTTCGCACGCGACAACGGCGCCGTCGACGGCGGGCGAACTGGCGCGGGCATTGAGACCGAGTTCGTTACGGCGTCGCGCGCCGCGTGGCGCGAGCTCATCGCGACGGGTGCGTCAGTCAACAGTCCCTGCTCGATGAGTCGAAGTCGCACGACGCGAAGCGGCACGAACTCCTCCTGCGCCAGACGAATCGCCTCGCTGAGGCAGTCGACGTCACGCTCAGAGTACAACCGGTAGCCCTTTCGACTGCGGCTCGGCTGAACCAGCCCCTTGTCCTCGTAGTAGCGAATCT
>JAYVNV010000162.1:0-3250 GCA_043758265.1 Acidimicrobiaceae bacterium
GTCTACGTCAGCGTCCTCTTCGCTTCGTCAATCGCCTACGCCGGCCTCTCATTCCTCGCGCGACGCCGCTCGTACATCCTCGGTGAGGTGGTCTTCGCGCAACTGCGTGAGGAGTTTCTTGAGAGCGTACTTGCACTGCCCCTGGTCGAAGTGGAGCGGGCCGGGACCGGTGACCTGTTGAGTCGCACCACCAACGACATCGAGGCGTTGTCGCGCACCGTGCGCTTCGCGATGCCCGAATGGCTCGTCGCGATTGTTCAGGCGTTGTTGACGTTGATTGCGATGACGCTAGTGAGCCCGCTCGCCACCGTCGCGAGTGTCGTATCACTCCCGTTCCTCTACTTTTCCACGCGGTTCTACCTGCACTACGCGTCACCCGGCTATCAACGTGAGCGCATGAGCTACGCCTCAATGTCAGGCTCGATCTCCGAGACCGCCGAAGGGGCGCGCACCATCGACGCCTTTAGGCTCGGTCGTCGCCAGGAGGCACGCGTCGAAAGCACCATCCGCGAATCGTTCTACTCTGAGATGTACACGCTTCTCATGCGAATGGTCTGGTTCCCGACGGTCGAAAGCGCCTTCGCGTTAGCGGTGGCCGCGACACTCGCTTGGAGTGGATGGCTAGCGCTTCACCACCACATCACGATCGGAGCGGCGACCACCGTAACCCTCTACGTTGTCCAGATCAACGACCCGATTGACCGGATTGTCTCGTGGCTCGACGAACTTCAAATCGGCCAGACGTCGCTAGCGCGAATCGTCGGCGTCTCCCAAGTGCGCGACGAGCGCCCGAGCGAGGCCCAGGAGCCGAGCAACGAAACAATCACGATGCAGGACGTCTTTTACGCCTACCGACCAGGCTTCGACGTGCTGCGCGGGCTGTCGCTGACCATCCAGCCCGGCGAACGGCTCGCCATCGTGGGCCCCTCAGGTGCGGGAAAGTCGACGATCGGACGCCTCTTAGCGGGCATTGACGCGCCTCGAAGTGGTTCGGTGTCGGTCGGTGGCGTCGCGCTCGCTGCCATGCCCCTGTCGATGTTGCGCCGACACGTAGCGCTTGTCACCCAAGAGCACCACATCTTCATCGGGACCGTTCGTGAGAATCTCGCCCTCGCCAAGCCCGAGGCCGACGACGACGAGATCCGGCGCGTTCTCGAGGCCGTCGACGCACTCGAATGGGTGGTGGCGCTGCCCGAGGGGCTGCACACTCAGCTGGGCACGACGGGCCATCCGGTGACTCCGGCGCAGGCCCAACAGCTCGCTCTCGCCCGCTTGGTCCTGAGTGACCCGCACACGCTAGTGCTCGATGAGGCAACGGCGCTCTTGGACCCGCGCGCGGCGCGCCACCTTGAACGATCCCTCAGCGCAGTTCTGAAGGGACGCACGGTGGTGGCGATCGCGCATCGACTCCACACCGCCCACGACGCTGACCGCGTTTGCGTCGTACTCGACGGGCGGATCGTTGAGCTCGGCACCCACGATGAACTGGTCGCCCTTAACGGCGAGTACGCGTCACTGTGGAGCAGTTGGCGCAATGACAAGCCCGGAGCCTCCTAGGCTTTAGCCCTGTGAGCTCCCCACTTCGCGGCGCCGAAATCGACGCCTGCGTCCATCGCGTCGCGCTGTCGCGCGCTGAACCGTCCTTGGCTGCGCGCTCCCCCACGACGCCCGAAATGGAACGGCGTCGCCGCGAGGCTGAGAATCATCGTCGCGCGGTCACTGAGGCACTGCGGTCCCTGCACCCCAACGCCGTAGTGACGAGCGGACGTGAGCACACCGCTGAGTTACTCCTGACCGGTGCCGAACTGATCCTCCAACCTCGTCTCACCGACCTCAACGCGAGGCGAGCTACTTCGGCGCAAGCGTTCGTACGCGTTGGTCGAGTTGACGATCGCTTCGCCTACGCACCACTCGTGATAAAGAACCACGAGGTGGTTGAGGCCGCCTCCTCGAAGTATCTCCTCGAAGGATCCCTCGACCAACTCCTGCCAAGTGACGTCGAGCGGCGCGATGGACTGGGGCTGCGCTCGACGCCGACGGTGCGACGCGATGGACTGTTACTCGCCGGTGCGACACGACTCCTCGCGGCCTTTGGCGCTGCGGACCCGGGACTGCGCGGTGCGCTGATTGATCGTAACCAGCGACTTTGGTGGCTCGAACTCAAAGGACCGGCCTACCCGCGTTTCAACCTCACTGCCTACGACGCCCTCTACCACGAACGGCTGGTCGTCCTCGAAGCCCTCGACGATTGGTTCGAGTCGGGCGGCGAATTCCCGACCTCGCCGTACTGGCACCGTGAGTGCCTGACCTGTGAGTTCAACATACACTGTGCCAGCGAACTCGAGGCAATCGACGACGTCTCGCTCACCCGATTCACGTCGATCAAGCAGCAAGAGGCATTGCATTCGTCAGGCGTCGCAACTCGCGCGCAACTCGCGCGCCTCGATCCGGTGCGCGCGAAGAACGCCCGAGACCATACTTTGACAGCGCACGAGAACTTTGTTCGAGAGGACCGTCTCAGCCGTTCGCTCGACAAACTCGACGAACTGATCTATCGAGCTCGCGCCCAGGTTCGAGGGACGTCGCTACGAATTCTTGATTCGTCGCATATGGGCTGTCCGACAGCCGACGTCGAAATCGATATCGACATGGAGAGCTACGACGACGCAACCTACCTCTGGGGCGCCAGCGTAACCGTGAACCGTGACGTCGAAGGCGTGGCGTCGGGCCACTACGCCTTCGTCGCCTGGGAGGAGCTCACGAAGGAAGTGGAAGCGCAGATTTTCGCGCAGTTCTGGTCGTGGTTCGCCGACCTTCGCCAACGCTGCCTCATTCAGGATCGAACAGTCGCCGCCTATTGCTTCTGGGCCCAGGCCGAGGACGGCGCCATGGATCGCGCAGTGCAGTCGCCCATCGACGGCGGACCGACGAGTGAGGATCTTGCACTCTTTCGTTCGACGTCGCCCTCACAGTGGATTGACTTGCACGAACTCGCCAAGCGACAGATTCAGACTGAGGGCCCACTCGGTTTGAAGCAGCTGGCGTCGTCGGCCGGATTCGAATGGCGCGACGTGAACCCGAGTGGCGAGGCCTCAATGATTTGGTACGAGTTGGCTCGTCGTGATCGCTCAACTGAGTCGCAGGTCTCACGTCAGCGAATTCTTGACTATAACGAGGACGACTGTCGGGCGACGAAGGCGCTGCGCGACTGGCTGAACGGACCGGCCAAAACGTTGGCCCATCGCGACGA
>JAYVNV010000163.1:0-3181 GCA_043758265.1 Acidimicrobiaceae bacterium
ACTACTGGTTGCAAGACCTTAGAGAAGGTGCGCTGCTCCCCCGGTCAACTAAACGTATGACCCAGACAAACTCACTTTCAACGAAGTGGCGCAGGGCGCTTTTGACCGGGAGCGAGGAGCGTCGCGTCTGGTTGCTGGACGAATCGCTCGAATGCATGTGTTTTCAGAATGTAATAAACAACCCTTGCGGACCGCGTGCTTCACCTTGATTGAACACCAATGCGGAGGAGTGCAAAACATCGCGCAACATGATTTTGATCTCGTCAGTCTCCCCGAGCTCTCAGCGCGTCGCAAAAAAGTAGGTGAGCAAGTCGGGGCACTTGTCGGGCCAGACAGTCGCGCGACATCAGCCATAACTCAAAGACGTCGGGTAGCGTTCCTCTTCACACCTAAATTGTCTCCACCTCGAAGCGGAACCTTGAATTCCTAATTGCAATGGCGCCTCGGTGCCTTCATGCGTTGATGAGGGTTACGCTTCGTCAATGGGAATTGAACTCACTAGCCTCATCGTCGACGACTACGACACCGCGATAAAGTTTTTTGTCGAAGCGCTGGGTTTCACGTTGAGCGACGATTCAGAGGCAATCGACAGCAACGGTGCCAAGAAACGATGGGTCGTTGTCCATCCACCCGATGGTGCGAGCGGCCTGCTGCTGGCGAAGGCCCGAGGTGCTGAGCAAGAAGCGATGGTGGGGAACCAATTCGCGGATCGCGTCGGTCTGTTCCTGCGCGTCGATGACTTCGACGCGACATTGACTCGCATGAGTGATTACGGTGTGGTATTTCTCACGACACCGCGCGTCGAGCCGTATGGAAAGGTTGTTGTCTTCGTTGACCTTCTGGGCAATAAGTGGGATCTGCTCGGGCCGGCAACAGCCTGAGTCCTCGCACGGCCCCCCGATCGAGGACGGTTTCGTCAGCGAATTATCAAGAGTGGCTTCTGTCGTAGTTCGGTAGAAATTCCTGTGAGCTTGGAAGCGAGTGAGGTCTTCACTTGTCGAGGTGGCTGTGCCGCGACGTGTGGGAGGGTCTATCGCCGCAACCTCTTCAATGTTGTCACTCGCAGTTGGCAATACATCGCACCACGAGACAGTGGTGTCCTAATGATTGGATGCGACCGCGCCCATCTCCAACAATCACGTCGTGCCTTTTCGTCAGAGACTGATCTGACGCGAAGCTCCCTGCGACCGCCTCGGCTTTGAAGCGCCACAACAATTTCAATGAACGACGAAGGGCTTTGGAGTTAACTTGTGTCGATGGCCCCAATGTCCACGCCACTGGTGAGTTGGCTCGGTCTGTGAAAGTGCGTGAGAGTTAGTGTCGGCTACCTCAAACGTCGCCCGATCTCGTTCTCGACCCTGTCACTTCCTCGAATCTTTCGTAAATTGACCTCCTTCGAGCTGTTATTGAACATTGTTTCGATTGACGCACTATCGCGGTCGTGCACAACGCGAGCGACCGCGAGTGAGCCGTGCCGCAACTTCCTTGGTGCGGCTTGATTGCGCACTCAATTGGCGTTACGAGTTGTGACTGATGAACGAAGAGAGTAGTGGTCGAACGTTCGAAGTCCACTAAGTGGTCGAAAAGAACGGGACTAAGTGAGTGGTGCTGTCTCGGTGTGAGCACAGAAGTTCCCTCGAGGGTCGACGGGACACGACCGGTCATCTCTCGATCTCGGTGCCTTCGAGAGCGACCGAGAGTGAACAACCAATCGTGTCCACGATGGGTCCCTGAAAGAACGAGCTTCATCGAGGAACTATGCAGCGACCTCCGTCGGGCGAAACCTTAGAGATACCTCAGCGGATGCATATCTCGGGCGCCAGGCGAAACATAGAATGAGCGCATGATGAGCCACCGTCTGGGAGATGGGAGTTACGCGCACGTTGAACGCGAACAGCGCTGGCTTCTCGGTTCCCTGCCCGATGGTGTCACCGACGAGCGAACAATCATCGACCACTACCTGACGGGCACGACGCTGCGACTCCGGATGGTCGAGTCGCCGTTAGGAGTCACCTTCAAACTGGGACAAAAGATTCGTGTCGAGGAGTCGCACCCCGAGACTGCGATGATCACCATTTTCTATCTGACGGCGAACGAATTCGATCAACTCTCCGTCCTCCCGTCATCGGTCATCGTCAAAAGCCGATGGAGCCTTAACCTCGAGGGCATCACTTACAGCGTTGATGAGTTCAAGGGACGTCACGTCGGACTCATCATGGCCGAAGTCGAGATTGCCTCCGCTGACCCCCGCCTCGCCTGTCCTGTGTTCGCGACTGTCGAGGTGACCGGTCGAAACGAGTACTCGGGAGGGTGGTTGGCCGAAGCGACGAACGTGGACGTACGCCGTCTGCTCGGCGTCGCCGTCAGTGATTGACGAAGGCGCAGGACGCTCGCCAAGGTTCTAAAACGATGACGCTGCTGAAAGTCGTTCTCGCCACCGAATACGTTACGGTTGAGTGGCGCAAGGTAGTGAATCACTAGGAATATTGCGACGCCCTCATGGTGGAGGCGGAGTGATGCGCGCTTGGCACGTACGGCGTCGACGTCGGTCGCGGCGGTGAACCCGTGTCCCCATTTGTTGCTGCTCGACGTGGCCGATCATCTCGGGACAGCCCACCGCTGGACCGACGAACTTTTCCGGTAGCGATTGATTGATCAGATCTCGCGGATGGCCCTCTAACTTGGCGAGGGTGATGTGTCATCGGACTGGATTAGTGAGGGCGACCACCGATTGATTCCGACGCTTCGCGGGTCGGGTCCCAACGACGGGTCGAGGTCGCTGGACTCGTGAGCGATGGGAGAAGTGATGACCAAGGCCCGTCCACGTGCAAGTATTCCAAGATGAGAGTAGTAGTAGTCGGAGCCGGTGCGATTGGCGCGCCCATTGCTGCGCGACTCTTCGATCGGGGGAGCCCGACGCTGCTCGTGGCCCGGGGCGTCAACTTCGAGGCGATCGCCCTCGACGGGCTGTCAATCTCGACGCCCGAGGGAACCACGGTGTCGAGGGTCGAGGTCATCAACGGCATTCGAGAAATTGCCTGTCGAGAAGGCGATGTTGTGGTGTTATGCGTGAAGAGCCAGGACAGTCGCCAGGCGCTGAGCGACCTCGCCTCAGTCGTTCCGGCGTCGACTCCAATCTTCTGCGCCCAAAACGGTGTTGCGAACGAGCGCATGGCACTGG
>JAYVNV010000164.1:0-3174 GCA_043758265.1 Acidimicrobiaceae bacterium
GCGACGCTCAACGCGACGGTGACCCACGACGGTTATTCCGTCATTGCACCAAAGGGCGCAATAGTTCTTACGCCGACGTTGATAAAGCAGTTGGAGTCCGGTTCGTTCTAGTGCCTCGTCGTTCTCGGGCTCGTTGACGCAACGAGACAGGCCGTTACGAGATCGAGACGTGCTCCGATACGAGAACCGTTGCGGGGATCGTTACTGGGCAATCCAACGCGTCGGCGACGAGTCCTGCAATGCCTGTAGCACTTGTTCGACGTGCTCGTCGAGGTTGACCACGTCCTCGTCGTCGTTGAAGTTGGGTTGGGCGAGGAGGAGCACCAGTCGCTCGT
Source organism: Acidimicrobiaceae bacterium (assembly GCA_043758265.1). GTDB lineage: Bacteria > Actinomycetota > Acidimicrobiia > Acidimicrobiales > RAAP-2 > RAAP-2. The sequence continues at coordinate 336 of JAYVNV010000164.1, forward strand.
CGTGAACGACGAGAACCTGATCATCGACCGGCTCGTCAGTCTGGAACTCGTCCATATCGGTGTCGGCGGGCATCTCAGCGACGAAGACCGTGAATGAGGTGCCGTCGGCGACCACGGCGTAAAAGCTAAGACAGCCCGCGGTCTCGAGGTAGGAGCCCGGCACCGTCACCGAGAACAGGGATCCGGCCAACTGGTCCTGAGCAATCGGTCCGGTCTCGATCTGGCCGCTCGCGTCGAAGGCGTCGGCCAACGTGGCCGCGAGTTGCGCCAGATTCGTGGTCGGTTGATAGTTGATGACATGCACGCCGGCGCGCGGCGCGCTGTTGAATAGCCCCGACCACGACGTGTCCTTGAACACCGTGGTCTCGACGAAACCGGTGCCGTGATTGGTGCTCACCTCGACGAGGTGGCACTGATCGAGGCTCTCGACGCGGTTCATTGACTCGAGTGCGATGTCAAAGCGCTTGCCCGCGTCTCGCGAAGCGACGTCGTAGAAGTCGTGGCGCAGCGATTCGGCGTCACGGCCGAGGTGTCGTGCTTCGAAGAGGGCGGCCTTGACCCACGTATCCCAAGGAACACTCTCGAGCGTCGCCAGCAGTGCGAAGCCGAGCAGCGCGTCGTTCACGAGGTTCAGCGATGAACGGCGACGGCTCTGCAGGGCTTGGCGTGACGCGTAGAGCCGCAGCGTATCGGAAGTGGCTTCGTCGAGCGCCGAGCGAAAGTCGTCGCGCGCAGCGTCGTTTGCGGCGGCGAGGGCGCGGGTGATCGACGCCACGAAGGCGTCGAGGGGGTCGTCGCGGAAACGGATGAAGTCGGCGGCGCGCGCGTCGTAGGTGACGCTCGCCAGGGTCTCAATCGCCGTCCGTGGCGTCTCTGGCGTACTCATCGCACGACGTCATGACGGGTGAGGGACACAACCGGTACTCTACGGGTCCACTGGTGCGAGCTCCACTCCGCACGGGCCTCGAGGCAGCGTTAGGGGACACGAAAACACCAAAGTCTGGTAAACTTGTTAATCCCCCTAGCGCCACCATGGGCGGATTTTCTTTGAGGAGAAACTGGTTCATGACTGTTCGAAAGTACAAAAAGGGCGACCGCCTCGTCTACCCTCACCACGGTGCCTGCACGGTTGAAAAAATTGAAAAAATGACGGCGTTCGACGTGAAGCAGGACTATCTGAAGCTCAAGGTGGCCTACACCGACCTCGTGCTGATGGTCCCGGTCGCCAACGCGGAATCGGTCGGTCTGCGCGACGTCATCAACGACGAAGAGGTCGAAGAAGTCTTCGCGGTCCTTCGCAAGAAAGAAGCGCGTATGCCCACCAACTGGTCGCGCAGGTTCAAGAACCACTCGGAGAAGCTGCGCTCGGGTGACATCTACCAGGTGGCCGAAGTCGTGCGGAACTTGTCGATTCGCGACAAGGACAAGGGCCTCTCGGCCGGCGAGAAGCGGATGCTGACCCGGGCCCGCCAGATCCTCGTCTCGGAGCTGACGTTCGCGTTGAACGTGGACACGGAAGCGGCGGAAGAAAAGCTCGCCTCGGTCCTCCCGTAGTCATGTCGGTCGCGGCCGTCGTCGTTGCCGCCGGTCAAGGCGTGCGTTACGGCGGAGCGAAGCAGTTCGCGCTCCTCGACCATGATTCCGTGTCGGCCCACAGCGTGCGGGCCGCGCGCTCGGTCGCCGACACCGTCATCCTCGTCGTCCCCGCTTCCTACGACGGCACCGGGGAGGGGGCCGACCTCGTGGTGGTCGGAGGTATCACACGGGCCCAATCAGTGCGCGCCGGCTTGAAGGAGTGTGGTGGCGCGGACATCGTCGTCGTCCACGACGCGGCCCGACCATTCGCGTCGCCCGCACTCTTTGGCGCGGTCGTCGACGCGGTGCAGCACGGCGCCGACGGCGCCGTGCCCGGGCTCGCAATCACCGACACCGTCAAGCGCGTGGTTGTCGAGGTGTCGTTAACGACCGTGGCCGAGACGCTTGATCGCAGTGCACTCGTGATGGTGCAGACGCCACAGGCCTTCCACCGTGAGGTGCTCGAACGCGCCCACGCCAACGATGACGAGGCCCCCGATGACGCGGCCCTCGTGGAGGCGATTGGCGGACTCGTCGTGGTCGTACCCGGCGAGAGCGCCAACCGCAAGATCACGCTGCCCGGAGATTTGGCGACACTGACGTCGCAGATCGGTGTCAATTCATGAGGATCGGCCACGGAATTGACGTGCACCGCGTAAGCGAAGACCCGACGCGCACGCTCTGGCTCGGACTCGTCGAGATACCCGGTTCGCCGGGCCTCGTCGGACACTCCGACGCCGACGTCGTTACGCACGCACTGTGTGACGCGTTGCTGGGTGCCGCGAACCTTGGCGACCTGGGGCGTCATTTCCCCGACACCGACGTTGAATTCGCGGGTGTGTCGTCACGGCGACTCTTAGTCGAGACCATCAAACTCGTGCTCGAAAGCGGTTTTCGCGTCACGTCGTGTGACGTCACGATCATGGCCGAACGACCCAAATTGGTCGATTTCATGCCCCAGATGTCCAACGAGCTCTCGTTGGTTGTCGGGGCGCTCGTGACCGTGAAGGCAACGACCCTCGAGGGCATTGGTGCGCTCGGTCACGGCGAGGGCGTCGCGGCCAGTGCGGTCGTCCTCGTAGAGGAGCGCGCGTGACCCCACGGCCGCCAGCTAGGAGGGGCCAGTCGGCACCTCGTCCACCTCGTCAGGGGGGTCGCCCGATGACCGGCGGGCAGGTCGGCGGGCCCCGTCGAGCCCCGACTGGTCGTGACAAAGAAGGTCTGGGTGGAGAGCAGGTCGAGGGTCGCCACGCGGTGCTCGAAC
>JAYVNV010000165.1:0-3164 GCA_043758265.1 Acidimicrobiaceae bacterium
AGTGCGCAAGCGAACACGTTGCAAATGTCGGCCAACAGCTCGGTGACGGGCTGGTATCCGGACGAACCTCTTCTGAGCCCGGCCAATGTGACTGGCGGAGGTTTCGGAGAAATTTTCGACGCCAAATTGAACGGTCAAGTTTACGCGCAGCCGCTCGTGAGCCAACCGACCGTTCTCGCAGTCACACAGAACAACTACGCCTACGGCCTCAATTCGACGACCGGCGCCATCAAGTGGCAGGATAATTTTGGTACCCCGGACAATCCACTTCTAAACAACGGCTGCGGCGACGTGGGCGGAAAGTTGGGCATCACGGGAACGCCGGTAATTGACCCGGCGACGAACATCGCCTACTTCGTCACTGCCAGGGAGGAGGCGGGCAACACCGGCGCCGACTTCATGCAGGCCGTCAACGTGCAGACTGGCGTCGCGCCAGCGGGCTGGCCCGTCGGGGGTGTTCCCATTGTCGGCGCCGCCGACGGCAATCCGGCAACGGTCTTTAACGCGAACTATCAAACCCAGCGTCCCGGACTGATACTCGTGAATGGTGTTGTGTACGCGGCATTCGGTGCCCAGTGCGACATCAACAGCTGGGAGGGCTGGCTCGTCGGTGTCTCGGAGTCGACCGCGTCAATTACGACCATGTGGTCGAGCGAGAAAGGAGTGTCGGTCACGACTTACGGACAGCCCGGTGGCGGCATCTGGCAGTCCGGCTCGGCGCCCGTGGTTGACACCAACGGCAACATCTTTGTCTCGACCGGCAATGGCGACATCCCGTCCGTCCCGGAGCCAGGCACCGACATCGCGAACCAGACCTACGGCGAATCGGTCATCAAACTCCACACCGACGCCAATGGCAAATTGGCGCCGGTCGACTGGTTCATGGCGGCTGACGCCCAACAGCTCAACACCCAAGACGGCGACCTCGGCTCGGGAGGACCAGTGGCGTTGCCCGCGAGCATGGGCACGTCCGACGACCCCAACCCGATGGTCGTTGCGGGCAAAGAGGGAATCGTGTACGTCCTCAAAATGAACAACCTCGGTGGCTATCAACAAGGGCCGGGCAACTCCGACAACGTTGAGTCCGAGACTGGTCCCTTTGGCGGCGTGTGGTCGAGAGCAACGGTCTGGCCCGGTGACGGCGGATACATCTACATGCCTACGTCAGGCACGACCCCGTACGTGACAGGCGGTGGCTCGCTCAACGCCTTCCAGCGAAGGGATTCCGCCGGGGTACTATCGTTCCCGCTCGCCGGGTCCACCGGCAACTCGGGCAACGTCTTCGGATTCGGGTCTGGCGCACCGATTGTCACGTCGAACGGCACAACTTCAGGCTCGTCGCTCCTCTGGATCATCCACGCCAATGGGGTTGGCGGCACCGGCTCGCGACTTGAAGCATTCAACCCGGTGCCGTTGAACCCCGGTTCAAACGGCACCCTGGAGGAGCTCTGGACCTCACAGCCCTTCACCTCGACAGTGTTCTCCGTGCCCAGCGTCGACAATGGCGTTCTCTATGTTGGCACGAAAGACGGCACCCTGCTGGGTTTCGGGGCGCTCCCGTCTTCGACCCCCGCCATTGCGGGTACGAATCTCAACTTCGACCAGACGGTTGTGGCTCAGTCGGAGACGAAGACCGAGTCATTCACCGCCAGCGCTCCGACTACGGTCTCCTCACTGACGCTGTCCGGCACGGCCTACAGCCTAGGAACGCCATCCCTCACGCTACCCGTGGCGCTCTCGACTGGTCAGTCCATCACCGTGCCGGTTACCTTCACTCCCAACGCACTTGGAGCCAACCAGGGCACGCTGACCGCCAACTTCACGGGTGCGACGGCTATGGTCGTACTGAGCGGCCAGGGCAATTCCGTGAACCCATCACTCAGTTGGACACCCGACTTGGTAACGTTCCCACCGCAGCTAATTGGCGGTCCGATTGTCACGATGCCGGTAACCGTCACCAATATTTCGTCAAGCCCCATCGCCATTAGTGGCTTCGTCAGCCCGACCGCGCCGTTCTACGTGAACAATCCTCCTGCCACTCCGTTGACACTCAGTCCCAATGGCGGCGCGAACGACTCATTCACTTTTACGGTTCAGTTCAATCCACCGAGCTCATCGGGCAACTTTGAACACGACTTCAGTTCGTTAGCGACCATTCAGACCAGTGTCGGCAACTTCGGAGTCTCGATCGCGGGCTCCGCAGATCCACCGGCCCAGATCACGACCGTGCCTAACTCTCTTAATTTTGGCAATATTGCAGTCGGTACGTCGGCGACGTTGAATTTCCAACTTGGCAACCTGGGCGCCACTCCCCTGACAATCACGATGTCGACGCCGCCGACCACCAATGGTTTCAGTGCCCTGACCAATCCCTTCGTCCAACTCCAGAGCACCACGCCACCGAACACCATCGCACCGAACACCTCGATCCAAGAGTCCGTCACATTCGCACCGACCGCCAGCGGGCCGGCCACGGCGTACTGGTATGTCCAAGGTAGCGATGGCAGCGGAGTGCAGACGATTACCTTGACGGGCACGGGCACCACCGCGACCACGACCACGATCACGAAGGTGCAGTCCGGTGACGCCGGCACGACCGCCCTCGCCAGTGGTTCGCCAGGCACGGTGCTACCGGCGAACGCCACGTTGGGCGACACCGTGGTGCTCGCGGTCCTCGGCGCTGGTTCGACCGGTCAGAACGTCACGTCCGTGACGAGTCCGATGGGCACCTTTACAAAGATCACCGGAAACCTGCAGAGCGGCCAGTCCGACGTCGAGCTCTGGATCTGCTCGAACGTCACCGGCGCCGCGAGGACCGTGACACTCACCTGGAGTGGCGGCGGCTCGTGGTTCGCCCAAGCGAGCGAGTTCAGCGGCTCGCTCAGCGCCGTGGCGAGTACGCCCACTCAGGGCACGGGCACGACGGCCAGCGCCTCGGTCACCACCGCGGCGCCCGGGGTCGTCGCCCTCGTCTACGTCAACACCCAGAACATCACCGCGGTACCGTCGTCGCCGTGGGCCAACTACAACGCCGGCGCGTTCACCTACTCCTGGGGCGAGAGCGTCGCGACCCAGAGCGTCGCCGCGCCCTCGACGGTGAGCGCCAGCTGGACCCTCGCCACCTCCGTGAAGTGGCAAACGATCGGGCTGTCGTTGTCGGGCGC
>JAYVNV010000166.1:0-3130 GCA_043758265.1 Acidimicrobiaceae bacterium
GCGCAAGACTCGAGGGACCCACTCCACGATGGTCAATACGCCGTCGAGTCGTACCTCGCGTATCAGGGCGAGAAACTGACACGTCGCTTCGACGCGAACTCCTACGTGGTGCTGAGCCAGGCAATGAACCACCACGACGTCGGTCGAGGTCGTGGTGGCGTCGCGAGTGCACTCGCCAGCGTCCAATCTCGAGTAACCGTCGCTGGTATTGCGAACGATCGGCTATACCCGCTCGAACAGCAGGTTGAGTTAGCCGCGCTGCTGCCGGGCGATGAGCAGGTGCACGTGATCGAATCGCCATTCGGTCACGACGGCTTCTTGCTCGAAACTGAGGCCGTGGGCGACGTCATTCGTCGGTCCCTCCAGGAGTGACGTTGCGGCCAAGCAATCCAGCAACCGAGTGGTGAGATCGTCGTGCGCGCCGGTCATCCCCGCGTGACCTATCGACGACGACCTAGGCGAATGAGCGAATGACTTCGAATAAGAGAGCGTGGTAGATAATCGTGCCTGAAGGTCCCCACCGTAACGACGCGGTTGCCACGATCCCAGAGTTCGCCCACAATGTTCTTGACGTAGTCGACTCCATTCCGCTCGGCAAGGTCATGACGTACGGCGACGTAGCGGCGCACCTAGGGTCGCGCGGCGCCCGTGTGGTCGGTCAGGTAATGGCCCGCTACGGCTCGGACGTGGCGTGGTGGCGCGTCATTCGCGCCGACGGTTCAGCGCCGCGCGGTCATGAGCAACGGGCGTTGACGCACTACGTGAGCGAGGCGACACCCTTAGTGCTCGCGGGCGACGAATACCGAGTCGATCTCAATGAGGCCCGACACAGGCTTTGACGCAGGAACGCTGTTGGTTACGTTCGCGCGTCCAGGGCAACGCTGCCCGCCACCTTGTCATGGAGCGTCTGGTTGCGACGGTCCCACAACGGCCACAAGGCGTCGGCGAGCCCCACGAGACCGAGGAAGGTCGGGAACGCGCCGACGATTCGTGAGAAGGTGCCCACGGAGCTCATGAGGAGATAGGCGGCGTAACGGCCAAGCGACCTCTCCCTAGAGACGGCACACGAAGGATCCGAGGCGACGGCGATCTTTATCTTGAGGGTGCGCATCCCAACCGTCCCTTGATGCTCGCCAGCAATTGCCAACACGACGTACGCGCCCCACGCCAGGTTGAGGAGCGCCACTCCCACGATGAGCTCGCCGAAGCGCGCGTGCACGTAGGTGCCGTTGGTGCAGGCGAGCGTGTCGTTGGAGAAAGAGCACGTCATGCGAGTGCCGTAGGCGGTGGAAGTCGCGAGGTGGACCGTGCCGCGCGCGATAACGATGTACCAGGCGAAGAGCACGGTGGGAACCGCGACGATGACGCCGTCGATTGATGACGCGAGGACTCGCCTGATCCACGGCGCGTACTTGACGGCGCCGTGGATCGACGACGCTTGGATTGGCGGAGCCGGCGCGTAGGTCGACAACGAGTTCGTCGCGCCAGCTTCAGCTGGACGCGGGACCGTGAGGTCGGTTCCACACACGAGACAGGACGCGCCCCCCGATTGAACTTGCGTTCCGCAGTTGTGGCAGTGCATGATGACCCCTAGTTTTTTGGTGAACCTATTCATTCTGTCGTATACCAAAGCTGCCCAACGACGATGTAGCGAGAGAATCACCCGAAGAGGGATTTCAGACCCATAACCCTCGCATCTTGGTCAAGGGTCGCACAGATTTGCACGCCGCGGCCGACCAGAGCTCTTGTTCGGCGTAGTCGCCTGACTGAGGGCACCGCTCACCGACGTCGCGCTCCTCGTCGTGCTTGGTGGTCACTGGATCGCTGCGCTTGACTTGGCCACTCTCGTTATTACTCGACGATGGGCGTTGGTCTCGCGCGACCGCGAAGAGAGTCCATCGCGGGAGATGAGACGTCACCGAACATTTACTCGGCGACTTTCGCCACGTCAACACGACGTTGATTTTTTGGTGTCCGGCAATCTCACTCGCCGTCGACGCACCACTGATCATGAACATCGGCTTCCGCGATGAAAGATCAATCATCGCGGCGTTCGTGACGCTGTGCGCGCGCACCGCGCTTCGAGTGATCAAGAACGAACCCTCTCGGAACCCTCGAAGACGCGTCGGTAGAAGAGACCATGAGCGTCGAATGAATCGGGAAGTTCCGGCGTTCACGATCTCGCAGCACCGTAGCGCTTTCGTAGCGTCGGCCCTGCCTCGTGGAATGAACGACGAGACCAGTTACCCGAACGCACACGAATGGTTGTCTGACAACACACTCACCTACGAGTGCTAGACGTTCAATGTGTCCAGGCAAGCGTCGCCGGTTGCGCGCCACTGCGTTGATGCCTCATTGAGCCCACTGGCTGAAATCTTTAGGAGGAGCACTCTGCGTGCACACGCCACCGTTCCAGTTCTTCAGCGTCGCCACCACCTCGTGATGCCCGAGCGCTCGTGATGAGTTGAGGATGACGGTGAGTAGATCACTCGAAGGATCGATCAGCGACGTTGTCCCATCGCCCGTCACCGGCCACACGCCCGTCGTCGGCATCTCGATGGTCGTTACGGGCCGCCACACGACCCCAAGGTCAAGCCGTATCGCTCCTCAACCGTTCCTTGCGAGCGTCGAGGAGTAGGTCGGCGTCAGTACCGTCACGTGACGATTCGAGCACGGGCTCGTGACGTTGACGCTCGCGACGATAGGGGCTCTGCGAGATGAACTGGCGCCAGTGCCGCTGAGGGCGTCACCTGTTCGCGAGTGACCGTTGACAAATTTTTCGACCAGGAACGTCGCACTGACGAGATAGTGACGATGCAGTTCGGTCAGGCCACCGATTGGCGCAGTTTCACCGTTGTCACCGAACGAGCTCGCAAGGGTGCGTGACGAGCCTCGCGCCCTTGGACAGGGCCATGTGGTTGTGTAACGTCGCCGCCGATGCCCGGGGCCCCGCGAAACCGGGTGCGCCGACCGCGTCGTCGTCGATATTGCACCTGCGGGCGCGTCAGTCGGCCGTGGCCCTGATTACGACGAGAGCGACGGCGCAGCTGCGTTTGGCGACGAGCGAGAGTTCGAATCAAGGAACGACGCAGCATCAGGTACGTGATGGCCACCCCAACGTACTTCTACG
>JAYVNV010000167.1:0-9570 GCA_043758265.1 Acidimicrobiaceae bacterium
CGCCATCGCCGCCACCTGCTCGATTGACGCCGAAAGACCAGTGCCAATCGCCCAGATAGGTTCGTACGCGACCGTAACCAGTTCACGATACCTCTCCTCGAGGCCGTCGAGGGCGCCGTCTAGTTGCGTGCGGACCCACTCATTTTCTTCGTCAATATCACGAACGTCGAGCGCTTCGCCGACGCAGAGAACGGCCTTCAGTCCACTTCGCACTACCGCTCGCAACGTCGCCGCGACCATGTCGTTGTCCATGCCGTACATCGCGCGACGCTCGGAGTGCCCGATGAGCACCCACTCGACGTTGAGACGCCTGAGCATCGAGGTACTGATCTCACCGGTGTGGGCGCCATTCTCGTTCGCATTGACGTGCTGGGCGGCGACGGCGACCGGTATGCGTTCGGAGTCGACGATCGAGGTGACACTGCGCAAATCAACGAAGGGCGGAGCCAGGACAATCTCGGTGTGCTCGGCCGGCCGGCTTTTCAACAAGACGCCAATCTGTTGGCCGAGGTGGACGGCCTCGACGAAGTCGAGGTTCATCTTCCAGTTACCAATCACGAGAGGGGGTGTTGTGCTCACTTAGTTCCAGCTACTTTCTCGCAGCGCACAGAGGCCCGGCAGATCACCGAGTTCCACGAGCTCCAGTAAGGCCCCGCCACCGGTCGAGACAAAAGTCACTTCGCGTTCGAGGCCAAAGGACTGTAGGGCCGCCACGGAGTCACCGCCGCCCACTACCGACACGGCGTTCGAGGCCGCCACGGCGCGCGCGATTGCCGCGGTGCCGGCGCTGAATCGACTGTCCTCAAAAACGCCCATCGGTCCGTTCCAAAGAATCGTCGCTGCCTCAGCGATGACCTCCTCGAAGCGCGCAATCGAAGCGGGACCAAGATCGAGTCCGACGAACCCTTCGGGGATGCTCTCACCGAAGAGCGTTGGGGTGTCGGGGCCACCGTCTCGACCGAAGGCCGCGCCGGACGCAAGTCCGATGGTGTCGCTCGGAATCACGACTGTGCCACCCTTGAGCAGTCCAGCGCACTGCTCAAGATGGGAGCCGTCAAAGAGGGACGATCCGATGGTGCGTCCCTGGGTGGCCTCGAAAGTGAAAGCCATGCCGCCGCCGACGATCACCGTATCGGCTTTGCGGGCGAGCACTTTCACGATACCTAGTTTGTCAGCCACCTTGGCGCCCCCGATAATGGCCACGAACGGTCGCGCAGGATTTTTAAGTAGCGACGTGATCGTCGACACCTCACGTTGCAGATTCGGCCCACCAGCGCTTGGAATCAATGTCGGCGGAATCATGATCGATGCGTGGGTGCGGTGCGACTCGCTGAAGGCCTCATTCACGTAGTAGTCGAAGCCCGCGACGAGTGACGCCCCAAATGCCGAGTCGTTACTCTCCTCACCGGGGTGAAAACGCAGGTTCTCCATGAGTTCGACACCGGGACAGAGTTCGTCGAGCCGTCGCCGGACTGGCTCGACGCTGTACTCGGCCACAACCCGGCCCTTGGGACGGCCGAAATGCGTGCAGGCGACGACCGTAGCGCCTCGCGCGAGCAGGACTTCGAACAGCGGCACCGTCGAGCGGATTCGAAAGTCGTCGATTACTTGGATTACGCCGTCAATTATCGCTACCGGCGTATTGAAGTCGACGCGCACGAGCACTCGCTTGCCCTGCAGGCTCCCCCAGCGGTCCAACGTGGGTATTGACGCGGCCACTCGTTACTTTCCGATGTGCGCGCTGAGGTCGACCAGGCGATTCGAGTAGCCCCACTCGTTGTCGTACCAGCCGAATATTTTCACGAGGCTCTGCTCGTCGTCGATGCGCTGCACCATTGTCATGAGGGAGTCGAAGGTGCACGAGGCCGGAGTGCCCACGATGTCTGAAGAGACGATGTGCTCGTCAGTGTAGACAAGTACACCCTTCAGCGGGCCCGCCGCCGCCACCTTGAAGGCGGCGTTGATCTCTTCGACCGTGGTCGAACGAACGATGGCTGTGAAGTCGGTGATGGAACCGTCAGGGATCGGCACGCGTAGCGATGTTCCGTCGAGGCGTCCCTTCATCGAGGCGAGTACCAGGCTTGTGGCACGCGCGGCGCCAGTCGAAGACGGGACGATGTTGATGGCCGCGGCGCGGGCCCGACGCAGGTCCTGGTGCTCAAGGTCGAGCAGATTTTGATCGTTCGTGTAGGCGTGGACGGTTGTCATGAGCCCCGCCGTCACTCCGAGCGCGTCGTCCAAGACCTTGACCATTGGCACGAAGCAGTTGGTTGTGCACGAGGCATTGGAGACAACAAAATGCGCGGCCGGGTCGAAGGTGTCCTCGTTGACACCCATGACGAACGTCGCGTCGACATCGTTGGCGGGGGCCGAGATGATGACCCGCGTAGCTCCGGCACGCAGGTGGGCGGCGGCGCTCTCGCGCGTGGTGAATCGGCCCGTCGACTCGATGACGACGTCGACGTTGAGCTCGCCCCACGGCAGGGACGCGGGGTCGCGCTCGGCCAGCACCTGGATGGTGTCTCGACCGACTGTCATGCCATCGCTGGTCAGAGTGACGGGGACGTCGAGGCGGCCCTGCGTGGAGTCGTACTTGAGGAGGTGGGCGTTGGTCGCCGGTGAGGTGAGGTCGTTGACGGCGACGACTTCGACGTTCTCGTTCGCCAGCGATGCCCGAAGGTAACCGCGTCCGATACGCCCGAAACCATTAATTGCCACGCGAATTGCCACGGGGATCTCCTTTACTCTTCGCTCGGATCTCTTCGCACTCCGCAAAGACCGCTTCAGACAATTTTTGCACATCGTGGACACGTCGATTTTCGGCGACGAGGTCACGCCGGTGAACCGTTAGCGAACAGTCCTGACTGGCGAATGGTGAACTCTCATCAACGAGGACCACGTCGGGGACGACGCCGTGTCGAGCGAGTGCGCTCACGTGGTCCTGGAGCGAGTAGCCCTCCGTCTCGGGAACCTGTTGGTGGAGATTCGCCACGTACAGGGTGCGAGCCCTCGTCCCGGAGAGCGCTTGGAGGATTCCGGGCACCACGCACGCTGCCAACACGCTCGTAAAGAGCGACCCCGGTCCGATGAGTATCAGATCTGCGTTCTCGATTGCCTCGACGGCGGCGGTTGGTGCGGCGGCGTTGCGTGGTTCAACGCGGATCCGACGGATCGACGAGGACTTCATCACTTCGGATTGGCCCCGCGTATCTCCCTCCTCGGTCGACGCGACAAGCACGACCCCCTCACAGCTCGCCGGCACGATGGTCCCGCTCACGCCCATCACCTGGGCGAGCGCTCGCACCGACTCCTCGAGGTCGCCAGTGGCGTCAATCAGGCCAACGAGCAGAAGATTCCCCACGGCGTGACCCTTGAGTTCACCGACACTGAACCGATGCTCGAACGACGCCGTCAACGGATTTGCCGGATCAGCCAGTGCGCCGAGACACTTACGCAGGTCGCCCACGGCGGCCACGTTGAGCATCGCGCGCAACCGTCCGGTCGAGCCGCCATCATCGCCGACCGATACAACGGCCGTAATGTCAGCGCAGAATCGTCGCACCGCCCGAAGTGAGACGGCCGTGCCGTGGCCGCCACCGACGGCCACGATCTTCATCGGGCGATATCGCGGTGAAAGACGGCGTGCTCGATGTGCAATTGCCGCTTCAGTTCCTCAGCAATGGCGACTGAGCGGTGCCGTCCTCCGGTGCAGCCAATAGCGATCGATAGGTAGGACTTGCCCTCCTTGGCGAACTCGGGGATCTGCCACTCGAGCATCGACACGACGTCGCTGAGAAAATGTTGCGCCGGTTCCTGCGAGAGGACGTAGTGGGCCACGGCTTCGTCGAGGCCGGACTGGGCGCGCAGCGCTTCGACCCAATAGGGATTGGGCAAGAAACGACAGTCAAAGATGAGGTCGACGTCGCGGGGCAGTCCATTCGAGTAGCCAAAGGAGACGAGTGAGACTCGTAGCGAGCCCATCGCGCTGGCCTTGGCGAACGTCTCGACGATTCGTGATCGAAGTTGATTGGAATTGATCGAGCCGGTGTCGAAGACGAGGTCAGCGGCGTCGCGAATCGACTGCAACAAGACTCGTTCACCAGCTATCGACTCAGCCAACGTTGGCGCCTCAAAAGGGTGTCGGCGACGATTGGCTTCGAAACGATGGATCAGCACATCGTCGGGAGCATCGAGGAAGAGGATCTGGGCGTTCTCGTGCAGAAGGCGTAGTTCGCGTTCTACGGCGAGCCACGCGTCGGGCTGCACGCCACCGTATCGCCCGACGATAAACGCAACGCCCGCGTACTCGCGGGAACCGGCCATCGAAAGCTCTCCCACGCGAGCAATCAACTCAATCGGCATGTTGTCGATGACGAACCACCCGAGGTCCTCCAGAGCGGCCGACACGGTGGAGCGGCCGGCGCCGGACATCCCCGTAACCAGCAGCACTTCACTCATCCAGACTCCCTTTGGTCGGCCGTGGTTCGCCCGGTGCCCGTAGATGATCGTAGAGCCTGGCCGCGACGTCAACGGGCAGCCAGTTGAGCGCGGCGAGCTCCTCTGACGTCGCGTGGCGAACTTCGTCAAGCGAGCCGAACTGCTTGAGCAGGCGCTCGCGACGGGCCGGACCGATTCCCTCGATGCCCTGCAGCGATGAAGCGACCATCGACTTGCCGCGCTTGGACCGGTGGAACATGATGGCGAACCGGTGGGCTTCATCGCGCAGACGCTGCACCAGATACAGACTCTCAGATCCGCGCTCTAGCGCGATTGGCTGGCTTGAACCCGGTCGGTAGAGCAGCTCCTCGCGCTTGGCCAAGGCCGTGAACTCAATCTGCTCGCCGAGGCCAACCGTGACGGCCGCCTTCTGGGCCGCGTGCAGTTGTGGCAGTCCGCCGTCGACGATTATGAGGTCGGGACGACGGAACTTGGTGGTGCTCTGCTCAGCGTTCCAGTAGGCGAGGCGACGCCGTACGACCTCCTCCATCGCGCCGACGTCGTCGTTGCCGAGCACCTCTTTCACGTTGAAGTGGCGATACTCGCTCTTCACCGGCAGTCCATCCTCGAAGACAACCATCGATCCGACGTAGTTGGTCCCCTGCAGGTGGCTCATGTCGAAACATTCGATTCGGTAGGGGGGCTGGTGCAGCGAAAGCGCGACACCCAACTCCTGCAGCGCCCTCGCTCGCACGTTGTGATCGCTCTGGCGCCGCAATGAGTCGCGATTGATCACCGACTTCGCGTCGTTGATGGCGAGTTCGATAACGCGCTTACGCCTCCCGCGCTGGGGCGTGGCAACCTCAACAGGACGCCCGCGCAGCCCCGAGAGGTAGTCGACAATTAGCGGCGTCGACGACGTGTCATGTTCAACCAGCACCACCGATGGGACTGAGGCGGCGTCTGGGAACATGTCAGGCAACACGCTCTCGAGGATCTCCGCGTCGTTCTCGTCCATTGAACGATCAATCAGGTGAACGGTGCGAGCGATGATTCGGCCGAAGCGAACGCGAAAGCGCGCGACGGCCGCGCGCCCACCCTCGGTCGCTACGGCAATAACGTCGAGGTTCGAGTGGTCATCGAGGACGACGTGCTGAGCGCTGGCGGCCCGTTCGAGGGCCGCCAGCCCGTCGCGGGCCTTGGCCGCCGCCTCATAGTGCTTTTTCTGCGAGGCATCGTGCATCTGGTGCTGGAGGAGTGTTCGTAGTTGACGCACGTCACCGTCGAAGAAGCGCGCCCAGGACGCCACGAGTTCCTGGTAGCCCTGCACGTCGATCGCACCGACGCACGGACCGGAGCACTTGTTGATGTCGAAGAGGAGGCACGGTCGTTCGATGCGCTGATGGTAGTTGTACTTGTGCTTGGTACAGGAACGAAGCGGGAAGGCTTGGATGAGCTCATCCATCGTCGTGCGCAAAGCGCGCACCTCCACGAACGGACCGAAATACCGAACGCCCTTTTGGTGCTTGCCCCGCGTCGTGTAGGGCACCGGAAACTCGTTTCGAGTGTCGATGGCGACGTAGGGGAAACTCTTGTCATCCTTCAGTCGCATGTTGTAGCGCGGCTGATTCTCCTTAATGAGTTCGTTCTCCAGTACCAATGCGTCCAGTTCGGTCGGCGTAACAATCCATTCGACCGACGTCGCCTCGGCCATGAGAGCCTGCGTTTTGTGAGTAAGTCCCTCGGGCCGCTGGAAATAGCTGGAGAGTCGCTGGTTCAACGACAGCGCCTTGCCGACGTAGATCACCGTGCCGTGCTGATTGCGAAAGAGATAGCAACCGCTCTCACGAGGGATTCCCGCGGGCCTATCGAACACTAGAGCCGCCCGTGGGCTGCCAACGACTCCTTGAGGACCAGTCCAGTGGCCGTCGCCAACTGCGCAATGTCCTCGGGTGTCCCCTCGCCCACTACCTTGCCGCCGCGTCGACCGCCTTCGGGTCCAAGGTCGATCACCCAGTCGGCCGTCTTCACTACGTCGAGGTTGTGCTCGATGACGAGCACCGTGTTGCCCTGGTCGACCAAGCGGTGCAGCACCTTTAGTAGACGGTTCACGTCCTCGAAGTGCAAGCCAGTCGTTGGCTCATCGAGGACGTAGAGCGTGTGACCAGTGGGACGTCGAGCCAGTTCGGTGGCGAGTTTGACGCGCTGTGCCTCGCCACCCGAAAGGGTCGGCGCCGGTTGACCGAGACGGACGTAGCCGAGACCAACGTCGGCGAGACTTTGAATGTGGCGAAGGATCGTGGGCTGTCGATCAAAGAATTCGAGGGCCTCGGCAACGGGCATGTTGAGTACGTCGGCAATGGACTTACCGCGGTAGGTGATCTCAAGCGTTTCGCGGTTGTAGCGCGCGCCATTGCACACCTCGCAGTTCACGTAGACGTCGGGCAGGAAGTGCATTTCGATTTTGATCGTGCCATCGCCAGCGCAGGTCTCACACCTTCCGCCCTTGACATTGAATGAGAAACGACCCTGCTGGTATCCGCGAACCTTGGACTCTTGGGTCTCAGAGAACAGTTTACGAATTTTGTCAAAGACCCCGCTGTAGGTAGCGGGATTCGAACGCGGTGTGCGACCGATCGGCTGTTGATCGACCGCCACAACCTTGTCGAGATTGGCTACGCCGGTAATTGTGTCATGTTCGAGGGCCTTCGTCTTCGCGCGGTTGATCTGGTGTTCCAGTGACGCGAGCAGAATTGAGTTAATTAGCGTCGACTTGCCCGAGCCGGAGACTCCAGTAATGGCCACAAAGTCACCGAGTGGCACATTGACCGTCACGTTTTGGAGGTTGTTGGCCCGCGCACCCTTGATGGTCAATTTCTTGCCATCGCCCTTTCGACGGCTCGAGGGAATCGCAATCGAACGCTCACCGGAGAGGTACTGACCGGTCAACGACTCAGTGTTCTCCAGTAGCTCCTTGTAGGTACCGGCGTGGACGACACGTCCACCGAACTCCCCAGCGCCCGGTCCAATGTCGACGATGAAGTCGGCCAGTCGGATTGTTTCCTCGTCGTGCTCCACGACAATCACCGAGTTACCGAGGTCGCGCAGACGCTCGAGCGTCGAGATCAATCGTCGATTGTCGCGTTGGTGCAAGCCAATCGACGGCTCGTCGAGGACGTAAAGCACACCGACGAGGTAGCTCCCGATTTGACTGGCCAGTCGGATCCGTTGCGCCTCGCCGCCCGACAACGTGGCCGATGCGCGACTGAGCGTCAGGTAGTCGAGTCCGACGTCCATCAAGAAAGTCAGACGCTCGACGATCTCTTTGACGACGCGTCGCGCGATGGTCTCCTCGCGCTCGCTCAGTCGCAGAAGGTCGAAGAAGTCAATGGCTTCGTCAATCGTCATGGCGTTCACGTCAGCGATGTTGTGGCGCCCCATCCGCACCGCCAGCACTTCGGGTTTCAGTCGCTGTCCGGCGCACGTGTGGCACTCGACCTCGCGCATGTACTGCTCAGCTTGTTCGCGCGACCACTCGCCGTCGGCCTCATTGCGCTTGCGCTCGAGCCAGTCGACAATCCCGGCGAAGGTCGTGTCATAGGTGCGGACCTTGCCGTAGCGATTTCGGTACTTGACCGGCACTGAACGCTTTTCCACGCCGTAGAGGACCAGCTTTCGATCCTTCGCACGGAGTTTCTTCCACGGTGTATCGACGTCGAACTCGCCCAACGCGGCAATCCCCTCGATGAGACGGGCGAAGTACTTAAAGCGCACGCCCGACCATGGCGCGAGGGCCCCGTCATTCAGCGAGAGCGAACTGTCAGGCACGACCAGGTCAGGGTCGACCTCGAAGCGGGTACCGAGACCCGTGCAGACCGGGCAAGCGCCGTAGGGCGAGTTGAAGGAAAAATCGCGCGGTGCCAACTCGGTGAAGCTAAGCCCGCAGTCGTTGCAAGCCATCTTTTCAGAAAACTGTACGAGCACGTCGGTGTCGAGGAAGAGAAACGACACGAGACCCTTCGTCAGTTTCAGCGCCGACTCGACCGACTCGGTGAGGCGCTGGCGGTTCGACGCTTTGACACTCAGCCGATCGAGTACCACGTCGATTGTGTGCTTCTCGTAACGCGCGAGCGTCAACGTCTCTCGATCGGCCAATTCGATGACGACGCCGTCGACGCGCACCCTCGAGAAACCCTGACCGGCTAGTTCACTTAAGAGTGTCGAGTACTCACCCTTACGTCCCTCGACAATTGTCGCGAGCACTAAGAACCGTTCGTCCTTCTCGCGACCGAGTACCTGGTCGACGATCTGCTGAGGCGTCTGACGCGTGACGACCTTGTCGCAGTTGGGGCAGTGCTGAACACCGACGCGAGCGAAAAGCAAACGCAGGTAGTCGTGGATCTCGGTAATGGTGCCGACGGTGGAGCGAGGGTTGCGCGAGGCGGTCTTCTGGTCGATGGAGATCGCCGGGGAGAGGCCCTCGATAAAGTCGACGTCGGGCTTGTCCATCTGACCGAGGAACTGACGGGCGTAGGCCGACAGGCTCTCCACGTAGCGGCGCTGGCCCTCGGCGTAGATGGTGTCAAAAGCGAGTGACGACTTGCCCGATCCCGAGAGTCCGGTAAATACCACCAACTGGTCGCGGGGTATCTCGACCGAGAGATTCTTCAGATTGTGGACGCGCGCGCCCTGCACTCGGATTGTCGAAGGCATGATGGGAATCTACTGGTCAGGCATCGAGTGCCAGCGCGTCGAGTGATGCGGAGATGCTCTCACGCTGCAGGGAGTGCAAAATGTCGCGCAAGGCGGCAGCCTCCTCGAAGCGCAGTTCGCTGGCTGCCACCAGCATGGCTTTCTCCACCCGAGCCACCTCGAGTGAAAGGTCGTCGGGCAGCATCGCCTCGAGAGAGGAGATTCCGTGGACCCTGTTGATCGGTTCGGGCATGGACTCTGAGCGCAGGCGACCGAGGATGTCAGCGACGTTCTTCATCACCGTTTTCGGTTCGATCCCGTGCTCCGAGTTGTAAGCGATCTGAAGAATACGGCGACGTTCGGTCAGCGAGATAGCCGCGCGCATCGAGTCCGTCATCCGATCGGCGTAGAGGATGGCTTGGCCATTCGAGTTGCGCGCGG
>JAYVNV010000168.1:0-3058 GCA_043758265.1 Acidimicrobiaceae bacterium
ATTGGCACGCTGTGTGTGATCGGTCTATTCGTCGCTTTCCTATTCGCCGCCGTGCGGATCGCTCAACAGTGCACCAACGAGGTCTATCGCTTGATCGCCGTTGGCATCACGACCTGGATTGCGGTCGAGGCCATCATTAACATCGCCTCGGTCGTCGGGTGGTGGGCCGTGACTGGTATTCCGCTCCCGTTCTTCTCCTACGGAGGGACAGCCCTCATCACCGAGTTAGCGGCCGTGGGGCTCCTCTACAACATCGCTCATGATCGCAGTCGCACGGGAGACGTGACGATCCGCGAACAGCGAATCACTAACTTTCGACAAGCTATCGAACGAAAGACGGCAACGCGGCCGACCCGTGCGCGACCCCCGTACAGTCCACGCCGAGACTACTGATGCCGGGTCCCATTGTCATCACCGGCGGTGGGACGGGTGGCCACGTCTTCCCGATGCAGGCGATCGCCGAACAGCTGCAAGCCGACGGCGTTGATGCGGCGGACATTCGCTTCGTCGGGAGTCGACGTGGACAGGAGTCGACGTTGCTGAAGGACAGCGGTGTCGCGTTGACCTTGTTGCCCGGGCGTGGGCTCCAACGCTCATTTCGACTAGTGGCGCTTCTCCAAAATGTCGGCGCCGCGATTACTCTCGTGAGTGCGGTTGTGATGGCGACGATGAAGGTCGCCAGGTGGCGGCCGTCTGTCGTCGTCTCGGTCGGGGGGTACGCGTCGTTCGCCGTGGCGTTTGCGGCGGTGCTCTGGCGTCGGCCTCTCGTTCTCATTGAGCTCGACGCCACGCCCGGAGTAGCGCACCGACTTCTCGGTCGCTTTGCCGAGACACGCTGCTGCGCCTTCCCCTCGACGCAGCGCAACGCCGTTGTCACTGGCGCACCTCTTCGCCAATCAATCCTCACCATTGATCGTTCGAGCGAGGCACGCCTTCGAGCTCGCGCCTCAGTGGAACCCCCCATCGAGGAGGGCCGGCTCGTCGTCGTGGTCGTCACGGGATCCCTGGGGTCGACGCGTGTCAATCGTGCCGTCGTCGAGCTCGCGGAGCGATGGCGCGCCCGCCACGATCGGGCGCTCGTACACGTGACCGGTCGACGAGACTTCCACACAATTACCAAGTTACGGCCGGCCACCGACGGTCTCGACTACCGCGTCGAAGAGTTCGCGGACATGACCCGGCTCTGGGCGTTGTGCGACGTGGCCGTCAGTCGAGCGGGCGCAACAACGGTGGCCGAGTTGACGACGCTCGCCATCCCGTCAATTTTGGTGCCCCTGCCGGCCATGGGCGACCATCAGACGATGAACGCTTTGAGTGTGGTTGGAGTGGGTGGAGCGCGACTGATCGTCGACGCCGATTGCAACGGCGCGTCGCTCGAGGAGGCATTGAACGCTATTTCGACGTCGGACAACTTAACGGTGATGGCTCAAGCGGCCGGATCGCTCGGCCGACGCAACGCGGCTAGCGCGATCGCCCACGTCGTCTGCGAGGCCGGTGGCTGGCCATGAGCGTGTTGCGCGAGGGACTTCGAGTCCACGTCGTGGGAGTTGGTGGTGCCGGCATGAGTGGGCTAGCGAGACTACTCAACGAGATGGGTCTAGTGGTCAGTGGAAGTGACCTCGCCGACTCGGTCGTGCTCGACGAACTGCGCAGTGCTGGCGTTCGCGTGACACTCGGCCACGACGCCGCGAGCGTGGAGCACGTCGACGTGGTGTTGTGGTCTCCGGCAATTGGCCCCGATAACGTGGAGTTGGTCGCGGCCCGAGCGAGTGGAGTCACGTTCTTATCGCGGGCCGAAGTCTTGGCCGAACTGGGCGAAAGTCGTCGCATCATCGGGCTCACCGGTACGCACGGTAAGACGACCGCGACCTCCATGATGGTCCACGTTCTTGACGTGACCGTACGCGACGCGGCGCGCCTCGTCGGCGCCGACGTGCTCGGCGTCGGGGCCAACGGTCACTGGGGGAGCGATGATCTAATTCTCGAAGTTGACGAGAGCTACGGGACTTTTTCGTTGCTGAGCCCGTACGCACTAGGACTGTTAAACGTTGAGGCCGACCATCTTGACTATTACGGGACACTTCGCACGCTGGAGGAAGCCTTCGCCCAACTCGTAGGTCGCACCAGGGGTCCGGTCGCTGTCTGGACGGATGACGCCGGCGCCCGACGGGTGGCTGATCTCTCAGGTCGTGACGTCATCTCCGTCGGGACGACGGAGGGATCGACGTGGATGGTGTCGAATGTGTCGCTCAACCGCCACACGGCGAGCTTCGTCCTGCGAGGGCCCGATGAGGCTCTCGACGTGCGACTGGCGGTGACGGGCGCACACAACGTGGCGAACGCCGCGGTCGTGGCGACGTTGTCGCGCGCACTGAGCGTCTCGGCGCACGACGTGCTGGCGGGCCTCGCCAATTTTGAAGGCGCCCCACGCCGGTTCCAACTCCTTGGCCAATGGGAGGACCGCGACGTCTACGAGGACTACGCTCACCTGCCGGGTGAAATCGCCGCGACGATCGCCGCGACCCTCGCCTCGGGCTACCGTGCGATTACTGTCGTTTTCCAACCCCATCGCTTCACCCGCACCATCGCACTCGCGTCGGCCTTCGCGTCGGCCTTCGATGGCGCCACCTCGGTGATCGTGACTGATGTCTACGGCGCTGGTGAAGCCAATCCGACGGCCGTCACCGGTGAAGTGGTGGCGTCGGCGATTCGCGCACACGAAGGTGGACCGGCGGTTCGCTACTGTGCCCTGCTGTGCGATGTGCCCACGGCGCTGTCGAGTGTCGCGTTAGGCAGTGACGTTCTTTTACTACTTGGTGCCGGCGACGTCGCCACCGTGGCGACGTCGCTGTCGGGGGGACTGCTCTGATGTCATTTGACGCCTTAATCGCGCTCGGTGGCGCGCGAGTCGAGGAGCACGCCGCATTCGGGGCTCGTACGACCTATCGCGTCGGGGGATCCGTGCGGGCGCTGGTCACCCTCACGTCCCTCGACGATCTCGACGAACTCGGTCCATTGATGCTCGAGTGCGGCGTGCCATTGGTGGCGCTGGGCAACG
>JAYVNV010000169.1:0-3053 GCA_043758265.1 Acidimicrobiaceae bacterium
GCGGCCACGGCGGCGCGCGCGACCGACGCCTTCTGGGTGTCAATCGAAACCGGACCGCTTCGCGACAACGCCGCGATGACCGGCACCACGCGCGCGGTCTCCTCGTCAGCGCCGACCGGTGTTGCGTCCGGCCTCGTCGACTCGCCACCGACGTCGACGATGTCGCAGCCCGCGTCGAAGTGAGAGAGGCCGCGTGCAATCGCGTCGGTGACCCCGATGGTGCGAGATTCCGGGTAGAAGGAGTCGGGGGTCACGTTGACGATGCCCATCACGAGGGGGCTCAGCGCCACGCGGAGCGCCGCTGGTGAATGAACTGCAGCGCTTCGGACCGGCTGGACGCGTCGGTACGGAACGAACCGCGCACGGCGGACGTCACGGTTGACGCCCCGGCCTTTTTCACGCCGCGCATCGTCATGCAGAAGTGCTCGGCCTCGAGGACCACGATCGATCCGCGAGGTTGCAGCTCTCGTTCCATCGCGTCGACGATCTCGGTGGTCAGACGTTCTTGCACTTGCAGGCGGCGCGCGTAGCCCTCGACCATGCGCGCCAGCTTCGATAGGCCCGTGATGCGGCCCTCCGCTCCCGGCAGGTAGGCCACGTGCGCGAGGCCAACGAAGGGGAGCAGGTGGTGCTCGCACAGTGAGGTGAAGGGGATGTCGCGCACCATCACCATCTCGTCGTGCCCGGCCTCGAAGGTCACCCGCAGGTGTTCGCCGGGATCGGCCTCGATACCCTCGAAAAGCTCGACGTACATGTCAGCCACGCGACGCGGCGTCTCGAGCAGTCCCTCGCGGAAGGGGTCCTCGCCAATGGCCCTGATCAGTTCGTGCACCAGCTCCTGCACCCGGTCGTGGTCAACCACGACTAGGCCTCACCGGTGTAGGTGTAAATCGCGTCGAGATTGCGGTAGCGTTCGTTTACGTCAAGCCCGTAGCCAACGACGAAGTCCGAGGGAATCGTGAAGCCGATGTACTTGATGGACTGCGTCACGCGCTGCTCACCTTCCTTCAACAACAGCGTGCAGACCTCGAGGCTCTTGGGGCTGCGCGCGCCCAGGTAGTGGCGCAGGTAGTTAAGGGTCAGACCCGAGTCGACGACGTCCTCGACAATCAACACGTCTCGGTTGAGTAGATCGACGTCGAGATCCTTCACGATTCGCACCACGCCACTGGTCTTGGTCGCCGCGCCGTACGACGAGACGGCCATGAAATCGACTTCGACGGGCAGTTCGATGCAGCGCATCAGATCGGACATGAAGTTGATGGCGCCCTTCAAGACGCAGACCAACAAGGGCGGATGCTCGAGGTAGTCAGTGGTGATCTGACGACCAAGTTCGTGGACGCGGTCGTGCACCTCCTGGGCCGAGACGACCACCTCGCCGAGGTCGTGCTCCGCCCATCGCGCAGTGAACTCTTCGCTGGAGTGACTCTTCATGTCAGGTCAGGTTAGTTGAGAGCGTTCTCCAGCGTCAGGTGCTGGTCTCGACGCGAGAGCCGCCGTGCGCCGCTCAGCTGCGTCGCCACCACCTCACCGCGCACCACCGCAATTGCTCGCTCGACCTCGTCGGCCGAGGGCGGGTGGCTCCCGTCCCCCCAATCTTTGGAGCGCAGGTGCGATCGGAGCCAGCGTCGCAACCGAGCGGTCGGCCAGGTCTGCAACGTTCGACAGTCGGCCTCACCAAGGGTTAACGACGCGTCATCAAAGAAGATTTCGTCCAACAACACCCGCTCGTCGAACATCAACTCGGCCTGGCGTGCGAGCAGTGGCACGACGTCGCGTTCGCCCACCAGGTTCATGAGTGGGATCAACTCGTGGCGGACGCGATTGCGCCGAAAATTCGCACTGTCGTTTGACTCATCGTGCAGTGCGTGGTGCGATGACGCCGCGACAAAATTATGGAGGTCGCCGCGGCGCACGGTGCGCAGTGGCTTGGAGGAATCGTTGACCATGGGCGAAAGACCGTCGAGTCCGGCGCCGCGCAGCATGTTGAGCAGTACTGTCTCGGCGAGGTCGTCACGGGTGTGACCAGTGAAGACACCCGGCGGAAGCGAAGTCCGGCGCGCGGCGCGCGCGCGGGCTTCGAAATTGCCACCCGGCGCGAGCACGACTTCGTGGAGAACGAAGGGGACCGCGAGTTCGCCGCACAGCGAACTGACGTGTCGGGCGTCGGCGGTACTCGAAGGACGAGCGTGGTGGTCAACGTGGTGCACGGTAACCAACAGGTCGCGAGCGAGCGACAAGAGCAGTAGTCCGAGCGAGTCGGGGCCGCCCGAGACCGCGAGGTTGACGTCAGTGCCGGGCGGTGGGAAATGGCACTGCGCCATCAGACGCTGAGAGACGTTCACCGTCAGTAGGTTAGGCAACGACGTGGCGTGCGCGTCGTGAACGAGCCCATTGGACGATCCGCGCTCCGAGATAGCTCGACGCCGCCAGCGCCGTTATCCAAAAGCTCACTGGCGCGCCGACCCAGACGGCGAGAAAGAGGCCCGCCCACCCACTGAAAAGCGCGACTGCCACCGCACTCAGCACTGCGCGCAGTGGCCGACTGGTGAGGACCTCGGCCGTGGCGGCGGGCGCGACCAACAGCGAGAAGACGAGGAGAACGCCGACGACCTGGATCGCGACGACGGTGGTGATCGCGAGCAGCGACATGAATAGCAGCGACATCACTCGCGTCGAGAGGCCGCGCGCGGCGGCCGACTGTGCGTCGACCGACACGAAGAGCAAGGGTCGATAGGCCAGCGAGACAGCGAGCACGACAGCGAGTGACAGCGCCGCGACGAGACCGACGTCGCCCCACGTAACGCCGAGGATCTGACCGAAGAGGATCGAGTAGGTCGCGTTCGAGTAGCCACTGTAGAGCGATATGAAAAGAACGCCGAGACCGAGCGCCGCGGTGAGTGTCACCGCGACGACCGCGTCACTCTCGTCGAGCGCAGCTCCCCCGACCGCGATCAACACCCCGGCGCCGAGGCAGAATGCCAGCAATCCGACGATCGGAGAGAGACCGAGCCAGACGGCTCCGGCCGCGCCGGCGAACCCGACGTGACCAA
>JAYVNV010000170.1:0-9315 GCA_043758265.1 Acidimicrobiaceae bacterium
GCGAAGGCGTGCACGCCGGCGTCGGTGCGCCCAGCGCCGACGATGACTGGTTCTTCGCCCATGTGCAACGTGCTCGCGAGCGTGGCGCGCAGCACTCCAACGACGGTCGTGCACTGCGGTTGATAGGCGAAGCCGCGAAAGGCGGCCCCGTCATAGGCGAGGTCTAGCCGCCAGCGTTGGGTAGCGCCTACCGATTGATCAGACGAACTCAATGCGCGCCATCGGGGCATTGTCGCCTTGGCGCGGCCCGAGCTTCAAGATACGGGTGTAGCCACCGGGACGCTCGCTGTAGCGAGGCGCGATCTCGGTGAACAGCTTGTGGGTCATGTCCTTGTCGCGAATGAACGCAACTACGCGGCGATGGGCGTGCACCGAACCCTCGGGTGAGTTCTTGGCGGCCGTGACGACCTTCTCGACGATCGGGCGCAGCGCCTTCGCTTTCGCTTCAGTAGTGACGATCGACTCGGCGGCGATCATCGACGCGACGAGGTTGCCCATCATGGCCTTCTGGTGGGCGCTGTCGCCTCCGAAGCGCTTGCCCTTCGTGGGAGTGCCGCGCATACTCAGTCCTCGACTCGAAGTGACAGACCGCGCTCGTCGAGGCGGTCGTTGACGTCCTTCAGCGAGGTGGCGCCAAAGTTGGTGATCGAGGTGAGGTCGCGCTCGGTCGCGTTGACCAGCTGCGCGATCGTGTTGATACCGGCACGCTTCAGGCAGTTGCGCGAGCGCTCGGTGAGACCCAACTCCTCGATGCGGATGTCGAGCTCGCTGGCGGCCGCCTGGGCCGTGCCGACATCGCCCAACTCCAGGGCCGGCGCCTCTTCGTCGAAGTTGCCAATCAGCTCCACCAGTGATCCGAGGGTCTTGCCGGCCGAGGCCAACGCCTCGCGAGGGCTGATGGAGCCGTCGGTCTCGATCTCGATAACGAGTCGGTCGAAGTCCTTGGACTGCTCTACGCGCACGGGCTCGATCTCGAAACTCACGCGGCGCACGGGGGTGAAGATGGCGTCGAGTGGGATGACGCCAATGGTCGACGAACCCTTGTTGCCGTCGGCGCCCACGTAGCCCTTGCCGCGCTCGACGGTCAGTTCGAAGGTCAGCACGCTCTTGGCGCTGGTCAGGTAGGCGAGGTGCAGGTTGCCGTTCAAGATCTCCACGTCGGCGGTCGTCGAGAGGTCCGACGCCATCACCGGACCCTCACCACGCTTGTCGAGGCGCAGCTGCACCGGCTCGTCACTGTGGACCTGCAACAACAGGTCCTTCAGGTTCAAGCAGATGTCCTGCACGTCCTCCTTCACGCCCTCAATCACGCCGAATTCGTGCAGCACCGCGTCAAACTTGACGCGCGTGGCAGCGGCGCCCGGGATCGATGAGAGCAACGTGCGGCGAAGTGAGTTGCCGAGTGTGTGGCCAAATCCCGGGTCGAGTGGCCCGATGCCGAAGGACTGACGGTTGTTTACTTCGTCGCCGAGGGCTTCGATGATGGGGCGCTGGATGATCAACATAGGGACTCCTTGAGTTCTTTGAGAGGTTTAGTTACTTGGAGTACAGCTCGACGATGAGCTGCTCGCGGATCGACTCGTCGATCTGTTCTCGCTGGGGAACGATGCGCACGGTGACGCTGAAGCCCCCGTCACCGATCTCGAGCCACCCCGGCACGGTGCGGTCCAACACGTCGAGATTTCGCTTGACGTTGAAGTTCTCGCGGGTGACGTTCTTAAGGGCGATCACTTCGCCAGGACGAACACGGTACGACGGGATATTGACGCGCTTGCCGTCAATGGTCACGTGACCGTGACGCACGAACTGGCGAGCCTGGGCGCGCGACGCGCCCCAGCCGGCGCGGTAGGCGATGTTGTCGAGACGCAACTCGAGGAACTGGAGCAGGTTCACGCCCGTCATCCCGGGGCGGCGACTGGCCTCCTCGTAGAGGTTGCGGAACTGCTTCTCCAAGAGGCCGTAGATGCGGCGGGCCTTCTGCTTCTCGCGAAGCTGGGTCAGGTACTCCGAGCCCTGACGCTGGCGGTCACGGCCGTGCATGCCCGGCGGGAAGGCGCGGGTCTGGCGGTCCGAGTTCTCGGCGACGGGGCACTTCATGGTGAAGCAGCGCTCACCCTTCAAGTACAGCTTGGTGCGTTCGCGTCGACAAAGTCGACAGACGGGTCCGGTGTAGCGAGCCATGTTCTTCCTTAGCCTCGACGGCGCTTCTTGGGGCGACAGCCGTTGTGCGGTAGTGGGGTGACGTCCTTGATAGCAACGACTTCGATACCGGCGGCCGCAATCGAGCGGATCGCGGTCTCACGACCCGATCCCGGACCGCGTACCAAGACGTCGACCTTCTTTACGCCGTGCTCCATTGCCGCGCGCGCACACTTCTCAGCGGCGAGCTGGGCGGCGTAGGGCGTCGACTTGCGCGATCCCTTAAAGCCGACCTGACCGGACGAGGCCCACGACAAGACGTTGCCCTCCGGGTCGGTAATTGAGACGATCGTGTTGTTGAACGAGCTCTTGATGTGCGCGACGCCGAAGGCGACGTTCTTGCGCTCCTTCTTGCGACCTTTTCGAACCGTGTTCGGCTTAGCCATTACTTCGTAACCTTCTTCTTACCGGCGACGGTGCGCTTGGGACCCTTGCGAGTACGGGCGTTAGTGCGGGTGCGCTGTCCGCGTACGGGTAGGCCCTTGCGGTGACGAATCCCCTGCAGGCAGTTGATCTCCATCTTGCGCTTGATGTCCTGGGCGACGTCGCGACGACGGTCACCCTCGACCGACAGGTTTTGGTCGATGTAGGTACGGAGTTTGTTGACGTCAGCCTCGCTGAGGTCCTTCACCCGGGCCGACTCATCGACCTCGGTGGCGCCACAGATCTGCTGGGCGGTCGTGGGACCGATCCCAAAGATGTAGGTCAGTGCGATTACGGTGCGCTTTTCGCGCGGGATGTCTACTCCGGCAATACGGGCCACGATCTTCTCCTAGCCCTGACGCTGCTTATGGCGGGGCTGCTCGCAGATCACACGCACGACACCGGCCCTGCGAATGACCTTGCACTTCTCACACATGGGTTTTACGCTGGCGCGAACCTTCATGTCTCTGCTTTCTCGATCTTCTAATACTTGTGTTATTTGTAGCGGTAGGTGATACGGCCGCGGGTCATGTCATAAGGAGTGATCTCCACCTGAACCTTGTCGCCGGGGAGGATGCGGATGCGGTGCATGCGCATCTTGCCCGAGCTGTGCGCGAGCACGGTGTACCCGTTCTCCAGTTCGACGCGAAACATGGCGTTTGGTAGTGGCTCGACGACGGTCCCCTCAACGGTGAACGCGTCCTCCTTTGGCTTGCTCAGGTTCCTTCTCCTTGTAACGGCACGGCGGGACGTGAGAGATGAAAACTCCCTCACGGATGGACCTCGAGGCACGCCACGAGGTCGGCTGACCATTCTACCGGATTTCCGCCAGAACGCAAAAGTCGGCCACCCACCCGCCGTTTGACGCTCCGCTCGTGTCCTATCCTACAGGTAGAAATGTGACTGGCGGCCCTAGTAGCGATCCACGGAATGGCTCCATGATTAGTAAATGACTGCGCCGAGCAATTCCATCTCTAGCGAACCGCTGTCACGCGAGGACTGCCTGAACCTGCTTAGAAGTGCCGATCTGGCGCGAATCGTGCTCTCGGTGCGGTGCCTGCCGGCCGCGCTGCCGGCACGAATCTCGCTCATGGACGAAGATCACCTGCTCTTCGCCAGCGGCGAGAGCGCGGTGATCTTGGCCGCTCGTCGTGGTGACGTGATCTCGGTCCAGATCGACGGCCTCGACCCCGACGGCACCACCTGGTCAGTCATGGTCTCTGGAATCGCCACCAACGCTCGAGACGATGAACTCCTGAGCACGCAGTTGAAGAACAAGGTCGACCGCGGCGCCATGCTGATGGCGCTCCCACTCTCGGTGCTGGTGGGTCAACGGGGCCACTGAACGTCGCAGTATCAGCGTGATGTGACAGGCTTTGGCCAATGGCATTTCATCGGATCAATGATCCCGAGCGACTTCACGCGCTCATCGATGCGATCCTGCTGATCGAGACCGACGCGGACCTCGACGGGCTGCTGAGCCGGATTATCGAAACTGCGAGCCGCCTCGTCGGTGCGCGTTACGGCGCCCTCGGCGTCATTGCCGGTGATGGCCAGTCCCTCTCACGTTTCATCACCTTCGGCGTCGACGCGCCGACCCGGGCCGCGATCGGACCCGAGCCCCACGGCCGCGGTGTGCTCGGCGAGATAATCCAACAACGGACGTCGCTGCGCATCGACGAACTCAACGCGCACCCTACGTCGGTGGGCTTCCCGGCGAACCATCCGCCCATGCGTCGCTTCCTCGGAGTGCCAGTGCTGACGAGCGACGGGCACATCTTTGGCAACCTCTACCTGACCGACCCGCTCGACGGTGAGCCATTCAGCGAAGAGGACGAGGTCCTCGTCGGGGCCTTTGGTCGGGCGGCGGGACTCGTCATTGATCAAGAGATGTTGCGCAGCAACGTGCGCGAGTTCACCTTGAGCGAAGAGCGAGAACGACTGGCCCGTGACCTGCACGACACCGTCATCCAACGGCTGTTCGGCGCCGGCCTCGCGCTGCAGATCTCACTGTCCTCGGTCCTCGACGACGACGTGCGCCGTCGCATCAACAACGTCCTAGACGAACTCGACTCAACGATTCACGAAATCCGCACCACCATCTTCGAGATTGACCAGGATCAACCCGAGAGCCAGACACTCAACGACCGCATCATCGCCCTCTCGAACGAGGTCCAGTCGCGTCTCGGGGTCGAGGCCGGGCTCCGGGTCGATGTCCGAGTCGACGGTGCGATTGGTCCGCGCTGTGCGCAGCAGACGGTACACGCGCTTCGCGAGATCCTCTCCAACATCGTTCGTCACTCGAACGCCTCCGCCGTTCAGATTGAGGTCAATCTCTGCGACAACCTCGTCGAGGTTGTCGTGCGCGACAACGGTATTGGCTTCACGCCCAACATCGGCCCCGGAAGGGGTCTTCGCAACCTTTCGACGCGCGCGCGTGAACTCGGCGGCGACTTCATCGTAAAGTCAGAGATAGGCCGTGGCACGAAGGTGTGTTGGACGGCTAATCGATTGGAATGACATGATCCGCTTGCTACTGGTAGACGACCATGAGATTGTTCGTCGCGGACTGCGAGAACTGCTCGAGGCCCAAGATGACTTGGCGGTCGTCTTGGAGGCTGGGTCAATGGGTGAGGCGCTCGTGCTCGACGTGGCCGACGTTGACGTCGCCGTGCTCGACATACGCCTGCCCGACGGCAGCGGGGTCGAACTCTGTCGCCAACTGCGCGCCTACAAGCCCGAACTCGCGTGTCTGATGCTGACATCCTTCGCCGACGCCGAGGCGCTCAGTGCGTCGGTGCTCGCCGGCGCACGGGGCTACGTCTTAAAGAACGTCCGAGGCGACGACCTCGTCACGTCGATCCGGCGCGTCGCCAACGGGGAGATGCTCCTCACCGACGACCAGATTGAGCGCTCGCGCGAGCGTCTGCGCCGTCAGATCACTGAGGACATCCGCCTCGAGAGTCTGAGCACGCAAGAGCACCGGATCCTTGATCTGTTGAGTGAAGGACTCTCGAACCGCGAGATCGCCGAGGTGATGTTCCTCGCCGAGAAGACCGTCAAGAACTACGTCTCGAACCTGCTCGCCAAACTCGGCTTCCAGCGCCGCACCGAAGCGGCGCTGTTCGCGCAACGCCAAAACGATCGCCAGCACCCCAGAGACTGAGCCACTTGAGCCTGGATGGTCCGCTCGATTCTCTGAGCGAAGCCTTGGCCCTACATGCTTTAAACGAGCGCCAGCGCCTCTCGTTCGTTCAAGAACTCCCACCACGAATCGGCTACGGACGCGACACCTCGACGCAGCGCATCGACGGTCGGCGAAAGCGACGCCAAGGCGTCCACTGTCCACGCCGCGTGGTCGCGCTCGATGATTCCGTGCACACGCCAGAATTCCAATGCTTGCGCTGAAGCACCGTAATGAGTGGCCAGTCCGTCATGCTTTGACTGAGCGATGTCGGCACTCTGCACCTCGTAGGCGCAGAGCGCGGCCATCGCGACCGCACCTCCCTCGTCGAGCGCAGTTCGATATGCGTCGAGGAGTGCCGACATCGCGGTTGAACAGTCACTCGGTCCGGCACCGAATTCGCCGGCAAACTGATCGAAAAGTTCCAGGTGGCTCGGCTGGGTAACCTCGTCCCTCAGATTTGCGAGCACCGACTCCAAGGCGACAACGTCGTCGAGGCGCTCCGCCAACTGACCTAGGAACTCGGGTAGGTACGCCTCAAAGTATCGATACTGCTCGGCGTAGCTACGTAGTTCGCCAGGAGCGAGTTCGCCTGCCTCCCAGCGGCGATAGAACGGGTGCGTCAGCAGAAACCGTCCCTCCAGGGTTTGGTACACGCTGGCCTTGATTTGAGTATCCATGGATGCACAATAGGCCAGTGAACCTCCATGAATCCAGGCGTCAATGAGCCCTTCGTGACTCGCGGGTTAGGTGGAGTATCCAGGTCCGGCACAAACACCGATGTCGCTATTTCCCCTTGTGGGTGCAGTGATTCATCACGTGCGTGAAGCCATGGTTATTGGAATCCTCGTCATAGCGAGTTTTTCCATTGTGGTTGGTCTGAGGACGCAGTACCGGTCCCCCGGTGATTTCGGCAACGGGACCCACTCGTTCGTGGCCACCTTTACTCTCCTCCCTCCCACACCGGCGCAGCGCATCCAAACTGGGGCATCGGCGGTTTCCCTCCGAATTCCATAAGTGCGATGCAGACTCGGACAGCAGGTTCGACCTTCGTCGTGTCGGCGCACTCCAATGGTTCAAAAACGTAACTCAATGCCGACCCCGCGGCTACCGGAAAGATTTTTCATTCAGCCGTGCATCGCGACGCTCGAGGACTTTCTATGAAATTTGTCTCCCACGTCAACCGCAAGGACGCGTCCTTAGTTCCGTAGTCCGTCGGTCTGATTGCGATGCGAAACGGGACCTTTTTCTACGCTCTTGAATCTGGAAAGACATTTGTTTCAGCTGGACGATTTGTTGCCAATTTCTATTTGCCGTCGTCGTGAACGGTCGTACTTCACAATCCAGGTTTTGAAGATAGCGCTCTAATCACCAGCGCCAGATTGATAATGCTGCTCTACCGACAGCTGGCGATATCTTCAATTGACGATCGACCTCGAGTTGACCGATGAGGTAATTGTTCCTATGTCACTCGTCGTCAATCATGCCGACGAGTGACTCGCGGACACGACGAAACAGCTTCGTTACTCAGACTTCTCGACGTCAGCACAATTGGATGACCTGCAGCACTCCATCTCCCGAGCCATCGAGTCGTGGCCACTAGCCACTAGCCACTAGCCACTAGCCATCAGTGCTGGAGGGGGAAAATAGTTGGTTACTTACCCATCGGGCTTATTGAGCAACGATGGCCCAAACTAGGTGTGAATGCCTCCGTCGTTCTCGATAAGTTTTCTGTTGATTCGGGCCCCCTTGTGCGAGCAGAGGAACGTCACGAGACGAGCGCAGTCTTCGGGCGTCCCTAGTCGCGCGAACGGCGCTGCTTCAGCGAATTGCACTCGCGGCTCGTTCGACATCCACTTTGGGTCAGTTGGGCCAGGGTTAATCACATTGGACGTGATGCCTAATTCTGCGAACTCTCGAGCCGCAACGATGGCGATGCAATCAAGCGTCCCCTTACTGGCGCCGTAGGCAAGATTGCCCACGGTGTCATCACTCGTGCGACTTACTATTCGACCAGTCCCGAATGGTCCAAGGAACCTCTTGGCGAACTCTCTGAAAGGAAGCCAGCTCCCGCGCACATTGAGAGCGAAGTGACGGTCAAAACTCTCCACCGAGGTATCGAGAGTCGTCGAGTTCACCGACTCACAATGACTGAGCACCATGATGTTTGGCCTGGAGCTGGTCCTGCACCTTGTCAACGACCACTGCCGCTGGCTCCGTAGTACCGAGATCGGCTCCCACGGCCACGCAACGCTGGCCCAAGTCAGTGATCCGAGCAGCCAGCTGGGCGATAAACGAGTCATCCTTCGCACCGTGAACTCGTTGTCATAGGGGTGACACCATGTGACAGCCACGTCGTTACCGTGCGTGGCGATGGCGAGGGCGCGGGCGAGGGCGGCGCCGATGCCCTCTGGTCGTTCGCATCTAGTGACGAGAGCAATAGTGGTGTTGGGCTTGGACTCCCTACTCCACGACGTGGCCCAATCGATCACTTTGGTCAATTCGCCCTGAGCACCGGACGAATTTGCTCGTCGCCAATGATTGTCTCGCCACTCAGTTGAACGAGCGCTACGACAGATTGGCGCGCTGGTGCAGCTTCATTCGTATATTTATTGAGCCGCCGCTGCGTCGCGTCGCATTGGAATTCCCGACGACCACGGCCCGACTGCGATGCTTGCCTTCGACCACGAGTTTCACGCCATTGTGCCCGCTACTTTCACGCAGGCAGTCCTACCAATGCTGCGCTCGCGCGAATTCGTTCACGCGAGGCCGACGTCGGGGACGGTCACGAAGGGAAGTACACGAGGTCCGCGACCATCGCTCGCGCCGTCCACGGGACCTGACTGCAGACATCTTGTTGCCCCAACGGTGCAGCTAGAAAACGTGGTGGGCGAGAACGTAGCTCTCCGCTACCGCGTGAAGACCTCGGGACCATTGTCGGTCACGGCGATCGTGTGCTCGAAGTGCGCCGAGAGCTTCCCGTCGGCGGTCATGACGCTCCAGCCGTCTTCGAGAACGTACGTCTCATAGGAACCGACGTTGACCATCGGCTCGATGGCGAAGACCATGCCCTCTTTCAACGTCGGACCGGGCGTACCCGGCCAGTAATTGGGCACCTGGGGGCTCTCGTGCATCGCGGTGCCAATCGCGTGGCCCACGTACTCACGCACCACCGAAAAGCCCTGCGCCTCGGCGATATTCTGAACGGCCCGTCCGACCTCGTGCAATCTATTGCCCTTCACCAGTTGATCGATGCCGGCCCACATCGAACGCTCAGTCACCTCGATGAGCCTCGTCGCTTGGTCGCTGATCTGTCCCACGCCCGCGGTGTAGGCCGCATCGCCGTGATAGCCCTCAATGATCGCGCCACAGTCGATCGAGATGATGTCGCCCTCTTTCAAGACGTAATCGCCGGGGATGCCGTGCACGATCATGTCGTTGGGACTCGTGCAGATGACCGCCGGGAAGCCGTGGTAGTTGAGGAAGTTCGAGCGGGCCCCGCGCTTGGC
>JAYVNV010000171.1:0-25968 GCA_043758265.1 Acidimicrobiaceae bacterium
TTGAAATAATCACTTGACCTGCGAACGAGTGTCCCGACGCTCTTGGATGGAGCCAAGAAAACAGCATGAAGAAGAGGCGTCACACCCCCGAACAGGTGATTAGAAAACTCGCCGAAGGCGACAAAATGCTCAATCGGGGCGAGGGCTTGGCTGAGGTCTGCAGACCGCTCGAAATTTCCGAGTCAACGTGGCACCGTTGGAAAGCCCATAACGGTGGCATGAATGCCAACGACGCGAAGCGCCTGAAGGAGCTCGCGACCGAAAACGGGCGGCATAAAAGAATCGTCGCCGACCTTACGCTCGACGTCGAAATGCTGAAAGAGGTCGTCAAGGAAAACTACTAACCGGCCGAGCGCCGTCGAGCCGTCCCCCTGTTCGAGGAATCGTTCGGGTGAATGAACGCCGAGCGTGTCGAGTCGTGGGTCAACACCGCTCCACCCGGGGCCTCGCAGGGTCGTTGCCGACCGTGGACCATATGGATTCAGTCTGAGCGCGATCTGGTTTGCGCATTCAAATTTTGTGGACCTTGAGGGACACAATAAGAACCACTTCCTTACTACCAAAAGCCCAATAATCAACCTCGTGGGTCAGTGGGCCGCTCGGGTCTCGGCAGCACCGGCACCTCGGGATTCTTTCGAAAAGGTGCAGGCAAGTGCGTACGCAAGGGGGTCATTTCATGCGCGGTGACAGGTGGCCCATTACACCTTTAGAAAGTCACAAGTGCCAAGGCATCCGCAGCACCTCTCGCGCGAAGAAACGCTTCACGACGCACTGCGGCGCCACTCACCTACGCTCGCCGGACCTCGTCAATAGACAGTTCAGCGCCACTCGTCCCGATGCGTTGTGGGTCGCCGATTTCACCTACTGCTCCACCTGGAGTGGCGTCGTCTACGTGGCCGCCTGGACGAGGCGCCACACAACACTGGAGAACTTGATACGTCACACGGACGCCGGCTCACGAGCAAATCACGTCGGTTCTCTACAACGACAGAATTAACGAGATTGGTGCCACACCGTCGATTGGCACCGGCGATGATTCGTTCGACTGTGATGGCCGAATCGGTCATGGGCATCTACAAGCCCGAGCTGCACCGCAACCTCGCGGTGCTGGCCGGCGTCGGCGGTGACACTGGAAGGAGCTCGATGGTCTCGAGATCGCCACGTGTGGGTGGGTGCCCTGGTTCAACGAGGAGCGACTGCACGGCGACTTCGGCTACCTCACGCCAGTCAAAGTCGCAGAGGACTATCGTGTCAAGAATCGGGCCAGGGTGGCATGAAAGAGAACCAAGGGAAAAGGTCTCCACTACAACCAGACCGACTCACAGAGTCCGCACAGCGCGAGATCACGGAACCAATAACCAGGTGTTGGAGATTTGCCGGACCTAGTTCCGCAGTTTCCATTTTTGTTGCGACTCACCTTGCGCAACCACGCGGTCCGCGCAACCCGATTTTGTGGACCTTGAGTCACACAATACGAACCGCAACCTGACGGCCAAGGGCATCGCAATCTCGTTAGCTGACGACCAGCAGTCTCGGCGCACAAACTAATGGGACCGCTCACCGTCTGACTTCCATCGAACGGGTGGTCACCTTCCAACCCGAACGCGGTGGGGATTCAAAACGAGCTTGGCTATTGTAGCATCTCAGGTGCTACAATTCTGAGATGACAAGAATTGGCATTCGAGAACTCCGACAACACGCGAGTCAATACCTGGAGCAGGTAAAGGCGGGAGGAGTCGTTGAGGTCACTGAGCGTGGAAAACTCGTAGCTCTCTTGATATCGCCGACGCCGGCCGTTATCTCGCGGGACCGACTCATCGCCTCGGGCCGTCTCATTCCGGCGAGAGGTGAGTTACGACTACCGCTTCGTCGGGACCTCTCTAGCGAAAGACCCACTGCATCGGAGGAACTTGCCGAAGTCCGTCAGGACCGACTCGCGTGATTTACCTTGACACGTCGGCGCTGGTGAAACTGCTGTTTGAGGAACCCGAGAGCCGCGCACTGACGCAATGGCTGACCTCGAGGGCCGACGTTCCAAAGGTCAGTAGCGACCTGTCAACGGTTGAGCTCCTACGCACGTGTCAGCGAATCGACGATGGGGCACTCGCCGACGCCAGACAACTCCTCGGCGGGATTGACCTCCTGCCACTCGATCGCGCCGTCGTTGAGGAAGCGGCGGCCATTGCTCCACGCGAGCTGCGCAGCCTTGACGCGATCCAACTGGCGAGTGCGATTTCCTTGAGAGCGGAGCTGACCGATTTCGTCGCGTATGACTCGCGTCTCTGCTCAGCCGCGATAGCCGTCGGTCTTCCGGTGATGTCGCCCACGTAAATCAACTCTCGTACCAAAGTCCGCACAGCGCGAGATCACGGAACCAACAACCAGGTGTTGGAGATTTTCCGGACCTAGTTCCGTAATTTCCATTTTTGTTGCGACTCACCTTGCGCAACCACGCGGTTCGCGCAACCCGATTTTGTGGACCTTGGGTTCCACAATAAGAACCGGCATTTCTCTAATCCTCAGTAATTGCCTATAGACAATCAGTACTATGATTGAGAGATGGTTAAACGGGCGGACAACGGCGCCGGTAATCTCCTTCGGCGAGCACGTATCAGTACACGAATGTCTCAGACCGAGGTTGCACGTCGCGCACACGTGGCTCAAAGCGTGATCAGTGCATACGAGTCGGGCCGTAGGGAGCCTTCAATCTCGACGCTCGAACGGCTCGTGCGTGCGACCGGTCACAATCTGGTCCTCGACCTCGAGCGTTTGAGCGATTACCCGCTCGGCCTCCCTCAAACCCCTCTCGGTCGCCGACTCCGCCGGCGCCGACGCGCAATACTTGACTGTGCGGCGCGCCATGGCGCGAGCAACGTCCGCGTCTTTGGAAGCACCGCACGGGGTGAAGAACGGCCTGATAGTGACGTGGACCTGATGGTTGACCTAGATAAAAGAACAGGACTATTTGCCTTAGAAGCACTGCGTCGGGAACTCTCGGAGATCCTTGGCGTGCCAGTTGACATCGCTCCGTCAGACAGCCTCCGACCTCGGGTCCGTGAAGAGGTCGAACGTGAAGCCATCCCAATATGAGCTCACGCCACGACGACGAGCGCCTAGCCGACATTGTTGATGCGATGGCCGCGATTAGGAATCACCTCACTCGTGGTGACCTTTCCGATGGACTCATTTTTGATGCCGTTCGGCTGAGGTTAATCGAGATCGGTGAGGCAGTGAAGTTGCTGAGCCCCGAACTCGTCGCGAATGAGCCGGATGTTAAGTGGTCAGATACCGCCGGGATGCGCGATTGGCTGGCGCATCATTACTTTGACACCTCCCGAGCAGTGGTCGAAGCAACCATCACAGAGGATCTTCCGCCACTTGAAGCAGCCGTCCTTCAGCTTCAGGCGCGCCTCGAACTCGCCAACCAGCGCACCCGCGACGTGCCGGGTCGCGATCAGACGAACGAGCGCGGGCTTTAGCACATAGATGAAATCGGCGACTCTGACCATAGGGGGTGGTGAAGGTCTGTCGTGAGTCTTCGGTGGACCTTGGGTCACACAATAAGAACCCGACTCTCACAATGCTTCAAGCAACAAGTAATTTGACCGGGATTCAAGATGAGCCACGACGCTCGAGGTCCTAACTCGAACCAATCGATGTTTTGGGCCTGAAGTCGGGCGAGCAGGGTCATTGTCAAAGCGCCACGACGCTGCTATCCTTAC
Source organism: Acidimicrobiaceae bacterium (assembly GCA_043758265.1). Taxonomy (GTDB): domain Bacteria; phylum Actinomycetota; class Acidimicrobiia; order Acidimicrobiales; family RAAP-2; genus RAAP-2. The sequence continues at coordinate 3,723 of JAYVNV010000171.1, forward strand.
AAATGTGATTGAGTAAGGAGTCCGACATGGATGTGGCAGCGAGAGTGACGTCGAAAGGGCAAGTGACAGTACCCAAGGCTGTTCGTGAGGCGTTGGGCGTGAGCGACGGGGACGCCATTATTTTTCGAATTACGGGCAACCGAGCGATTGTTGCCCGCACACCCGATTTTCTTGAACTCGCGGGCAAGCTTCGAATTCCGGCTTCCAAGAGGAACGCCGCTTGGGACCACGTGATTAAGGGCGCTCGCGCGAGTAGGGCCGCCAAGAATTCGTGAGTGCCTTTGTAGACACGAACGTCCTCGTACGTCATCTGATTGGTGACCCGCCACTACTGGCCGCTCGAGCGACAGCCTATCTCCAGAGAGAGTCAGAGCTCCTGGTAGCGGATCTCATTGTCGCCGAGACAATCTACGTTCTCGAATCCTTCTACGAAGTTGCGCGACCAGAGATTAGCGAGGCAATGCGAGCGCTAGTCGTGATGGAATCGGTAAACGTCATCGACGCGCCGCTCCTCCTTCGCGCCGTGGAGATCTACGAATACGACCGTCTCGACTTTGCGGAGGCATACCTCATCGCGTCTGCCGAATCGACGGGCGTCATGCAGGTCGCGTCATTCGACCGCTCAATTGACCGTATCAAAACCATCACACGCGTTGAGCCCTAAACCATCGGATCCCATTCACTGTGAGTGGACCTTGAGGGACACAATAAGAACCACTTCCCCAATACCAAAGGCCCAATAATCAATCTCGTGGGTCAGTGGGCCGCCCGGGTCTCGGCAGCACCGGCACCTCGAGATTCTTTCGAAAAGGTGCAGGCAAGTGCGTGCGCAAGGGAGCCATTTCATGCGCGTTGACAGATGGTGCATTACACCATTAGAAAGTCACAAGTGCCAAGGCATCCGCAGCGCCTCTCGCGCGAAGAAGCGCTTCACGACGCACAGCGGCACTACTCACCTGCGCGCGCCGGACGTCGTCAATAGACAGTTCAGCGCCACTCGTCCCGATGCGTTGTGGGTCGCCGATTTCACCTACTGCTCCACCTGGAGTGGCGTCGTCTACGTGGCCTTCGTCATCGACGTGTTCTCACGGCGTCTGATGGGTTGAAAGGCTTCAAGGTCGATGACGGCAGTCCTCGTCGTTGACGCGCTCAACATGGCCGCCTGGACGAGGTGCCACACGACCCTGGAGAACTTGATACGTCACACGGACGCCGGCTCACGAGCAAATCACGTCGGTTCTCTACATCGACAGAATTGACGAGATCAATGCCGCACCGTCGATTGGCACCGTCGATGATTCGTTCGACTGTGATGGCCGAATCGGTCATGGGCATCTTCAAGACCGAGCTGCACCGCAACCTCGCGGTGCTGGCCGGCAACGGCGGTGACACTGGAAGGAGCTCGATGGTCTCGAGATCGCCACGTGTGGGTGGGTGCCCTGGTTCAACGAAGAGCGACTGCACGGCGACTTCGGCTACCTCACGCCAGCCGAAGTCGCAGAGGACTATCGTGTCAAGAATCAGGCCAGGGTGGCATGAGAGAACCAAGGGAAAAGGTCTCCACTAAACCCAGACCGACTCACCTAAGCAAAGTGGAAACAAATGAAGAAGAAAGCAATAGTCGATTGGGATTTCGGATCTAGTGGGCTGTGGCTGGTTGCGTCTCGTATTGAAGACTCCGAGTTACAACGATTGAACCAGCTCTTCGCGAAACGCGATGGAGCAGACGGATGGCGCGGACTCATCTCACCGACATTGTTGCTCGAGGTGAAAAACTGGAATGAGATCAGGAGCGAGATTTCTAGCATGGACACCGAAGTAAGCAGCAACCCTACGCTGCTCGAAAGACTCCGTTCGACACAAATGATTCTTGCTAAACGAGTGGAAGACGAACTCGGCAGGCAGGAATGGGAGGTCCTTTTTTCCGATCTCGGCCCTGAAGGATTTGCTTGGACGTGGGTAAGTCCTCCTTGGGAATAGTGCAGTCGCAAGGGCCGAGAGTCCGTGTCTCGAAATTCATCTGAACGGTTCACACTTAGTTCGGATGATAGATCCTGAACTTCGATCAACATAATTGGGAGAGTTGTTTCTCCGTTGTTTGATCTGCCCAATGCATCATGCAACGCTTACTCCCATGGCAACGTATTTTGAAGTCGCAACATCCATGTTCAACAACTTGAGAGGGAATGTATGACGTCAATTGGTCACAGACTTACTTGGAAATCGATGTCTTTGAGTGTCGCAGTACTGGCGCTACTGATGATGGCAGCGATTACTCCACTGAAAGCGGAAGCGTCGAATACTGCGGCGTTTACTGGTTGGTCGGGATCCCCAACATCCAATGGGGCCGCGTCAGCGGCGGTTGCACCGGCAATTGGGCCAACACCCATGTGGTCGGGTGGCGCTGGTTGCAGCGGCTATTTCACGGGGGCTAACCCCGCAGAAATGCAATGCAAAGATACATCGGTAACAGTCAACAACGACCATGTTGCAATTCGAAATGGGTACTGGACCGGAAGTGGATGGGGATGGTCAAAAGCATGGTACTACCACAACCTTGCCATGCAGCCGATTATTGATGCGATTCGTTTCGCGACGAGCCCCAGCGGGCCATACAGTGACCGCGTGTATTTGGTCTATCACTACACAAATGGCACGCTAGACCAAGAAGTAAAAGTCATTGCAGACATCCAAAACGACTCTTACAGCGGGGTCATCTCTCCTGACTATAAGCCGATTGGAGTGCTCACGGGCTATTGCATAGGAGGCAATGGAATCGACGAAACCACCTGTCCAAACTGGGTGAATTCGACTTTGTAACACTGAACGGATGACCGCGGAGGCCCTTTTGCTAAGAGCTAGCGCGGTCATCCGTTTTTGGGCATCGTCAACGGGCAACTTTTATCACTAAGCCTGTTTGGTACTACACGACCGTTACTCCTTTGTCGGGCAATCCTCGTGGCGATTTCAGCGCCGTGAGCGCAACGAGCTCGGCGAATCTCTCTATCGGCATCATATAGCCGAGCGTCTTGAATACGTAAAGAAAGTTCTCACACGCCTCGCCGTTGTACCTTCCCAGGCGGCACCCGACGGGGGCCGAAGGTTCCCGTCGGGTGCCTCAGGCCTTTGTCATGTCCGAAAATATGAATTCGAAGTAAGTAAGCGGACAATGAAGGCAGATTCGATCTAGTCCACCTCACTCACCGAAGTCGCTGAAACGCCATTGTTCAGCGTCATTCCGCGCAAGTATCGTGCCGGATTCTTCGGTCCTCGTTTGAACTGGGCTAGGTCACCCAGGGAGTTTTGGGGGCTCGGCATCTAGGCTCATCCTTAATGGATCGTCGTCTGTGGGCTGAAAACTACGCTTCATCGCTGCTGGCGGACAATTCGCGACGCTTGGCCCACTCACGTGTAGTCGCGGCCACCGCCTCTGAACTAGCCGACGTTCTGCTCGACGATCCGGACGAACGCTCAGTGCTGGTGACGGCTGCATGGCTGCATGACATTGGCTATGCCCCGATGCTCGCTAAAACGGGTGCTCATCACCTGGACGGAGCGATTCACCTCGAAGAGTTGGGCGAGCAGCGATTGGCCTGTCTCGTCGCACACCACGGCTCGGGTGCCGCTGAGACGGCGCTTCGCGGATTCGCTGACGAGTTTGCCAAGTTCCCCAGAGAGATGAGCTTGGTGGCCGACATCCTGACCTACTGCGACTTGTCGTGTGGCCCCGATGGGACTCGGCTTTCCCTAGACGAGCGCCTCCGAGAAATTCGTGCCCGCTACGGTGATGACCACGTCGTTGTACGCGGGCTCGAAGCTGACGACGACGTAATTCGTGGCGCATTCAGCCGAGTAGAGCTACGACTCGTCGAAGTCGAGCCGGACGCTACGACTCAGGCGATCACCGAATCAGGGCGAGACTCGCCAAAGTGAGTAATTCGTAGTCGAATCGACGGATGGATCTCCATGGTCGCTCGTTCAGCGAGGGTGAAGTAACCAACCTCGCTCGACTCGTCACTGGTGCGGAGTTCTCCCGCGACCGCGCGACACGCGAAGCACACCGAGAACTGTTGGCGGACCTCACCGTCGGCGTACTCAATGACGTGGCGAGGGTTGCTGTAGACGCCAATGAGCCGGGTGACGTCGACTTCAATGCCCGACTCTTCAAGCACCTCACGACGGCAACAGTCAGCGATAGTTTCGCCGGGCTCCATGGCGCCGCCGGGAATGGTCCAGAGACCGTTGTCAGTGCGCTTGATGAGCAGAATTCGATCCATGTCGTCGACAACTACGGCGGACGCCGCGGGTACGACTCGATTGGCCCGAGGGGCTGAATCCTCTTCGAAGTGTTCTATGCGGCTAACGGGCGCTCCTTCGTGACGGATTGGTTCTCTAGGGTTTTTTCGCGCCTTGGCGATTTCGTCAACGTCGTTATCGCGCTCGGCGACTGCGGTGTCGCATGGACGAGCAGCCCCTCAAAGTGCGTCACGTACTGGTCGAAAATGCCTCCGGAGCCGATTCGACGAAAGTGAAAGAGCGGCGCCATCTTCCCGGGGATTCCGAAAAGGTGTGGCGTCACCAGCATGTCGTCGTCGAAGCGAAAGACGGAACTGTACATGGGCGCGTTCTGAAGATGAAGTGACGCACCCGCCTCGACGATGGGGCGCAAGTACTTGATGGAGGACTGAATCCTCGCGAGCAGCAGGCCGTCGAGTTCTTCCTCCGTGTCACGATCGCGCGCGGCTTGACCACCAGGATCAGCGATGACGATCCGCACCGAGCCGCCGTTCTTCATGAGTTCGCCGAGCACGCGCGTCAAGTCGGGGTGGTTCTCCGTTAGAAATAGCACGGCGTAACCGAGGATGTCAACGTGCTGCTTGGCGTCCACGATGAGCTTCCACCAGTAGTCGGGCGGACAGTCCGAACGGCGCGCCCAGGCTCGCTCGATCTCTTCACGGGCCGCCGCAACACCGACCTCGTCGCGTGGCCATAACCACAAGTGGTCCACTCCCAACTCCTCGGCGACGGCGATCTGGGCTTCCAGTCGAGGAACAGTTCCATTCAGCCACTTGTCGACGGCGTTGCGCGTCTTGTCGACGATCTCGGCGAGGCCCTGCGACGAAAGACCACTCTTGGCCATGGCGGCTTCCAGACGTTCATTCCTCATTGACCCACTCTGTCACGTCGCGGTATCGCGACGAACAACACGGACGGAACGACAACGGCTCAGCGTAACTTTCAATAACTTTCAAAGTTTCCTCAAAGTGTGACGCAATGTTGCGCCAGTGGACGAAAGTTACGCGACGTTCGGGCTTGATGGTGAGGTCGCAACGTGCGACGAGAAGTACTCACCATGAAAGGAGCGCCATGCGCCTCCCTATTGAAACCAGCAACCTCACCTTCATTGTCGTGGCCCCGCCCCAGCCGGTACTCGACTTTGACTCCAAGCAACCCCGCGTCGACGCGACCGGCCAACCGATCTTCACCTTCGGCGTCGTCGCACTGGGCACTGACGGCGCGGACATCATCAACGTCAAGGTGAGCACCGAGCCCAAGGCTCTCGTACTCGGTGGTCAGGTGAAGGTGACCGGGCTCGTGGCGACCACGTGGGCCATGGGTGAGCGCAACGGCGTGAGTTTCCGCGCCGAGCGAGTGGAAGTCCTGTCCGGTCCCGCGACCAAGGCCCCGGTCGCGGCCTAAGGAGGCGTGCCCCGAGAGAACTCTCTCTCGGGGCACCTCCCCGTTCTCGAAAGGAACTTCTAATGAACGCTCCCACCAACTCACGTTCAATGACCGATGAAGTACTCGATGAGCTGCTGCGTCAGCTCGCGGTCTGGCGCGTCGAACTCGTGCTGCTTGGCATCCCCACCGGACTTGGGCTCTGGCTCTACGTGCGCCTCGGTCTATTCTTTGCCATCGCCGCTCCGGTCGCGCTCGTAACGACGGTCATCTCCGTCGGTCCACTTCGCCGATTCCTCGGGCGGCTGTTGCACCGAGCGAGCGTGCGTCGACACCTCGAAGCGGCGTTCCACTCGCTGCCCGGAGTGCTGAGCGAGAAGCGGCCCCACATCGTGAAGATTACGCGCACGACCTTCGGCGACCGCGTCGAGCTCAGACTCTGGCGCGGCACGTCCATCGACGACCTCGTGAAGGCCGAAGCGGTCCTCGCCGCCTCGCTCGGGGTGCGCCAGGTGCGCTGCGTGGTGAATCCGGCGACGCGGAACCTCGTCACGCTCACCATCACGTGCCACGATCCCTTCGACGAGTCGGCCCTTCGCTTCCCCTTGCTCGACGCGCCACGGGTCACTCTCTGGGACGAGGTCCCGGTCGGCTTCGACGAGGACGGCGAACTCGTCGCGCTGGCGCTACCGGAACGTAACGTGTTGATCGGCGGAGAACCCGGTGCGGGCAAGTCGGTGGCTCTGTCGCTGCTCGTTGCTGCTGCCGCGCTCGACCCCGAGGTGGACCTTTGGCTCTTCGACGGCAAGGTGGTCGAGCTCAGCGCGTGGTCCGCGTGCGCGAGAGTCTTCGTCGGCCACGACGTGCAGCGCGCCATCACGGTCCTCGAAGAACTAACCATCGAGATGGAGCAGCGCTACGGCGAGCTCCTGCGTCGCGGTGTGCGCAAAGTCACTCGCGCCGAGGGGCTTCGTCTGCACGTCGTCGTCATCGACGAGCTCGCGCTCTACGTCGCGGGCACCGACAAGAAGTCCGCCCAGCGTTTCGCCGAACTGCTGCGGGGTCTCGTGGCGAGAGGACGAGCCGCCGGGATCATCGTGTTGGCGGCGACCCAGAAGCCCTCGACCGACATCGTGCCCTCAACACTGCGCGACCTCTTCGGGTTCAGGTGGGCGCTGCGCTGTGCGACGCGCGACGCCAGTGACACCGTGCTCGGGGCTGGTTGGGCCAGTGAGGGATTTTCCGCCTCGAACCTCAACTCGGCGAGACGCGGGGTCGGGCTCTTGCTCCACGAAGGTGGCGTACCGGTGCAACTGCGGACCTTCCACCTGAACGACGACGACGTGCGCGTACTCGCCGAGCGTGCCCGACTGCTGCGTCTCGGGAAGTAGGACTCGTGACCATCCTCACCCGCGCACCCGACGAGACGACCTGGCACGGAGTGCTGGCTCGCGCCAGTGACCCGGCGGCCTTCGCCAGTCTGCAACGCCAGGGCGAGCAGTGCGGCTGGTGCGCGCACCCCATCCGACTGATTGGCAACTCGGTGAGCGTGGACACCTCGACCGGCGAGATTCTGCGCTCCTACTCCACGAACGACGAACCAGACGGTGTGCTCTTGAAGGCGTGCGGCACCCGGCGCGCGACGCGCTGTCCCAGTTGCGCTGCTCTCTACGCGAGTGACGCGAGAGTACTCGTGCGTGCGGGTCTCTCGGGTGGCAAGGGCGTGCCCGAGTCCGTCGCGCATCGTCCGATGGTCTTCGCCACGTTCACCGCCCCGAGTTTCGGCGTGGTCCACGGCGCGAGGGGTGCGAAGCCCTGTCGAGCGGGCGCGAACCATCCACCCTGCGTGCACGGTCGTCTCGTCACCTGCCACCTTCGCCACCGCGACAACGACCCCGTGCTCGGACACCCGATCTGTCCCGACTGCTACGACTACGAACGCTCCGTCTTGTGGAACGCGACCTGTCCCGAACTGTGGCGGCGCACCACCATCTACGTGCGACGCGAACTGGCGCGACTCTGCGACATGAACGTGAAAGAGTTGGACCAGTCGGTGCGGCTCTCGTTCGCCAAGGTCGCCGAGTTTCAACGTCGCGGCGTCGTGCACCTGCACGCGATACTGCGGATCGACCCCCGCGACGACCAAGGTATCGTGCCGCACGTCATCAACGCGCAGACTCTGACCTCGGCCATTCGCGCCGCCGCGTCGAAGGTCTCGGCCTCGCTGCCCCGAGGGTTTTCGGGCACGCCACTCGCAAGCGCCCGGTGGGGTCGACAACTCGACGTGCGCGTGATCAACGCCCGCGAGGTCGATGGTGACGACGCCGACAAAGTTGAGTCCCGACGCAGTTCGCGCGCCGTTGCGAATTACGTCGCCAAGTACGCGACCAAATCGACCGACGACCTGGGCTCCCTCGACCGGCGTCTCACGAGTCTCGACGACCTCGACGCACGCCACGTGTCGACGCACTTGGCCCGTCTGGTCACGACGGCGTGGCGGCTCGGTGGACTGAGCCACCTCACCCGCCTGCGCACCTGGGCCCACTCGCTCGGCTTTGGCGGCCACTGGCTCACCAAGTCGCGGCGCTACTCAGTTACCTTCAAGTTCCTGCGGGCGGAGCGCCAAGCCTGGCAAGTACAGCGTCAACACGGCACCGCACCCAACGAACAGTCGATCAGCGTCGGCGTGTGGAAGTGGATCGGGTCCGGTTGGCGGACCCTCGGTGATGCCTGGCTCGCGTCGCAGGGCCAGCGAGAAAAGATGCAGTCGCGAACCGAGGCGCGTGAGGCTCGCTGCATCGAACGACGAAATGACGCCGACCTCTGGGACGAGCAGCCCCGTCACTTCCTTGATGTCGAAGCAGTGGAACCGTGACGTCGCGCAAGAACCCTCGTCCGAAGCTTGCCTACCCAGGACCCCGTGGTCCCGAACCCCGTGGACCGGTGCAACCCCCTCGACCAACGATTCCGCAGGACACCACCTCGGCTTCGCTGCGCATCAACGTACCCGTCTTTGTCGATCTCTCGAACGCGGACGAGATTCGCGCGACAATCGCGTTGGCGACGCTGCTGGGGTCCGTGCTCGTCCAGGGCCAGCGGATCGAAGCCATTATCGAACCTTCCGATGTCACAGCGTCGACGCATGGTTGACTAGCAACGTGAACGTTGAATGTGTTTGAAGCAGTGTCTACCGCCACCGATTGAGGAGAGAGCCGTGCGCATCGCCACCTACACCCGGATCTCGACCGACGAGGTCAACCAGCCCTACTCCCTCGGCGCGCAGTCTGAGAAACTCAGTAACTACGTCGCGAGCCAGGAGGACTGGGAACTGGTGTCCACCTTCACCGACCAGATGTCAGGCGCCAAGTTAGAGCGCCCCGGACTCAACGGTGCGCTGCGCGCCGCGAAGGCCGGAAAGTTCGATCTCCTGCTCGTCTACCGCGTCGACCGGCTGAGTCGCTCGGTGCGCGGGCTCGCCGAGATCCTGGAAACGCTCGACGGGTTGAGCGTCGGCTTTCGTTCGGCAACCGAACCCTTCGACACCACGTCCCCGGCGGGGCGCATGATGGTCCAGATGCTCGGGGTATTCGCCGAGTTCGAACGAGCGACCATTATCGACCGGGTGATCGCGGGCATGGACCGCAAGGCGAGCCTCGGCGGGTGGTGCGGTGGCGTCGCCCCCTACGGCTATCGCGCGGTGAAGGGCGAGGGACGCCTGAGCGTCGACGAGACCGAAGCCCCACTCGTGCCGGTACTCTTCGACCTCTACGCGCATCAGCACCTCGTCAGTCACGCCGTCGCCAACTGGCTCAACGCGGCGGGCCTGGTGACCCGTTCGGGCAAGCCCTGGTCCTTCAAGTCAGTACTGACGGTGCTGCGCAGTCGGGTCTACCTCGGCCAGGTCCGCTACCGCGACGGGTGGTGCGAGGGTAGTCACCCCGCCCTCGTCGACGAAGAGCTCTTCGCCGCGGCGCAGGTGATCCTCATTGAGCGCGCCGAAGACTCCTCCAAGCGCGCCACCAACGCCTCGGACTATCTGCTCACCGGGCTCGTGGTCTGTTCACACTGCGGTCAGCGTTTCGCCGGCACGCGCGCGACGGGTCGAAACGAGACCTATCGCTACTACACCTGCGGCTCGCGCCAGCGCTACGGCACCAAGACCTGTGACGCCGACCGGCTGCCCGCCGACGTGCTCGATCATGCCATCATCGAGTCGCTTCTCGCCGCCTACGAGGACTCGGATCTCTTTCGCGCTGCCGTTGGCCAAGCACAGCTACAAGCCCGCGCCGGTCACTCGCGTCACGACGACGAACTACAAGCCGTCACCAATGAACTCGTCAAGGTCGACGCCAGTATTGATCGCTACCTACGAGCCTTCGAATCGGGTTCCATGCCCGAGGCACTCTGCGGTGAACGAGTGAAGGAACTCGCCACTCGCGCCACGATTCTTCGAGCCCGCCGCGAAGAACTGAGCGAGGAGATGGAACAGGCCGACATCACGTGTGCGTCGCCCGAAGAACTCGCGACACTGCGCGACCGGGTGAACGAGGCCATCGCCGAAGGCTCACCAGCCGTCGTTAAATCACTCTTACAGGCCCTCATCCACGAGATTCGAGTAGACAGCCGCAACGCGATTCAGCCCATCTTTCGCGTGCCGTTGGCTGGTGACGCCATGGCGGGCGATGCGGTTCGCGCACCGTCCCGGTCGGTGGGCGCTGAGGGACTCGAACCCCCGACCTGCTGAGTGTAAATCAGCTGCTCTAACCAACTGAGCTAAGCGCCCGAAGAGAGAAAGTCTAGAGCGTGCCAGCCGAGATCATAAAACTGAGAAGTTCTGCGTTCGCCGCGAACACCGGGTGGCGAACAACGTTCGCGGCCGTCTCCAATTCTTCGCCGTAATAGTCACCAGCGCTGGCTCCGGCCTCGCGTGCGATGAGGAGTCCGGCAAGGTAGTCCCAGGTGTTAAGGCTCGAGTGTTGCGCCACGCCGTACACGTCAAGGGAACCGTCAGCGACAAGGCAGATCTCGAGACTCGCTGCACCAAGCGATCGGCACTGTGACCAACCGAGGTTTCGCGATGGATAGCCCGAGAACCCGGCAATAGCCTTTGAGAGTTCACACTGTGTGCTCGGGTGAATTTCAATGCCGTCCCTTACCGCACCCGACCCTTTTTCGGCCTCGAAGAGTGTCCCCGTCGCCTGATTGCGAACAAGTCCTGCAATCAGTTCGTCGTCGCGCATTACCGCAATACTGGTCGCGAAGAACGGAATGCCCCGGTCGCAGTTCGTTGACCCGTCGATCGGATCGACGACGACCGTAAGCGCGCCACTCCCAGTGACGCCAGACTCTTCACTCACGACTCGAAAGCCTGCCCCTCCGAGCACGCGCACTGCTACTTCGTCCGCGGCGACATCGAGGTGATACTGCGTCGCACGCAGTCCCGAGAGACCTCTTCCCTGTTGGCTCTTCACCACCTCTGCAATCTCCAACGCACACTGTCGAAGGGGTGTGAGGAGGCTATCGGACACGCTGCCACGGTAGCGGTGTTCGAGGCTATCCTGAGTGACAATGGCCGCAATTGACGTCGCTGGTTTCGTCGCAGACCTCAAAGACCATGCGGTGACGCACGGTTTCCACGTCCACGACGAACGCCATTTCGTGGAGACCTATTCGTTGCGCCAAGCGTGGGAGGTCGACCTGCATCCCGAGGACGGCTGCGGCGGCCCGGTGGACCTCCATATTGAACTCGATGTCGATCCCCGGACACTGCTCGCCTTCGAAGACGCAGTCCTAGGGCTGCCCGATGAAGTGGACCCACCCGACGAGTTCCACTTCCCGCTGGTCTTGACGTGGAGCCTGCCGCCCATGCCCAACGGGCCGGACCTCTTGCGCCTGGCTATCGACCTGGCGCCGATTGGCGGCATGGAGATGCCACTTGAAGTAACGGCGACTGACGCTTTCGCGTCGCCCACCGAGAGCAGCGAACGGCGCATCTCGATTGTCACGCGTCGCGCAATTTCACTCAGCCAAGTGGCCAAGGGTGAAGATCCGCTTTGCGACATCTTCGATCGAGGGCGCAGTGTCTCCGACTTCTTGTTGCAGGCTGCCGACGCATGGCTCGGGTAACGCGCGTCGCCCCCCTACTCGCGCTGGTGCTCGCGAGCGCGACACTAAGTGCGTGCGGCACCGGAGGCGCAGTAAGCGACGCACGCGCCTCTTGCAAGTTTGTTCACCGAGCGATCGCCCTGCAACTGCAGAGCGACTCACCTGGGCTGAGCGCCACGAAGCAGGCGTCACTCCAAGCGGGAGCGATGAGTCAACTCCTAAAGGCTACGCAGTCAGCCGCTGACGCGACGTCAATCGACGGTAGCTGGAACGCACTGATGACGACCATCAATGAAGCGGAACGGGTGCCATTGAGGAACCTGGTCCCATCACTCACCAGGTTGTGCAAGGTCGCCGATTCGTCCACGCCTTACCTCTAGCTCTCCTGCTGGGGTAAGCGTTCGTAGAGCCACGCAAGTGAGTTCTCCTCCAACATGGCGTCCTCCCAGCCGAGCAGAGTGTCTTCGAGTGCAGCTAGCGACGGCGATTTTCCGATAATCACAACAGTGAGGTCACTCACCGGTTCCTCACTGACTTTGAAGTCACCGAACATATCCTCGCTCACGTGGGCGTCAGGTTCGACCATCAGGTAGAGCTCACCGGTCGCCTCAACCCAGGACAGCTCGTACTCATTAATCGAGACATCCGTCCATTCATTCCCGAATTCGAATTCGGCGCTCTCGCGTCGCGCCTCGTTCTGGTCGTAAAAGGATTCAATGTCCATAGCCACAGCCTATTGCGTCAGTATGTGCGCCGTGAAGTGCGTGACAAGCCGCATCATCGTGAGCGTGAGAACTGGATACGCGTTAAGCGTGCGATGTAACAGCGGCGAGTGCGCTGTCGGCACTGAGATCACCACCATGAACTACAAAACGGACATCCTCGGGCTGATACGAAATGAGTGGCAGCACCTGGGCCGCACGCCAGAAGCGCGCCGCGCCATGAGGTCGTTGTGCGAACGACACACTGAGCTCGGCCTCGAGGGGCTCATTGACCTCAGCGACGTGATCACGGTGCTCGAGGCGCGCGGAGGAAAAAATGTCCTCGAACGAGCCCAGATCGTTCGCGCGATGCTCGAAGAGGCCGGAGACCCGCAGATCCACCGCGCGCTTCTCCAGACCCTGATTCCCGGAATAGTCAGTGTCTGTCGACAGTTGCGCTTTGGTGACGGCATCATTGATGACCCGAGTGAGACCGTCGCGATGGCTCTCAGTCTCGCGAGCGAGCTGCTGACCGATTGGGCTGGGCAGTCGCGGCAGTACGCCGCGCCGGACCTGCTCTCCGCACTACGGGGACGGCTGCGCCGATGGCTGCTGAAGGAGAAGACCGCCCTTCGCTGGGTATCGCAGTTCGACCAGCGCGACGAGCCCTCTGCGGAGTCCTCGCCACTGCTGACTCGGCTGCACAGCTTTCGAGGGAGTCAGTACGATCGGCTCGCCCGATTGACGTACGCGCGCGTCTACGAGGGCCGTTCGCTCCGCGAGGTGGCCGCCAATGATCATTCGTCGCCCGCGACGTTGCAAAAAGAACTCCAGCACTTCGCCGTGCGCTTCCTCATCTAAGTGAAACGCAGGTCTAAGAATGTCGAATCGCTATTTGACTCCATCACCGCTACCCTTCGAAAATGATGCCGCGCACAACTTTCTCGCTCAAGAGTGCGCACCTCCTGATGTGGTCCAGCCCGATTCTGCTGCTCATCCTCGTCTTCACGTTGACCTCGACGTCGGGGGCCCACCGGCCCACGACGTCGCCGCCCCCGTCGACCACGACGACTACAGCCCTTTCGGCGTCATCGCACGTGACAACTACGACGTCGCTGAGAGATCCGTCGGTGGCACACGTGGCGCCGACGACCATCGTGCGTCGAGCGTCGAGCGTGACCACGAGATCAGCCGAAGCGAGCTCCTCGACCGTGACCACCGTGACCGCGAGTCCTGTCGTGCCCGTCGCGAAGGCGAGCGCGCTGAACGGCGCGCTCGCGGGAAATCTCAACCCCCAGTTCGCGCTCGTCGACGTTCCCTTGCGCGGTCCAGGAAGTTGGACCCTCATGACGAGCGGGCCGACCAGTCAGACGATCACTTGCGCCGGCCAGTCGAGTCCCGTAATGATTCGCGTCGTGATCGGCGCCGGGCAGAGCTGCCAGCTGGAGATCACCTCCACGTCGGCCGGGGCGTCACTCACGTGGCAATTAACACCGGGCGCCTAAGGAACTTCGCCGCCGGTCCATTGCAGGGCCTCGCAATGGCGACCTATTTTCTCCTTCTTCCCTACGTCGTCGTGACCAAGTGGAACCTGACCCCCCAACAGGGCAACGGTGATCTGGTTCGAATGCTGTTGGTCGTCTTGACACTCTTTTGGAGCGTCTTTCTCGTCCAGGTGACGATGAATGTCTGGCGCCTTCGTCGAGGGGTACGACCCCGCAGCGGCGGAAGTGCGTGGCTCGCAGGCGCTGTCGTAGCGCTGCTGCCCTTCCTCGTCCCTCCGCCGGCTGGGGCGGCGACCCACGACCCGGTGGCAATGGTGAGCACTCACTACGACGCGGAGTCATCAGTGAAGGCGACTGCGCCAACGCCTACGAGGATGCCGGCGCCCTGGTCGGTGCCAACGATGGGTGCGCTCCCATTGGCGATGATGGCCAAACGGCGTAGCGACCTGCTCCGTCAGCATCAGTTCACAGACGTCGACGGGGACGTCGACGACAGTATCAAATTACTTCGAGCCCTCAATCCCGCGTTGATCTCCCAAGTTCGAGCAATGACCGGCGAGCTCCGCGACGGCGTGGTCGTGGTCTCAGAACTGATCGAGTCGACCGCTGGCACCACCTGCAGCCCCGATCCAGTCGTGGCCTGTTGTCTGGGATCAGTCGACGACGGCACGGTGGTTGGTTTCGCACGCGAAGGTGGCCACCTCTCGATTCTTCCCACCTGGAACAGTCACGACGTCATCAACGCCGTCGTGGCCCTGCACGACGGCAGGCTCGTCTTCGCCGAGTCGATGTCCGAACTATTGCGAGCACTCGCGACTCGAACCCTTCGTCACACGCTCGTCATCTATCTGGGCAGCGCCAGCGACCTCGACGATGATCTCGCCGCTTGCGCAATCACTCTGCGGCCCTACACCGAGCGAGCCCGGCCAGTCACGACGTCGTGGACACCGATCCGTTCGCTCAACGTTTGTCGCTCCAGCGACGACGACGTGCGCGTCAACCTTCTCCGGGCCGATCCTCAGGTGACGGGGCTGTGCGAGCCTCTCACGGCGTCTCTTCGACGACGCTGTATCGAGATGCTCGCCTACCTCGCCCTCCATCGAAACGAACCAGTGACCGGTGATCGGCTGCGCACGCGGGTCCTCACCCACGCAGACGTCGACGCGTCACTTCGAACACTCGCCAATACCGCCAGCGTGGTGCGGCGATGCGCTGGGGCCGATGCGCAGGGGCCGCGCCTCCACGCGGTCACGTCGCTCGGGCTCTACGTCACCCACGGCATCACGAGCGACGTGGAGACATTTACGGCGATTATCGAGCGTGCCCGCTCACTTCCCAACGACGAAGCGGCACCGCTCGCGCGCGACGCGCTCGCGATGGTGAAGGGCGAACCGCTCGTCAGCGCATTGCGTGGGTTCGAATGGTTCCTTGCGGAAGGTTTCGGCGCCCGATTAGCGCGCGACGGCGAGTGGGCTGCGCTGGCGCTGCATCACGACGCCGTGGCGCACGAACAATTTGAACTGGCCTTTTGGGCGCTGAGGCAGGGCTTGCTCATCGATCCCTACAGCGACGTTCTTCTGGAGACTGTGACGAAGGTGCCGCGTCTACGCAAGTTTGGCGGCGATCGATCCGGCACTTCGAAGCACGACGCCATCGGCGCCGTCGGCGCTGAAGCGATGAGCTGGTCGTTCAATAGATTCAGCAATCAAGTCACGCAGTAACTGAGCGAACGCCAACGGTGGATCGACGAAAAGATACTTCGAAAGCGAACCGGGAATCGTGTTGATCTCATTGACGAACAACTCTTTGTCGTTGGAGAGGAAGTCAATGCGCGCAACGCCACGAACTGTCACTACCGCGGCGACGCGACGCGCCAAGTCCTCGACCGCGTCGCGCTGGTTGGGCGCCAGGACGGCCGGCAACTCGCGAGGTGCCGAGACCATGCCCTCGCCGCCAACGTACTTATCGCGATAGTCAAGGATCTCGGCGCTCTTCGAACGACGAATCGGTCGCTCGATGGCTGAGAGTGTGAGCACCGGGAACGTGCGCAGCGCAATCTGGACGTCGGTGAGATCATGACGAAATGGTTCAACGACGCACCCACGCGACAGGTGCACGTTGGTGGCGAGGCGAGCCTTAGCTGTGGCGAGGTCGGCAACGACGTCGATGCCGATGGAGGAGCCCCCGAAACGGGGCTTCAAGATGTACGGTCCTTCAAACAACAAGGTGGTCGTCGTGTTGTCGAGGAGGGCGCGCGCCAGCGTCGGAATCCCCGTGGCTTGCATCACGGCGCCGAAGGCCCACTTGTCCATTCCGAGTGCCGCGCCGGCGG
Organism: Acidimicrobiaceae bacterium; assembly: GCA_043758265.1. Taxonomy (GTDB): domain Bacteria; phylum Actinomycetota; class Acidimicrobiia; order Acidimicrobiales; family RAAP-2; genus RAAP-2. The sequence goes on from JAYVNV010000171.1 coordinate 20,045, forward strand.
CGCTCGGTCCGGTGTAGTTGACACCGGCGAGGTCGAGTGCACCCTGCAAGGATCCGTCCTCCCCCGGGCCGCCGTGGGTCGCGACCACGACGGTACTGAACGGAAGGGGGCGATCCTTCCCGAGGCGACCGCTCACGAAGAAGCCGCCCTGGCTACCAAGGCGCAGCGTCAGTTCGGTCGAACCCTTGGGCAGCCCGTCGAGAAACGACTCGGCTTCCACTCCTGGCGCGAGTGAGAAGAACGCACCGGTTTTCGTCCAGTAGATCCCGGTGACGTCGTCATTGCCACGCTCGAGTTCGCGCAGCGCCTGCAGTCCGGTCAGGATCGAAATATCGTGTTCAGGAGTCGGCCCCCCGAAGAGCACTCCAATAGTCACCGCACTCCTCACGTCAGCCGTCCGAGTCTTAAGGGTAGTGGTCGGGCAGGTCGTTCAGGTAGAGGACGCCGTCGCCGGGCACGAGCGCGGTTCGGACCCATTCAACCGCGTCGTCGCGAGCGTTAAATCGTCGCGCCGGTCGGTCGTAGCCGAACTGGAGCGCGACGGCGTTGGTCCGTCCGACGATTACGAGCTCAGCGTCCAGGAACGCAATCTTCTTGGCGAGCGCGAGATTCTCACGGTGCTGTTGGGCGCCGAGCTCGATGAGCCCCGGGGTGATCACGACACGCCGACCTTGGAGCGCCAGGTTGTCGAGCGTGGTCAACGCCACGAGCGCACTCGCCGGGTTCGCGTTGAAGGTGTCGTCGATCACGATGACACCCGACGGCGCGGTCATCACGTTCGCGCGGTTCTCGACGGCGCGCACGAGCCCCAGCCGGTCGATCAGTTGCTCGGCCGTGACGCCTAATTCGAGGGCGGCCGCCACCGCGCAGGCCAGATTCGTCGCCTGGACGCCGACGAGCGCGTCGAAGGTCACGAGCGTAACGCCCTCGACTATCAGCGTCCACGACTCACCAACAACGACTCGCACTGAAGCCCCGGTCGACCGCGAACCGGCCGTGCGCACGCGTTTGTCAGTCAGTCGCTCGGGCCAGCGCGCCAGTCGAACGTCGTCAACGTTCACGACGACCGTGCACGCGTGTTCGACTATCTCGAACTTCGCCTGCTCAATGACGTCGAGCGTCTTCATTCGTTCGAGGTGCACCGGACCGATCGCGGTGACGACCGCAATCTCGGGCACGCACCACGCGCACAGATCTCTGATCTCGCCAAGCCCGTAGGTGCCCATCTCGGCAATGAAGACCCGTGTGCCGTCGGCGAGATTCTCATTGATGGCTCTAGAGAGGCCAGCACGATTGTTGTAGCTCCGTGGTGAAGCCACGACCCCGCCGTCGTCGCGCACGAGGTCCCCCAGATGGTTCTTGGTGGAGGTCTTGCCGTAGGAACCGGTGATTGCGACGACCCGTGGGGCCACGCGAGTCAGCCGCGCCGTTGCTTGATCAACGAATTTCTGGGCTCGACGCTCTTCGAGGGGCGCGAGTGCTCGAGCCGTCACGTGCAGGATTACTGGTACCGCCCACACGACGGCGACCGCGACGTACCACGGTCGCACGCTTAGAGTTCCGAGCAGCGCGACTACGAGCGAGGCCGTGGTCGCCACGAACGCGATGGTCTTGAGGCGGCGTGTCCAGTGAAGCACGCTCGTCCGGCCCTTGATCGATAGTCCTTGGGGACAGAGCAGTCCGTAGAGGATCGACGTGATCACGACGAGGACGTCCTCGCGCACCACCACCGTCACAAACAGCGCAAAGAGGAGGAGGTGACTGAGCGTGATGGGACGCCGCGGCGCGGGACCCTCATTTATCGTTCGCCCGAGCTTGGCGGGTGAACAATCCTGGTAGGAGCTCATGGCCCTCATTGGCTCGTTCGCCAGTGTCGAGTGCGCACCGCGAACCACGCGAACCTTTGACCTCGACACCAGCGATACCTGTGGAGTCGACCACCGACCGAGGAAGAGGTACATCGACTCCGGCTCGTAGTGTTCGCGTTGCAAGACACGCAACCATCGCAACATCTGCGCACCAAAGGCGCCCGACAGTGCGATAACGCCAAGAATTACCGCGGCGAAGCGAATCACGACAATGCCTCACGCACGCTTATGGCAAGTTCCTCGGGTGCATCAATCGGTAAAAAATGTCCCACGTTTTCGAGCACGCGCAGCGAATGTTGACCGCGTAGCAGCGTGACGGCTTTCGTGGCTGTCGCAAGCGGCGTTTCACTGTCGAGGGCTCCCCAGATCATGGCCACGGGGGCGACGATGCCCATTAGTTCTTCCTCATAGCTCTCATTCACGGTCGCAACCAGGACATCGCGCATCACGCCGCGCGCCAACGCGTAGTCGCTAGAGCCGTGACGTCGACGCGCCGATTCCATCGCGGCGTCACTCACGACGCCGCGATGGTGGAGCCAGCGCGCGAGACGAAAGGTAAGCGGTGGTGCCGACACTGAAGACCGACGAAGCAGTGGCACGCCGGTCAACACCAGCGCGCGCACGAGCGCCGGCTCGCGCGACGCCAAGACCGTCGCGATTCGTCCGCCGAAGGAGTGCCCGACCAGAACAAGTGGCTCGTCGCCGAGCCCCCGTAGGACCGGCGCTAACATCTCGGCGTAGTGGCGAGCCCCCCCGGCGACAGTTGGAGCCGGTGACGAGCCGAAACCCGGTAGGTCGAGGGCGACCGAGGCAACGCCATCTCGGGCCAGCGCATTTGCGACCGCGGCGAAGTCCTGTGCTCGTCGGCCCCATCCGTGCAGCCAGACTACCCGGACCGATCCTTCGCCAAAAGGCTCTCCGAAGAGATTTCCGTCGCCGTAGGCTCGCAGCACGTAATAGAGGCTACTTACGTGGCACCGCCGAGCGAAACCACGTCACCATCGACCGGTAGCGTCGGAGTGACCATGAGCGACGAGACGACCTTCACGAACCAACTGCTCGTCGGCCTCACGCCTGAGCAGCGTGAGGCCGTGATGTCGCCCGCCCGACGTCTCCTCGTTCGCGCGACCGCTGGCTCGGGTAAGACCCACGTGTTGATGCTGCGCATTCAACGTCGAATCGCCGATCAGGAGGTGAGTGCGGACCAGGTACTCGCTATGACCTTTACCCGCAAGGCCGGTGACGAACTGCGCCGGCGTCTTTTCAAAGCTGGCATCCGCGATATGCGGGCCGGAACCTTTCACAAAATCGCCCTTGGCATCGTCACCCAATTCCGCGAGGATCAGCACCTAAAACCATTGACAATCGAATCGAATCGACGGCGGCTGGTCGCGGCTCTCGCCGCGCAACTGCGCGCCAGCGGCGACCTACATCTTGAAGAGTGGCAGTTGCCACGAGTCGAGCAAGAGATTGGCTGGGCCCTCAGTCAGGGATTCAACGGTGCGCTCTACGCGAAGAGCGCTCGCCGACTACGACGCGAGGCACCATTGGCACCCGCGCAGTTCGCCGACGTGCTCGATCGCTACGTCGGTCTCTGTCGAAGTCGAGGCGTCCTCGACTTCGACCTGTTGCTGAGTGAGGCGATTTCACTCCTACGTGACGAGTCCAACGTGCTCGCGTCATTTCGTCATCGCAACAAATCCCTCTACGTCGACGAGACCCAAGACATGAACCCGTTGCAGTTCATGCTGCTGCGCCAGATGGCCGGGGATGACCCGGACCTGTTCTGCGTCGGCGACCCAAATCAATCAATCTACGGTTTCAACGGTGCTAATCCCCAGCTCCTCCAAGAGATCATCGGCACCTGGCCTGATACGGTCGTGCTCGATCTCACTCGCAACCACCGCTCGACCAAAAACATCATTGACGTCGCGAACACCCTGCTCGAGGAGGGCGCACAAGGCATCACGCCAGCCAAGGACGAGGGCGACGTTCCGATGGTGCGCGCCTACAACACCGACGCCGATGAAGGAGAGCACGTTGCCACCTGGCTCGCCGCCAAGCATCAGCCTGGCTCCCCGTGGCGTTCGATGGCGGTGCTGGCGCGCACCAACGCACAACTGGAGTTAATCGCTGGCTACCTCGACGCGGCTGCAATCCCGAACGAACGCCGCGGACCCGAACACTCCCCCGCCTCTGACCTTTTCGCAACACCAGAGGTGTCGCTGCGTCGCCACGACGACGATCACCGCGACGCGGTCGCGCTCTCAACCATCCACCGCGCAAAGGGTCTCGAATTCCAGCACGTCGCCGCAATCGGCTGGGCCGAGGGTCAACTTCCCAACTACAACGCAACGACCGGTGCGGAACTAGCTGAGGAGCAGCGTCTCGCCTACGTGGCGCTCAGTAGGGCCGAGGACTCTTTGTTGATTACATGGAGTCGGGGTCGCAACGATCCACGGTATCCCGACCGCGCTCCCTCGCGGTTCCTCGCGGCAATCGAAGCGGTCGTGGTGGCGATTGAAGCGCGCGACGCGCCGCTCACCGGCGACGCACGAAAGGCCCGTCTGGCGGCGATCCGCGCTGAACTCGAGTCGTCGGACGCCCTGGCCGCGGAATCGAAGCCTTCGATCTTGCGTTAGAGGCGCGAGGTTATAGTTCGCACGTGTCCCCAAGTAGTGGAGGTTGGCCATGACCGACGTTGCGAGTCGATTTACCGAGAACCAGAATCAATTGGTCTTTAACGTACCACCGACGTTCGAGACCTTCGAGGCGGAACGCCGTCATCGCAAGGAACGATTAGCCGGAGCACTTCGGATCTTTGGCAAGCTTGGATTCTCTGAGGGGGTCGCGGGACACATCACCGCGCGCGACCCCGAGCGGCTCGATCACTTCTGGGTAAATCCCTTCGGGATGAACTTTCGCCACGTGCGAGTCTCGGACCTCATCCTCGTCAATCACCAGGGCGAGGTCGTTGAGGGCAGGCGACCCGTCAACCGCGCGGCCTTCGTCATTCACGCCGCCGTCCACGCCGCGCGCTCCGACACCGTGGCCGCCGCGCATGCCCATTCGATATACGGCAAAGCCTTCTCGTCGCTCGGTCGGGTGCTCTCGCCGATCACCCAGGACGCGTGCGTATTCTTCGAGGATCACGCGCTCATAAGCGAGGGCGCAGGTCGAATTGTGCTCGACGAAGAAGGCGGACGTCTACTCGCCCAAGGCCTCGGCGATAACAAGGCCGCCATCCACCAGAATCACGGACTCTTCACCGTCGGTCAATCGGTCGACGAGGCGGCGTGGTGGTTCATCACGATGGAGCGCTCCTGTCAAGCGCAGCTGCTGGCCGAAGCAGCCGGCACGCCACTGGTGGTGAACAGCGATGACGCGCGATACACCAGGGATCAGACGGGCTACCCGCTGGCGGGCTGGTTCTCCTTCCAGCCCCTGTGGGACGACATCGTAAAGACCGACCCTGAACTCTTTGACTGAACTCTGCCCTCTGCGAAAAGAGCTGCGCGAACGAGGCACGTTGTGAATGGGGCCCACGCGCTGCTCGCCACGCTGCGCGCCAACGGCGTTACAACTTGCTTCGCCAATCCCGGAACCTCCGAGATGCACTTCGTGGCCGGACTCGACGACTTTGCGGACATGCACGCGGTGCTGTGCCTGTTCGAGGGCGTCGCGACGGGCGCAGCCGACGGCTTCGCGCGCGTCAGCGGATTACCGGCCTGCACCCTGCTTCACCTCGGACCAGGCCTCGCCAACGGCTGGGCAAACCTGCACAACGCACGTCGTGCTCGGTCGCCAATTGTGAACATCGTCGGCGACCACGCGACGTACCACGCGCGCTACGACGCGCCATTACAGAGCGATATCGGTGCACTCGCCTCGGCACTCGAAGGTTGGCATCGCCGCAGCATCCGACCCGAAGACCTCGCGAACGATGCGGCGAGCGCCGTAGCGGCCGCGCTCGGCCCGCCCGGCCAAGTGGCAACCTTGATACTGCCCGCCGACGTCTCGTGGAGCGACGTGCCCTCGCCTCCTTCGCCGTGGCCG
>JAYVNV010000172.1:0-2978 GCA_043758265.1 Acidimicrobiaceae bacterium
CAAGAACGGGCCATCACCAAGTTCTTGGCGAGACGATCGACGACGCCGCCGGCGAGGCCTACGACAAGGTGGCGCGCTGGCTCGGTCTCGGCTACCCCGGTGGGCCCGAGATCGATCACCTGGCCCTGAGCGGAAGAGCCGATGCGCTGAAGCTGCCGGTCTCCATGATCGGCGACGACTACGACCTGTCGTTCTCCGGTCTAAAGACGGCGGTCGTGCGCGCGACCGAGAAGCACACCGACGTAGCCGTCGCCGACGTCGCGGCGTCGTTTCAAGCCGCGCTCTGCGAGCAACTGCTTCGAAAGTTGCGCCTGGCGGCCGAGCGCAACTCAGTGCGCGGCATCGCGCTGGCCGGCGGGGTCGCCGCCAACTCGGCCCTGCGAGCTGGCGTGGCGCAGTTGGCCCAGGAGTTCGGTGTCGAGTGCCACCTCCCGACGGTTGCGATGTGCACCGACAACGCGGCGATGATCGCGGCCGTGGGACTCTACCGGTTGCGCAACGACGGACCAAGCGCGCTCGACCTGTCGGCCGTCCCCAATTGGCAGTTAGCGGACGTGCGATGAGCGAGCTGTGGGTCCCGCTCGACATTGAAGACTGCAGCGCGAGCCCCTTCGTGCAGTTCACCCGCTGGTTCGACGAGGCGAAAGGCGAGATGGCTGAGCGAGAGGCGATTGCGTTGGCGACCGCCACCCGCGACGGCCAACCCAGCGTTCGCATGGTGCTGTTGCGCCACGTCGATGACGAGTCGTTCGGCTGGTACTCGAACTACGAATCGCGCAAGGGCGCTGAGTTACGTGACAATCCCCGCGCCGCGCTGCTGTGGTACTGCGAGCCGCGGGGCCGTCAGGTCCGCGTCGAGGGCGCCGTCGAGACGATGACGTCGGCCCAGTCCGACGCCTACTTCGCCGCGCGCCCGAGGCAGAGCCAGCTCGGCGCGCACGCGAGCCGCCAGAGTTCGGTCATTGCCTCTCGTGAGGTGCTCGAGGCGGCGGTGCTCGACTTCGCGACGACGTTCGAGGGCCGCGACGTGCCGCGCCCGGCGCACTGGGGAGGCTATCGACTTCTGCCACACCGCTTCGAGTTCTGGCAGCACCGCGAGAGCCGTCTGCACGACCGCGTCGTCTACCTCCTCGAGGCGCAGTCGTGGCGACTCGAGCGTCACTCTCCCTGAACGCGCTCGGTGCTCTCGCGTCGATGGGCCCGCCGACTGGCCCGGAGTGCGAAGGGGCCGAGGAGCACGACGCTCAAGGCGGCGACCCCGCCCGATACTTGAAAGACGGTCCTGGGCGCGAGGACCGTCAAAATCAGTCCGCCGAGGGCGGTCGCGCCGATCTCGGCGCTGGTGAAGAGGGCGCCGATCGCGGCGAAGAGTTGGCCGCGTTGGCGCTCGGGCGTTCGAACGGCGTAGAGCGTCATGAAGGCGACGTTGACGACGCCGACGAAGAATCCGGCCACGGCCAATAGTGGGAACATGAAGCCCACCCGCTCGACGAGGCCGATGGCCCCGATGAAGAGTCCAATGCCGAGGATCGCGACGAGACAGGTGCGGATGAGTCGAAGGGGATCTTGGTTGAGCCTGGCCGCCGCCACGGCGCCGACGATGCTGCCGACGCCAAAACTTGTGCCAACGAGTCCGTACATCAAGGACGAGCCGTGCAACGTGCGCGTCGTGAAAAAGACTTCGGCGACGTTGACCATGGAGAGGGCGAGCAGAAATACCGCCACGGCGATGATGAGTGGCAACATCACGGAGTCACCGAACAGCATGCGCATTCCGCCAAAAAGGTCCCGCTCGCCGCGCGCCGGAGGAACATGACCGGGCTCCGGTCGTCGATCGGTGCGAAGGGCCCACGTGCCGACGCCGGCGAGGGCGAAACTGAGCGCGTCGAAATACAAGGGCCAACTCTGGCCAAAGAGGCCGACCAGCAGCCCGCCGACGGCCGGACCGGCCGTGCTCGCGACGCCCTGCACGGCCTGCATCGTCGACTGGCCGCGTGCGATGTCGCCGTCGCCGGTGATCGATGGCACCAGCGCCGTGTAGCCAGGGAGGGAGAAGGCAACGCCGACGCTGAGTAGCGCCATCAGGGCAATCGTCACCACCGTCTCGTGCCAGAGGCCGATCGCGACGCAGACCAACGCCTCGTAGGCGCAGAGCCAGGTGAGGAGTCGCTTGGCTGGCACGTTGTCCACGACGAAGCCCGCGACGGGCGCCAACACGACCGTTGGCAGGGCCGCCGCGATTGAGAGCGCGGCGATGGCCCAGGGGTGGCCACCGTGCGAGAGCCGCAGATACAGCGTGATGAGCGCCACGGAGTCGCCGAGGAACGAGAGGCCGCGAAAGAGGGCGATGAGACGAAGGTCGCGTTGCTGCGCCGCTGTCATCGTCACTCGTCAAGGCTACGAGGTCGATGGCTCTCTGTTGGCACTCGGACCTCTAGGCTGCTAAATTGGCAGTCGGAAGATTCGAGTGCCAATTGCTCAGGAGGCAAGAGATCATGAAGTTGCACCCATTGGAAGACCGCATCGTGGTTCGTCCCGACGTCGCCGAGGCGACCACGGCCTCGGGCCTGGTAATCCCCGACACCGCCAAGGAGAAGCCTCAGCAGGGTGAAGTTTTGGCGGCCGGACCCGGCCGACACAGCGACACCACCGGCGAAGTCATCCCGACCGGCGTGAAGGTGGGCGACACCGTCGTCTACTCAAAGTACGGCGGCACCGAGATCACCATCGACGGTGAGGACCTGTTGATCCTGTCCGGTCGCGACGTGCTGGCGACCATTTCCAAGAAGTAGTCCGTGGCGGGCTTGGCTCGTCGCTCTAAAACCCAAGACAAGGAAGAAGAATGTCGAAATTACTGAAGTTTGACGAAGAGGCCCGTCGCGGCCTCGAGGCCGGCGTCGACAAGCTGGCCGACGCGGTGAAGGTGACGCTTGGGCCCAAGGGCCGCAACGTCGTCATCGGCAAGAAGTTCGGTGCGC
>JAYVNV010000173.1:0-9228 GCA_043758265.1 Acidimicrobiaceae bacterium
CGGGTCGCCTGGTGCCGCATCGACGGCACCATCGAACACGCCAAGATCACCGAGCTTTTCATAACCGAGGCCCTCGAGCGCATCCCGGCCCAGAGCGCCGGTCCCGGCGACATCGTGGCCGTCGCCGGCTTCGAGGACATCACGATCGGCGAGACACTCGCCGACCCCGACAACCCGATCGCCCTCGAACCACTCCACGTCGACGAGCCGAGTCTCTCGATGACGATCGGCATCAACACGTCGCCACTGGCCGGCACCGAAGGAAAACTGCTCACGGCACGCATGGTCAAAGATCGCCTCGACAAGGAACTCGTGGGCAACGTCGCGCTACGAGTGTTGAACACCGACCGCCCCGACGCCTGGGAGGTCCAGGGCCGCGGCGAGCTGCAGTTGGCGGTGTTGATCGAGACGATGCGCCGCGAGGGGTTCGAGTTGACCGTCGGTAAGCCCCAAGTCGTCGCGAGAACCGTTGACGGCAAGGTGCACGAACCGGTCGAGCACGTCACGATTGATGTGCCCGAGGAGTCCGTCGGCGCGGTGACCACGCTGTTGGCAACGCGCAAGGGCACGATGACCGACATGATCAATCACGGCACCGGCTGGGTCCGCCTCGAATGGCGCATCCCGGCGCGCGGACTCGTTGGCATTCGCACCGAGTTCATGACCGAGACCCGCGGCGCGGGCATCATGCACTCGAACTTCGACGGCTACGCGCCGTGGTTCGGCGATATCCGACTTCGCCAGAAGGGCGTGCTCGTCGCCGACCGACGCGGGTACACGACCGGCAACGCGCTGCTCGACCTCGAGCAGCGCGGCGTCTTGTTCGTCGGACCGGGCGTGGAGGTCTACGAAGGCATGATCGTGGGCGAGAATGCGCGCTCCGAGGAGATGAACGTCAATCCGACCAAGGAGAAGAAGCTCACCAACATGCGTGCGTCGGGTAGTGACAACACCGAGCGCATCGCGCCGCCGACAATCTTTTCACTCGAACAGGCTCTGGAGTTCATCGCTGACGACGAAGCGGCCGAAGTGACGCCCCAGTCGGTTCGACTTCGAAAGACGGTCCTTGACGTCGCGGCCCGCCACCGTCTCCACAAGAAGAAGAAGTAGTCGACCGGTCAAGTAGCATCGTCCCCGGAGGGATGACAGAGCGGCCGAATGTACCGGTCTTGAAAACCGGCGTGGGCTTGCCCACCGTGGGTTCAAATCCCACTCCCTCCGCCACCGCTTAAAACGACCGAATCGATGGTCACGCCATTGTCCGGGCGGTACTGTTCATCACGTGGATGACGCCGAGCTCCTTCAGCGCCTGCTCGGCGGCGACGAGACAGCGTTTAGCGAACTAGTACTCCGCTACCAGACGACGTTGGTGAAGGTTGCCCGGTACTACGTGGCCACGCAGGCCAGCGCCGAGGACGTCGCCCAAGACACCTGGATCGCCGTGCTGCGCGGCATCGAACGATTCGAAGGGCGAAGTTCTTTCAAGACCTGGTTGCTGCGAATCTGCGCCAACCGGGCCCGCACGACGGGTGTGCGAGAGCACCGTACGATTCCCACCGACCCCCTCGAGCACGGGCCCACCGTCGCGTCGAACCGCTTCGACGTGGGCGGCGGTTGGCGTACGGCGCCGGTTCCCTTCACTGACGACCTCGAGTTTCGTTTGGACAGTGCGGCGCTCCTGGCCAGTGTCCACGGCGCCATTGCGTCGCTGCCCGACCAGCAACAGAGCGTCGTAACGCTTCGCGACGTGGAGGGACTGTCTACTACGGAGGTAGCGCAGATTCTCGGACTCAGCGAGGCCAACGTGCGGGTCATCTTGCATCGGGGCCGGGCGCGGGTTCGAGGAGCCATTGAGGCGGCCATGAAAGGAGACCGGACGTGAGACTGCTGCCCCCACCCTTAGTGTGCCGCGACGCCGTCGAGCTCGTGAGCGACTACCTCGAGGGCGCCCTCTCCGGCCGCGACCGTCGACGCCTCGAGAAGCACCTGGCGCGCTGTGACGCCTGTGACGCCTACCTCGATCAGGTGCGCTCGACCATCGCGATGCTCGGCGTCGTCGTTCCCGACGACCTACCCGCGGACGTGCTCGAGGGCCTCGTCAACCTCTATCGTGACTATCGCTCCACCGACTGAAAGGCCGTTGCCATGACACCGACTTCCACCAACGACGACGAAATCACCGTATACGGAGCGAGTTGGTGCCCCGACTGTCGCCGGGCCAAGCAGTTTCTCGCGTCGCACCGCATCCCCTACGTCTGGATCGACTTGGAAGAGCACCCCGAGAAGACGGCCGAAGTTGAGGCACGCAACGACGGTAAGCGGATTATCCCAACCATTGTCTTCGCGGACGGCACCTTCCTCGCCGAACCGTCGAACGACGAGCTGGCGGACCGCATCGGACTCTCGCGCGTCGCCTCGAGCAAGCAGTACGACCTCGTCATCGTGGGCGGCGGACCGACCGGGCTCACGACCGCCATCTACGGCGCGCGCGAGAACGCCAAGGTGCTGATTGTCGAGAAGTCGGCGTCGGGCGGTCAGGCCGGCGTCACGGAGCGCTTCGACAACTACCCGGGCTTCCCCGAGGGCGTCGGTGGTGCCGAGCTGGCCGAGCGCATGACCCAACAGGCGCTGCGCTACGGCGTTGAGATCCTCCAGGCCGTCGGAGCGACGGTGATCGAACGCCACGGCGCCATGATGCGCGTTGATCTGTCGACCGGTGACTACGTGGAGGCACCGGTGGTGCTCATCGCGACAGGTTCGACCTATCGGCGCACCGACGCGAAGGGCGAGGCCGATCTCATCGGTGCCGGCATTCACTTCTGCGCGACGTGCGACGGGCCGTTCTACCGCGGCGCCAGTGACCTCACCGTGGTGGGCGGCGGCAACAGCGGACTGGAGGAGGGACTCTTTCTCACGCAGTTCGCCGAGCACGTCACAGTCGTGCAGGCACTCTCAAAGCTGACGGCCAACAAGCTCCTGGTGGAGAAGGTGCAGAACCACCCGAAGATGTCGGTATTGCTCGACTCTTCGGTCACCTCCTTTAATGCCAACAAGACGGGGAAGCTCGAATCAATCACAATCGTGCGCGACGGCCAAGAGACCACGCACGAGACCGCGGGTGCTTTCATCTTCATTGGCCTCGATCCCAACACCAGCTTCCTCGACAAGTCAATTGAAGTGGACCCACGAGGCTTCATTGTTACTGATTCAACTTTCATGACGAATGTCGATGGCATCTTCTCCGCGGGCGACGTGCGTGCGGGCTCAACCAAGCAGATCGCGTCAGCCGTTGGCGAGGGCGCCGCGGCCGCGATTCAGATTCGCTACTACCTCGATTCCCTCGCGGAGCACGCCTGATCGAATTACGTTCATTCGCGAGATTGATCCGTGCGCCACGTCATACGTCGCGACCCGTGACGCCGCACAGAACACTCGCACAACCTTTCGGAGTTCGTGGGTGAACTGACGCCGCGCGTCGCCGACTCACGACTAGGTTCACCGGAGGAATTGAACGCGAAGTGCGCGCCAAGTTGTAGTGGAGGTCAAGCCGCGTTCGACCGACCACTTTGACGAAGTCAGTGGTGGCATTGTCAGTAGTGGCACTGTCAGTCGTGGCACTGTCAGTGGCGGAATTGTCAGTGGTGGCGACTCATCCTCGCGACCCGGGCGAATGACGACGATGGTGTTGCGCGGGTAGAGCGCGGCGAGCCGCCCGTCGCACCAGTGGACCGACGACACGCACGACAAGCTTCGGGTTCTCGACTACGCCGCCTCGACGGTGTTCTCTCGAAGATAGACCCAGCAGCGGAGTCGGTCGAACGGTTTCTCCATCAACGACTGCGCGGCGACTGGCACGCCATTGTTGTCCCCGTCGTCCACTCGGCCGACGCGACTGCTTCACGGCGCCGACACTTTCGCGGCCCCGGCGTCCGCGGCCAAGTCGCCATTCCACTCGAGCGCTAAACGCTGTCGAGTCGCCACCAACTGGTTACTGCCGTGCGCGGCGCCAGAGTACGATGAGGCACTCGAGACGGTGACCCTCCTCGATGCGTTGCCCACTGCGACGTAGGCGACCTAGCGCTGGATGCGCGAGCGAATGCTCTTGATCCACTCGTCCGCCGAACGGCGGGCCTCGACGACCTCGGCGCGCCGTTCGGTGGCGTCAACACCCGTGACCGGGTACGAACCGAGGAACTTCACGCGAGTGAAGTGCGCCTGAAGGTCGGCGAGGCAGTCGGCGATGACGTCGTCGGCGACGTGACCCTCGAACTCAATGACGAAGCAGTAGTCGCCGAGACCGCGCTTCGTCGGTCGGCTCTCCAGCTTGGTGAGGTTAATGTCGCGCGCGGCGAAGCGCCCAAGAATGGCGTAGAGCGAACCGGGGCGGTCGCTGTCTTGGAAACAGACGATCGTGGTGCGGTCGTGGCCGGTCGGCGCGGCGACGGCGTCGCGCCCGACGAGCACGAATCGCGTGGCGTTGTCGGGATGGTCCTCGATGCCATTCGCCAACGCGTGAAGACCAAAGAGCTCTCCGGCCAGCGCCGAGGAGACCGCCGCCCACGACTCAAGGGACTCGGCGACTTCACGCGCCGCCTGCGAGGTGGACGTCGACTGGACGGTCGTAACGTTCATGGTGAGCAGGTAACGCCGGCACTGGGCCAGCGCGTGAACGTAACTGCGAACAACTGTGATTTTGTTGAGCGAGACGCCGGGGCGCGCGAAGAGATGCAAGCGAATAGGTAGGACAATCTCTCGCACGATTACTAAGTCATGGTCGAAGACGAGACCGTCGATTGTCGCCGATACCGTTCCCTCAATCGCATTCTCCAACGGGACCAGGCCCTGATCGAGTGTCGAGTCGGCGACCGCGGAGAACACGTCAGCGAATGAGTCGTAGGCGACCGCCTCCACGCGGTCCATGGTGGCAACGGCCTCGTGTGAGAACGATCCTTGGGGCCCGAGGAAGCCGATTCGCACATTTCCCATCACGAAATGGTACTTGCGCCGCCTTGGGACATTGTCGACGTTGGTCACGGTGGAGTTGCCTTGCGCGCAACGCACTGATCGAGCACAGCTCGAACGCGTCGTCCGACGTTGCACCTCTGGAACTAGACGTCCAGTGTGATGCTCACGGGGCAGTGGTCGCTACCCATGATTTCGGCGTGGATTAGCGCCGCGCTGACACGTGATGCGAGGTCCGCGGAGACGAGGAAGTAATCGATGCGCCATCCGACATTTCGTTCTCGAGCTCCCGAGAAGTTCGACCACCATGTGTAGTTCCCACTGCCCTGGGTGAAGATTCGGAAGGTATCAACGAACCCCGCGTCCAAGATTCGTTGAAGACCCTGACGTTCTTGGTCGGTGTAGCCAGCCTTGCCGACGTTCGATTTCGGGTTCGCCAGATCGTCATTGGTGTGGGCCACGTTGAGGTCGCCACAGACGGCGACGGGTTTGCGCTTCTTCAGGCCCTGGAGGTACGCGAGGAACGCGGGGTCCCACTGCTCGTGTCGGTACGCGAGCCGACTCAGGTCGCCCTTGACGTTGGGGGTGTAGACGGTCACGAGGAAGAACTCCTCGAACTCGGCCGTGATCACCCGCCCCTCCCCGTTGGCGTCGCCGAAGGGATCATCGGCGAGTTTGAACCGATTGGCAATGGCGAGCGGCAGCCCCGACGTCAGTGAAATGGGTTCGAACTTTGAGAGAATCGCGGTGCCCGCGTAGCCCTTCTTCTGCGCGGAGTGCCAGTGCTCGACGAAGCCCTCACGGTCGCAGTCGACCTGGGACTGCTCGGCCTTAGTCTCTTGGAGACAGACCACGTCGGGTTGCAGCGAGGCGAGGAATGGCGCAAAGAGACCCTTGCGCGCGACGGCTCGAATCCCATTCACGTTCCACGACACGATGCGCACAGTCGCGATACTAGGGGCCGCCGACCAGTCGCTCCCCCACGAGCGTTCGGCGCCGACTCGGGGCGCTCAGGGTACGGTTGTTCGAATGAGCGTGCTGGTCGATCTCCAAGCCATCCACTACCGAGAGCCCGATCGCGCGTTGCTCAAGGACCTCTCGGTCACCGTCTCTGACGACGACCGGTTGGGCGTCGTTGGCATCAACGGCACGGGCAAGTCGACCCTACTGCGAATCATCGCCGGGACACTCGAGCCCGACGGTGGCACCATCCATCGAAACCGGGGAATGCGAATCTCATTCCTCGAACAACATCCCCACCTCGACGCGGGGAGCGTCAGCGACGCAGTTGGCACGAGCTGGCAGGCGGCCGCCACGATTGATCGACTAGGGATCACTTCACTCTTGCACGAGCCGGTCAACAGCCTCTCCGGGGGGCAGTCCAAGCGCGTGTCATTGGCGCAGAGGCTCTCTGTCCCCAGTGAACTCCTGATCTTGGATGAGCCCACCAACCACTTGGACCTGGCGGGCGTCGCGTGGTTGGAAGAGTGGCTGCTCACGTACCAGGGTGCACTGGTCATCGTCAGCCACGACCGCCATCTGTTGGACCGTGTGACAACCCGCATTCTCGAGCTCGATCGGGGTGCGGGCTACGTGCACGAGGGCGGCTACGCCTCCTACCTCGAGAGCCGCGCCGAACGTGAGGATCGCGCAGCCGCAGCCGAATCGACTCGCCGTAATCTGGCCCGGAGCGAACTCGCGTGGCTGCGCCGAGGTGCGAAGGCACGGTCGCGAAAGCCACAGGCGCGCGTCCAAGCGGCCACGGAGCTGATTGAACGTCGCAGTCCCGACGCTGCGCGGCCCGGTGACCTACAACTCGACACGTCAATTCCCAGGCTCGGCGACACGGTCATCGAGTTGACCAACGTGAGTTTTGCCTATGCCAATTCGTCGGCGATTCTGCGCGACGTCAGTGTCATCATTGGACCGGGAGATCGTTGGGGGATCCTCGGCGCGAACGGGTCTGGGAAAACGACGCTCTTGGACCTGATTGCCAAGCGGAGCGCACCAACAGCGGGCCGGGTGAAGGTCGGAAAGACAGTCGTTATTGGCTACTACGACCAGCACGGTGAGACACTCGACCTCGACGCGCGCGTGCAGGAAGTCGTAGCGGGACCGTTGCGCTCGCCGGGCTCACTCGCTGACGTCACGCTCATGAAGCGCTTTTGGTTCACGGGCAATCTGGCCCTCACTCGAGTCGGTGACC
This sequence comes from Acidimicrobiaceae bacterium, assembly GCA_043758265.1. Classification (GTDB taxonomy): domain Bacteria; phylum Actinomycetota; class Acidimicrobiia; order Acidimicrobiales; family RAAP-2; genus RAAP-2. The sequence continues at coordinate 7,169 of JAYVNV010000173.1, forward strand.
TCTCGGGTGGAGAGCGGCGGCGACTGCAGCTCCTCGCGGTGCTCGCGCGCCAGCCCAACGTCCTACTCTTCGATGAGCCGACCAACGACCTCGACCTTGACACGTTGAGGGCCCTTGAAGACTTCCTCGACACCTGGCCCGGCACACTGATTGTCGTCAGTCACGACCGGACGTTCCTCGAGCGCACAATCGACACCGCCGTTGCCATCGGCGAGGACGGCTCGTTGCAGCAGGTAGCTGGTGGGCTGTCAGCCTGGATTGTCCACCAGCAGGTCTCGGCGCGTCGCAGGCCCACGACGCTGAGCGCGCCACCGGGTGACACTCCTTCGCGCAAGTTGAAGGCCGTGCCCAATCGAGAACTACGCGAAGCCGACAAGCTGGTCGCGAAACTTCAGCGCCAAGCCGACGCGTTGAACGATTCCCTGCTCGCTACGCGCGACCATCGAGAGTTAAGTGAGTTGGGCGCGAACTACGCGCGGGTTCGACTTGAGTTGGCGGCGGCTGAGGAGCACTGGCTCGCTCTGGCTGAGGAGGCCGAGGCCGCGCACTGACGGTCCGCACTGACGGTCCGCACACTCGCTAGCTCAGTCACGCGTCGAGCCACTCGGGGTTGATGCGTTCGGCCGTGCGCGCGGCGCTTCGAAGTGCGCCCTTCGACGTCGAAAAGGCGCCCAGGACGAAAATCACCACGCCGGCCCCCACGAGCACCCACCAACCGGCGTGGCTAGCTGAGGCGAGCTTCAGATGGACACTTTCACCGACCCCCGCGGTGACGATTGCGCCCACGATTGCAACACCCAGGGTCTGACCGACCTGGCGAGAGGTCGAGGCGACGCCCGAGGCGACGCCGGCCTGGTCTCGGGGCATGCCCGAGACCGCGGTGTGTGTAATCGGAGGATTGACCAGGCCAAAGCCAACGCCGAAGAGGACATAGGCGCCAAAGAGCCAAGCGAACGACGTCGAAGGCGACAGCTCGGTCAACATCGCGCACCCGCCAGTCATCGTGACGCCGGCCATGAGCAGCGGCGCGCGCGCACCGGACCTGCCCACGATACGCCCCGAGATCGGTGATGCGAGGATCGCCACAACCGCCATCGGCAAAGTGTCGAGACCAGCCCGCAGCGCCGACAGGCCACGCACTTCTTGAAGGTACAGCGTGTTCAAGAACAGGAACCCGCCCAGTGATCCAAAGGCGGCGACGGCGAGGATTGTGGCGGACGCGAACGGGACCGAGCGAAAGAACCGAACGTCGATCAGCGGATCGTGGCGTCGAACCTCAGTGACGAGTAAGGCGATTAATGAGAGTGCGCTGACCGTGAAGGCCCCGAGAATGGTGGTCGACGCCCAGCCGTGAGTCGGGGCTTCAATGATTGCGAAGGTGAGCGACGAAAGAAATGAAATCACCAGTATCTGTCCGGGGACGTCGACGCGACGCGTCCGAGCCGCTCGTGACTCGGGGATGATGAGTGAGGAGAGCACGATGGCGGTGAGTCCGACGGGTATGTTCACCCAAAAGATAGAGCGCCAGCCGACCGAATCGACCAGCAATCCTCCAACGGCCGGCCCGAGGGCCATGCTCAAGCCCATCACCGCGGCCCACACGCCGATTGCCTGGGCCCGCTCACGAGGGACGGTGAACGTATTCGTGATGATTGACATCGCGACGGGATTGAGCATCGAACCACCAATCGCCTGCAACATGCGAAAGACGACGAGCAGCGCGAGGTTCGGCGTGACACTACAGAGGAGAGAGGCGACAACAAAGATGGAAAGGCCGCACACGAAGGTGCGGCGCCGGCCCAGTCGATCGGCGGTCGAGCCAGCGAGCAGTAGGAGGCTCGCGAGGACCAGGGTGTAGCCGTCGATGATCCACTGAAGACCTGGAATCGAAGCGTGCAGGTCGACCTTGATCGCGGGAAGCGCGACGTTGACGATCGTGACGTCGAGTCCCACGATCAAGACGCTCATCGAGCAGACGGCGAGGATGGCGAACCGGCGACGCGAGCTGAGCTCGTGGAAGGGCGCCGTGGGGGTGTCGGCCGTCAAGGGAAACATGGAGG
>JAYVNV010000174.1:0-2958 GCA_043758265.1 Acidimicrobiaceae bacterium
GTCGTCAGCACGTTGCGGTCGCCCGGACCAATCGCCGCGGCCGCGTCGATCATGACCAGGATGACGTCGACGCCGTCGGCGGCGTTGCGAGCGGTGTCGTTGAGCCGACTGCCGAGCGAGGTCTTAGGCCGGTGGATTCCCGGCGTGTCAACGAAGATGATTTGGATATCGTCCTCGGTGAGGATGCCTCGGATGGCCTGGCGAGTGGTGTTCGGCGACGGCGCGGTGATTGAGACCTTGGTCCCGACCACCTGGTTGAGGAAGGTCGACTTTCCAACGTTGGGCCGGCCAATGATTGCCGCGAATCCGGAGTACGTCATCCGTGATCCACCAGCGGCTGCACGAGCACCTCTTCAACCCGGCGGCCATCGAGACGAACGACGGTCAGTCGATAGTGCTGCGTGGAGAAGACGTCGCCGACCTTGGGGACACCACCGGCCAGGTCCATGACCAGTCCGCCAATCGTGTCCCAACCATCCTTGGGCAGCGTCAGGCCGTAACCGATGTTGACGTCGTCGATGTTGAGCCGACCACTCAGTTCGAGCCCCTCCTCAATCGTCTTGTCGACGTCCTCTTGGAAGACGGGGTCGGACTCGTCGGTGATCTCGCCAACGAGCTCCTCGAGGATGTCTTCTAGGGTCACGAGCCCGGCGGTCCCGCCGTACTCGTCGACAACGACGAAGAGATGGCTCTTGGCGTTACGAATCTCCGACAGCAGCGACGCGACGCGCTTGGTCTCGGGCACGAAGTGCGGCTGTCCCATGTGAACACGAACTCGATCCTCACCGTGGCCGTTGGCGACCAGGCCCGCCAGTCTGCGCAGATTCACAATGCCGACCACGTCGTCGACGCCGTCGCCGAATACCGGAATACGTGAGCGGCCGGTCGTGATCGCGAGGTCGAGTGCCTCGCGCACGCTGGCCGTGTCAGCGATGTCGACCATGTCGGTGCGCGGCACCATGACTTCGCGCACAATCGTGTCGCCGAACTCAATGACCGAGTGGATGAAGTTGCGTTCGTCCGATTCGATTGCCGCGTCCTCGTGAGCGACGTCGGCCATCGCCAGCACCTCGGACTCAGTCACGCGCTGGGCGTGCCCGAACGGTCCGAACCACGCAATCACCATGTCAGCGATTGCGAGCAGGATTCGTGACACCCACTTGATGGGCCAGAACCTCAAGATCCGGTGCACGAACGGCGCGGCGAGCAGGGCCGCGGCGTCGGGATGCTGCACGGCGACGTTCTTCGGAATGGCTTCGAAAATGACGAAGATGACGACCACTTCGCCGACCGTCGCGACGAACAGTCCGGCCGCCCCGAAGAGCCGTCCGGCGAGCACGCCCACCATGGTCGCTGAGACCAACTGGCAGATGAGGACCAGCAAAAGAAGTGGGTTGAGGAACTTCTCGGGCGACTCCGAGAGTTGCACCAGCGCCTTGGCACCGCGTCGTCCTTGGTCGCGAAGTGAACGGGCCCGTGACTTGTTCATCCTCACTAGGGCCGTCTCGGCGAGCGCGAAAAAGCCCGAGAAGACCAGCAGTATTACGACGGTGATGCCGAGGTACGTGTCGCTGGTCGACCAGCTCGCAGCGATCACGCCGTTGCCCGGTAATGGCGCGTGAGCAACTCTTGCTCACGCGCCTCCATCCGTTGCGCCTCGGCGTCGACGGCGTGGTCCCATCCGAGCAAGTGCAACACGCCGTGCACCACCAGCAGGGCAATCTCGTCGTCGAACGTGCACTCGTGCTCCACGGCGTTGCGCGCGGCGACCGCCGGGCAGATCACGATATCGCCAACCAGTTGGGGGATCTCGGGGATCGGCGGCTCGCCCGGTCCACTGCCGCCGGCGTCGGGTACCCGACCGGTCGGTTCCGGTTCGTTGTCGATTGGGAAGCTGAGCACGTCAGTCGGCCCCTCTCGAGCCATGAACTGGTGATTGAGCGCGGCGATGGTCCCCTCGTCGAGGAAGATCAGCGAGACCTCGGCCAGCCCGCGCACCCCTTCGTCGGTCAGGGCACCGTTCGCCAGCGCGACCCAGCGCTCAAGGTCAATCGCTTCGTCGTGCTGCTCGTCAGCGGCGTAGATATCGATGCTCACGGCTGCATCTGTTCGTAGGCGGCGACAATGTCAGCGACGATGCGGTGACGCACGACGTCCTTGGTGGTCAGGTGGATGAAGCTGACCCCCTCGACGTTCCAGAGGATCTTCTCAATGGTCGCCAGGCCGCTGGGCTTGCCGTTCAGGTCGATCTGCGTCACGTCGCCGGTGACGACGGCCTTGGAGTTAAAGCCAATGCGGGTGAGGAACATCTTCATCTGCTCGGGCGTCGTGTTCTGCGCCTCGTCGAGAATGATGAAGGAGTCGTTGAGGGTCCGCCCACGCATGAAGGCGAGCGGCGCTACTTCAATGGTGCCGTTGGCGATAAGGCGCTGCGCGCCCTCGGGGCCGACCATGTCGTAGAGGGCGTCGTAGAGCGGTCGAAGGTAGGGATCGACCTTCGCCATGAGGTCACCGGGCAGGAAACCGAGGTGCTCGCCCGCCTCGACGGCCGGACGGGTCAGCACGATTCGTTGGACCTGACGGCGGTGGAGCGCCTGCACCGCCTGGGCGACGGCGAGGTAGCTCTTACCAGTACCGGCCGGCCCGATGCCAAAGGTGATGATCGAGGTATCGATGGCGTCGGTGTAGCGCTTCTGACCGGCCGTCGAGGGTCGGATGGTTTTGCCCTTGGCGCCGCGCACGACCTCGTGGCGAAGGACCTCGCTGGGGCGAAGATCGTCATCGACCATGTCGATGGTCCGAGCAATTTTTGTGGTGTCGAGCGCCTGACCGCCCTCGAGGACGAGAACGAGTTCGTCGAAGAGACGCAGCACCTTCGCCGCGTCGGGACCCGTGACCGAGATCTGGTTGCCCTGCACGCGTATTTTGGTGTCCGGAAACGATCGCTCGACAACGCGC
>JAYVNV010000175.1:0-9203 GCA_043758265.1 Acidimicrobiaceae bacterium
CTACGCCCTGACCTGCCTTCGCACAAAACGCTGTGCCCTCTTCCTCGGGGGCGCTGCGCTGAGTGTCGACCAACTCGACCTCGCGCAGCGACTGGGCGACACTACGTCGTCCAAGGTGCTGATGGAGACGTTCCCGTCGATTGTGGACCGCGGGGCTGGGGTCGCCAATCCCGAACGATTGATCTACCTCAGCGAGTTTGCGGCCTCGCAGTTGGGCGATCTCGACGTCTTGCTCCTCATCGGCACTGTCGAACCCGTTGGCTTCTTTGCGTACCCCAACCTGCCGAGCCGGCTCGTGAGTGAGTCGTGCGAACTCGTGTCAATTGCGCCTCCCGGTACCGACACCACGGCCGCTCTCGCGTGGCTAGTCGACGCGCTCGATGCGCCGAAGCGCTCGGTCGTCAACGCTCACGCACCACCAGCGCCCAGTGGTGAACTGAATCGACAGACATTCGCCGCGGCGATCGGCGCTTCGATGCCCGAGGACCTCATCGTCGCCGACGAGAGCAACACCAGTGGGATTTCTCTCTTCGCCGCGACGCAGTTCGCGCCGCCGCATCGATGGATGACCTTGACGGGGGGCTCGATAGGACTGGGTCTTCCCCTGGCGGTCGGCGCGGCGACAGGAAGCGGACAGCGCGTCCTCGCGCTTGAATCCGACGGCTCGATGATGTACACGCTGCAGTCACTCTGGACCATGGCGCGCGAGAGTCTCGACGTGACAGTGGTCGCACTTAACAACCAGGGCTACGCAATCCTCGACTTCGAGCGCCAGCGCGTCGGCGCGGTGGGCAAGGGCGCGTCGAGCGAACAATTGTTGGAGCTCGACAATCCGTTACTCGACCTCTGCGCCCTGGCGAGCGCTCAGGGGGTGCCCGCACTTCGCGCGCGCAACGCCGAAGAACTGGTCAATGCGTTGCACCTTTCCTACGCGACGCCCGGCCCGATGTTTATCGAGGTCGTCCTGTCGCGAGGTATGGGTTAAAAGAGAACACCCCAACGACCGGGGCGTGGTCCGACGGTTTCTCTCCCTTTCGCGCCTCGCGGTCAACGTAACTGGCGGTGGCAAGGGCGAGTAGCGGCTCGTCGACGAAGAGCAGGTCGATGCGCAGCCCCCACCCCCGATGGAACGAGCCGTTGCGGTAGTCCCACCACGAATAACACGGCTCGTCGGGGTGCAGCGCACGCGTGAGGTCGAACAGACCTGTGGCCTCGAGCGCGCGTAACGCCTCTCGCTCGGGTGCACTGACGTGCGTCGCACCAACGAACTGGCTCGGGTCGTAACAGTCGAAGTCACTCGGGGTGACGTTAAAGTCGCCGCCCACCACGATGTGGCGCTCGCGGTCGCGGGCGTCGACGAGATCGCGCAACTTCGCCAGCCACGCCAACTTGTACACGTAGTGCGGATCGTCCAACGACCGACCATTTGGAACGTAGCACGACAGAACACGCATACCCCCGCAGGTGGCCCCAATGATCCGCGCCTCACGGTCGTCGTCGCCGAATCCCCGTTGCACGTCGTCAATTCCAACTCTTGAGAGGATTGCTACCCCGTTCCACTGACCCTGGCCGAAGTGAGCGGACTCGAACCCAAGGTCGCTCAGTGCGGCCGCGGGGAACTTTTCGTCGTTCTGCTTGGTCTCTTGGACAAGCACCACGTCAGGACTGTTTTCCGTCAACCACGCGACGACGCGATCCCAGCGAGCGGTCAGTGAGTTGACGTTCCAGGTGACGACATTCACGCGACGTCGGCCACTACGAAGAGAAGGTTGGACTCGGCCGCCACCTTGCCCTCGACGCTCGCGCGAGCGTGTCCCTTGCCGCCGCGCGCCGACAACTGGGTCATCTCACACTCGAGCAAGACCGTGTCTCCAGGCACGACTTGTCTCCTGAAGCGCGCGTGTTCGACGCCGCCAAAAAGCGGGAGTCGACCGGTGTAGGTGCGATCAGCGAGGACCGCAACCGCCCCGCACTGCGCCATCGATTCGAGCAGCAGGACTCCCGGCGTCGTGGGCCGTCCGGGAAAGTGTCCGGGGAAGAACCACTCGTCACCGCGAAGTCGCCAAAGCCCGCTCGCGCGAACGCCCGGCTCGATGCTCACCATTTCGTCAAGGAGTAGGAATGGGGCGCGGTGCGGTAGCCAGTCACTCGGATTCAGCGAAAGCTCACTCACTGCAGCGCCAACTCGGCGATCCGTCGTTCACTGTCGACAGTGACTAACTGAAATGTCCGTTTGTCGCCACGTTTCAAGACGTCGCGCGCGCGCGCCGGTGGGGGCGTGCCAAGCAAGGTCGTTGGTGCGTAACATTCGATTGCCTGACCACCCTTCAGTTGCACTTTGATCACCGCGCCGTGGGAAGTAAATGCAGTCACTTCCCCTTCGAAACGCGTCCCCAAGCGGTGCGAGTTTCGAAAAAGTGCGAAGTCGGCCTCGGGATTGACCGGATGACGACCTCGACGAAGTGCCACCGCTGGCGCAGGCATTGGTGAAATCGCGGCCAGTGGTGAGACCGCGACTTTGGCACTCTTCTTCACCGCCTTGACGGCAGCTTTCTTCGCCGGTAACGCCTTTTTCGCGACGGCCTTCTTCGCGGCCTTCTTCGCCAACGGCTCCTCGACCTGCGCAGACTTCTTAACGGACTTGGCGGCCTTGGCGGACTTGACCGGCTTGATCAACGCCTTTTTCGCGGGCGCCTTCAACGCTTTTGTCGTTTTCACCGGCGTTAACGTCGTGCCGATTGACGGTTTCGCACCGTTGGCAAGCGTGACGGAGAGCTTCTTCACCGGGCGCGTTGTTTTGGTGTTGCGAACCGGCAGGCGTGGTGTAAAGACCCACCCGACGCCGCGCACCGGCTTGCCGCCGATGAGTCGACCCTCGTCGAAGAGCCACGGGTACTCGAGGTGGAACTCCTGGAACGAGTCGTTACTCAGTACGACGCCCTGGATGCGGTCAGCGATCTTCAAGATGAATGCGTCGCCTCGGCCAACGGCCCCAGCCGGTGGCGTCACAATCTCACCGGCCAACTCAGCCTCTTTGAAACGAGCGCGTTCACCGGGCGCGACGCGATGCTCGAAACTAGCGTCCGCAACCACGATGACCTCGGCGCTGGGGTGCTCTTCCATGAAGGCCCTCACCGCTTCGTCGAGTTGCGCGAGGCTGGGAACGACGCGACCTTCCGTCGCGAAGTTCGATCCGTCGACGACTACACGCACACGCGCTGGCTTGACTGGACTCATCCGATCGCTCGTTTGAGGAGGTCAGCCTGCTCGGCCGTGTGTACGAGTCCACTACCCGTCGCGGGGCTGGCCGACTCGGCTCGCGCCACGTGACGCACCGTGCTGGCGCGGAACTGTTCGTGCATCCGTCGGTGCACGAACGGCCACGCGCCCATGTTTTCGGGCTCCTCTTGCAGCCAGACGATCTCGGTTACGTTCGCGAAGCTTCTCAAAGCCTCGTCAATGGCGTCGGCCGGCCACGGATAGAGCTGCTCAACGCGCAGGACCGCGATCGTGAACTCGAGAGCTTCGTCGCGTCGGGCAATCGCCTCGTGGGCAATTTTGCCGGTCGCGAGTACTACGCGGGTCACGAGCGCGGGATTGGCGACCGCGTCGTCGAGCACCGACTCGAAGGAGCCCGTCTCGAAGGACTCCAACGTCGAGCGGGTCTGCACCGCACGAAGCAGCGACTTGGGCGTGAAGACAATCAGTGGAGTGCAGTGCGCTCGAAGCACTTGGCTGCGCAGTAGGTGAAAGTACTGCGCCGCGGTCGTGGGCTGGGCGATGCGAATGTTGTTTCGTGCACTGAGCGAGAGAAACCGCTCGAGTCGACCGCTGGAATGCTCTGGTCCCTGACCTTCGTAACCGTGGGGCAGGAGCATCACGAGGCTCGCCAGCTGACCCCACTTATCCTCTGCCGCGACTAGAAAGTTGTCGATAATAATCTCGGCACCGTTCATGAAATCGCCAAACTGTGCCTCCCACGCCACGAGCGTGTTGCGGGCCTCGACCGAGTAGCCGTATTCAAAGCCAAGTGCCGCGTACTCACTCAAGAACGAGTCGCGTACCGTGAAAAAGCCGGACGCGCCGAGGCCGGCCAGTGGCACGTACTGATCGCCGTTGTCGTAGTCGATGAGAGCGGCGTGGCGTTGTGAGAAGGTTCCTCGACGCGAGTCCTGACCAATGAGACGGACGTTGACACCCTCTCGGAGGAGCGAACCGATCGCCAGCGCCTCACCGAGGGCCCAATCGACCTCGCCGCCATCGAGCAGAGCGAGGCGCTGAGTGAACTGGCGTTCCAGTTTTGGGTGAATGGTGAATCCTTCAGGCGCCGACATCGTCGCCTTCGCGATGGCGATGAGTGTCGAACGCTCGACACCGGTCTCGGGGGCCGGTGCGTCTTTTGGCACCTCATTCACCGGCACCCCTTGCAGCTCGGGCACCGGCACTGTTCGAACCTCGTCGAGCACGTTTTGCAGACGAGCGTTGAAATCGTTGAGGGCAACCTCGGCCTCGTCGAGGGAAAGGTCCCCACGGCGAACCAGCGTCTCGGTATAGATTTTTCGCACCGAGCGCATCTGATCGATGATCTTGTACATCTGGGGCTGGGTGTAGCTCGGGTCGTCACCTTCGTTGTGACCAAAGCGTCGGTAGCAGACGATGTCAACCACGACGTCGCGGTGGAACGTCTCGCGGTAGTCGTAGGCCAGTCGCGCGGCACGCGCACACGCCTCAGGATCATCGCCGTTGACATGAAAAATCGGTGCCTGGATCATCTTGGCGACGTCGGTCGGGTAGAAACTTGATCGGGCCGACTCCGGTGCCGTGGTGAAGCCGACCTGGTTGTTGATCACAATATGAATTGCGCCGCCAACGTGATAACCCGAGAGCTGTGACATGTTAAGAGTCTCGGCGACGACACCCTGTCCCGCGAAGGCCGCGTCACCGTGGATGAGGATCGCGAGATAGGGGTAGTGCTCGGTCATCGCCTCGACGTTCGTGCCGTCATTCGGGCGAATGAGGAGGTCCTGTTTGGCGCGGACGATGCCCTCAACGACGGGACTGACCGCCTCGAGGTGCGACGGGTTCGAAGCCATCGAAACGTCGATTGACGCACCGCGCGGATTCTTAAATTCACCGCGCGCGCCCTTGTGGTACTTGACGTCACCGCTCCCCTGGACACTCTCGGGATCGAGGTTGCCCTCGAACTCGGAGAATATATCGTTATAGGACTTACCGACGACGTTCGCGAGGACATTGAGCCGTCCGCGATGCGCCATCCCGATGACGGCCTCCTTGACCCCCTGATCAGCCGCGACGTCGAGCATCGTTCGCAGTGCCACGATTGTGGACTCGCCGCCTTCCAGGCCGAAGCGCTTCTGGCCGACGTAGCGCGTGTGGAGGAACCGTTCAAAGACCTCGGCCTCATTCAACGCTTCGAGCACGCGGTGTTGTTCTTCGAGGCTGAGCGCGGGGCTGACCCCTTCGACTCGCTGTTGGATCCAGCGCTTCTGCTCGGGATCCATGATGTGGCCGTACTCAATGCCGGTCGTGCGACAGTAGGCAGCGCGCAAGATCGACAGGATCTCCTCGAGGGTCGCCTCAGTGCGTCCGGCCAAGCCGTCAACGACGAACGAACGCTGGAGATCCCAGATCGTAAGCCCGTAATTCGCGATGTCTAGTTCCGCGTGCAGCGGCGGCGGTTCGCTATGGAGTGGGTCTAAGTGCGCATTTAGGTGACCGCGTACTCGGTACATGTTAATCAGTTCTTGGACGCGAATCTGCTTCAAGATCCGCTCGGCGTCGCCGTCGGCGAGGGCCGGGTTGCGGTCGACCGACCAGCGGGCCGGTTCGTAGGGGATGCCGAGCGACCCAAAGATTTTGTCGTAGAACTCATGCCCCCCGGTTAGGCACTCGGCAACAAACTTTAAAAAGAGACCTGACTCAGCACCTTGGATGATGCGGTGGTCATAGGTGGAGGTGAGTGTCAGTGTCTTTCCGACGCCGAGCTCGGCGAGAGCCCGCGGATCGGCGGACTCGAAGCCGGCCGGCCAGCCCAGCGCACCGACGCCGAAAATCGCGCCTTGACCGACCATCAGACGAGGGACCGACTGGACCGTGCCAAGGGTGCCCGGATTCGTCAGCGATACCGTCGCGCCGACGAAGTCGTCGGCGCCGAAACTAGAATTGTGGACTTTTCGCACCAAGTCCTCGTAGGCCAAGAGGAAGGTCCGAAAGTCCATCGTGTCAGCGTCGCGGATGACCGGCACGAGCAAGTTGCGCGTCCCGTCGGGCCGCAGGACGTCGACTGCCAGTCCGAGTCCCACGTGTTTGTGCCGACGAATGCCCGGCGTCCCCTTGTCATCGACCGTGTCGACGAACGAGGCGTTAAGGCTCGGAAGCTCGGCGAGGCCCCTCAGAATCGCGAAGGCAATGAAGTGGGTGAAGGAGACTTTCGCGCCGCTCGAGCGAGCAAGCGACTCGTTCAGCGCGGTCCGATTAATTTCCAGGAGTCGCGCCGAGACGATACGGACACTGGTCGCCGTCGGGACAGCGAGACTGTCGCGCATATTGGCGACGATGCGCGCTGCCGCCCCCCGCAGCGGTGTCGTCTCATTGTCGATTGAGGTCACGGGACGAATTAGGGGTGGTGGCGTGGCCGTCGCGACCGTCGGAACGGTTGATCGCTGGTAGTCGACGAAGAACTCGCGCCAGCTGTCGGCCACGGACGTGGGATCAGAGAGGAACCGGTCGTACATGTCGTCAACGAGCCACGCGTTAGGCCCAAAGGAGCCCTTACTGATACGAGGCGGCGGCGACGAGTCGGGGGGCGTACTCACCCCCCCAGCCTAGGGGTACCTCATAGGTGACACGGAAATTCGCGACGCTCAATCGGCGAGTAGGTTCACCATGTGTCCTCCTATCCGCCACTGCCCCAGGGACTCCACTTCACTGGTGATTCGCCGGTACCCGGCTTGGCTGTCGCCGAACGTCGAGTGCAGCACCCCGAGGCCACAATCATTTGCGCGCACGGTGGACTCGACCGGGGCGGCTCCTTCGCCCGCCTCGCTCGACGCACTGACCGCTTCGATTTCGTGACCTACGACCGACGCGGATACCAAGGCTCGCGCAATCTGTACCCACTCGGACTCGAGCATGACCGCAACGATCTACTCGCCCTCGCACGTCGCGAGGCCGCTCGCGGCCCGGTAATCCTTTTCGGACACAGCTTCGGGGGCGTCGTCACCCTCGCCGCCGCGATTGCCGAGCCAACGCTCGCTCAGTTGGTCGTCGTCTACGAGGCGCCACTACCGTGGATCCTGCGTCGCCAGGTCTCTCGCACGCTCTTCTCGGACGATCCGTCGCTCGAGGCTGAGCGATTCTTTCGACGCCAGGTCTCCGATTACGCGTGGGAACGACTAAGCGAGTTGCAGCGGGCTTCGCGCCGCGCCGACGGTCCGGCACTACTGAGCGATTTAACCGGCCTGCGCGGCCAGCGCGGACCATTCGACCTCGCGGCGTTAAGAGTTCCGGCCCACTACCTCTACGGTGATGGACCAATCAGCGACTACTACCAGTCGCTCTGCGTCGAACTACGAAGGATTAACCCCGCCATCGCGAGCCGAGCGTTGCACGACGCCACCCACGGCGCGCACCTTTCGGTGCCCGACCAGTTAATCGCCGTCATCGAATCATTGTGGAGCGAAACATGCGCGTTGGCGTAACGGGCTCCTCGGGCTTGATCGGCGCGGCGCTCTCGACTGCACTACTTGAGCGAGGTGACGACGTCGTGCGATTCGTTCGACCTTCGTCGCGGGCCAACGACCCTGGCAGTGTCCGCTGGGATCCCGACTCGGACTTCGTTGACGAAAGCGATCTCGTGCGGGCGGGCGGCCTGGACGCGGTCGTCAATCTGGCCGGCGCGGGGATTGGCGATCGACGATGGACGAAGAGGCGACAGCGCGAGATTCTCGAGTCAAGGACGAAGAGCACCACACTGCTGGTTCGAACGCTTCAGCGTTCGAACAACACGTCCTTCCTCGCCAGTGGATCTGCGATTGGCTACTACGGTTCAAGAGTCGACGAGCTCGTCGACGAATCCTCCCCTCGCGGCAATGATTATCTGGCCGATGTTTGCGTGCGCTGGGAGGCTGCTGCGAGCGAGCTGGGATCTGAATCCAAGGTCGCCTTCCTTCGTACCGGCATTGTCATGAGTCGTCACGGCGGTGCACTGAAGAAGCAGCTACCTCTCTTTCGCGCCGGTCTCGGAGGTCGCTTAAGCAGTGGACGACAGTGGCTAAGTCCGATATCACTTTTCGACGAGGTGAGAGGAATACTTCACGTAATCGATAATGAGATTGCAGGACCGGTCAACCTCTGCGCGCCGACGCCCCTGACCAACGCCGACTTTACTCGTGCGCTCGGACATCAACTCCATCGACCGACCTTCGCGACCGTACCCGCTGCTGCGCTGAAGGTCGCGCTCGGCGCGCCACTGGCGGTCGGCGCAGTGCTCGCGAGTCAACGCGTTCATCCGACGAAACTTCTAGAAAAGGGGTTTCGCTTTGAGCATTCCGATGCCGAAGCGATCTTGCGTTGGGCTCTCGAAACGCCGTTGTAATGAATGTTGCAATGGATAAAGGGTTCTATTTTGGGCTTCTTACTTAGGGCGTCGTTCTCGACTAAAAATTGACATTATTTCTCAAGTTTTTTTGAGAGTGGTGAACATAATCCAACCCAGTGCACCAGATACAGTGGCCAAATGACCATCAGTGATGGGAAGCAAAATAATTGTGACTACTTCGGTGGCACTGGGAGGCAATTTACTATGCAAATTAGACACAAAATTCGACTTACGATGACCATTGGCGCAGTAGCCAGTGCGTTGTCAATGGGTCTCATTGCCCCGGCGGTGAGCAGCGCAGCCGCTCAATCGGGAACTATCACAGCAGCGGAAGGTGCGGGTGCCAACCCGAACTACATCTTCCCGTACATGGGTTGCTCATTCTTTTCCGTTCCTAACATCAACCAGTTCCAAGAGCTGATGTATCGTCCTCTCTACTGGTTCGGACTCAAGGGATCAAGCGCCTACGTGCCGTCACTGTCGACCGGCGCTTCGCCGAAGTTCAGCAATGGCAACAAGACGATCACGATTCAGATGAAGGGTTGGAAGTTTGCTGACGGCCAGACTGTCAACGCTCAGTCCG